>CANBQJ010000038.1 GCA_947371645.1 Burkholderiales bacterium | reverse complement strand
CTGGACGCCCTGGCCATCGCCATCGGCACCAGCCACGGCGCCTACAAGTTCTCGCGCAAGCCCACGGGCGACATCCTGGCCATCTCGCGGGTCAAGGAAATCCACAAGCGCATCCCCAACACCCACCTGGTGATGCACGGCTCCAGCTCCGTGCCGCAAGAGCTGCTGGCCCTGATCAACCAGTACGGCGGCAAGATGAAGGAAACCTACGGCGTGCCCGTGGAAGAAATTCAGGAAGCCATCAAATTTGGCGTGCGCAAGATCAACATCGACACCGACATCCGCCTGGCGATGACCGCCGCCGTGCGCAAGTTCCTGTTCGAAAACCCGGACAAGTTCGATGCCCGCGAATGGCTCAAGCCCGCCCGCGAAGCCGCCAAGCAGGTCTGCAAGCAGCGTTACCTGGAGTTCGGGTGCGAAGGCCAGGCCAGCAAGATCAAGGCGATCTCGCTCAGCGACATCGCCAGCCTGTACGCCAGCGGCAAGTTGGCCCAGGTGGTGGCCTGATCTCTGGCCTGATCGATTGACATCCCGATGACCTGGGTGGGCCCGTGCCAGCCTGGGGGCATCGGCTGATGTGCCAACCGGCGCCGCCGTGAGAGGCTGGCGCCGGTTTTTCTTTGCTCACCGCCTTTTGTGTCCCTGTCCATGACCTTGCGCCGCGCCCGGAGCGCCTTGAAGCTGAGCCTGCTCTTGATCGTCGGCTTGCCGCTCTTGTACGTGCTGATCGCCGTGGCCACGGTGGCCTGGCGCGTGCAGCGGGCGAGCGCCTACAGCGAACAGGCCGAGTTGCTGCACCCGGCCAGCGGCGAGGCCCTGGCCAACGCCGCGCCTGCGGCAGGTCCGGCATCGGCCCCGGACGGCAACACCCACACCCGTTACCCCGTCGTGCTGGTGCATGGCATGTTGGGTTTCGAGTCGGTGTTCGGCATGTCCTACTGGTACGACCTGGTGCCGCGCCTGCGCGCGCACGGCGTGGAGGTCTACACGCCGGCCATGTCTGCCTTCAATGACTCCGAATTGCGCGGCCAGCAGCTCTTGCCTCAAGTCGAGGCCATCGTGCGGGCGCACGGCGGCGGCAAGGTGCACCTGATTGGGCACAGCCAGGGCAGCATGGCGGCGCGCTACGTGGCCGCCAAACGCCCTGACCTGGTCGCCTCGGTGACGTCCATCGCCGGGCCCAACCGGGGCTCTGAAGTGGCCGACTGGCTCTTGCAAGCCGAGACCGAGCGCCCCTGGTTGGCCCAGGCCGTGATGTCATTCGGCGCCTTTGTAGGCGGGCGCGTCAACGCCATGGCCGGCACGCAATGGCCCATCAACCTGCCTGCCACGGTGGCGGCCTTGTCCACCCCGGGTGCGCTGGCCTTCAACCAGCGCTACCCCGCAGGCGTGCCCGACAGCCCTTGCGGCGAGGGCGCCCACGAGGTCAACGGCGTGCGCTACTACAGCTATGCCGGCGTGGGACATTGGGGCCGCTGGTACAGCCTGGCTGATCAGGTCATGGCCATCACGGGCCATGTCTTCACGCAGGATGCCGACAACGATGGCCTGGTGGGCCGCTGCGCCAGCCACCTGGGCGAGGTGGTGCGCGACGACCTGCCGCTCAACCACTTCCATGTCGTCCGCCAGCTGATGGGCTTCACGCCCGACACGGTGGACGTGGGCGAGGTCTACCTGCAGCACGTGCAAAGGCTGCAAGCGGCCGGGGGCTGAGCCGCACCTAGAATGGCCCGGCGCCGATGTGGCGTGCGCACGCTGGAGACCCCCGCATGATCAAGCTCTACGGCTTTTCGCTGTCCAACTACCACAACAAGGTCAAGCTGATCTTGCTGGAAAAGGGCGTGGACTTTGAAGAGGTCACCGTGCCCATGGGCGGTGGCCCGGTGGCCGAGCAGGGCTCGCCGCTGCGCAAGGTGCCCTGGATCGAGACCGAGCACGGCTTCCTGTGCGAGAGCCAGGCCATCGCCGAATACATCGAAGCGCGCTGGCCCACCCCCGCGCTGATGCCGGCCGATGCCTGGCAGGCCGCCAAGCTGCGCGAGCTCATCACCTTCATGGACGTGCACGTCGAGCTCTGCGCCCGCCAGCTCTACCCGCAGGCGTTCTTCGGCGCCACCCTGCCGGAAAAGTTCATCGAGCGCGTCCGTGAGGACCTGGTCAAGAAGCTGGCCGCCTTCAAGCGGCTGGCTGCCTTCGCGCCCTACGCGGCCGGCGACGCTTTCACCCTGGCCGATTGCGCCGTCTACGTCAGCCTGCCGCTGGCCGCACTGGCCAGCAAGGTGGTGTGCGGCGAGGACCTGGTGGCCGCCGCCGGCATCGACTGGAAGGCCTACGTCAAGCTGATCGAAGCGCGCCCCACGGCCCAGAAAGTCGCCACGGACCGCAAGGCGGCTCAGGCGCTGGCCATGGCCGCCGCCCGGGCCCAGGGTTGAGGCTTGTCGCCTTGGCAGCCCCATGTCCATGTGATAGAAACGGGGCACAGGGGGTGATCAACGCCGAGCGCTGACCCGCTCCCACTCAGGTGCCGGGCCGACTGCCGGGCACCACGTGAAAACGACTTGCACACCGGTTGCAAGAAGGGAGTGGTGGCATGGACAGTGAGCTGCTGAAGCGATTCAATGTGCACACCTGGGGCCAGCGTCAGCGCCCCGAAGACCCGGTGGTGGTGCTGGGTCACGGCTTTGGCTGCGACCAGCGCATGTGGCGCTTCGTGACGCCCAGCCTGGCCGAAACCCACCAGGTGCTGCTGTTTGACTACATGGGTTGCGGCCGCTCCGAGACCCGCCACTGGCGGCCCGACCGCTACCAGGGCCTGCAAGACCACGCCCGCGACCTGCTGAGCATCATCGACGCCCAAGGCACGGGCCCGGTGGTGTTCGTGGGGCATTCGGTGAGCGGCTCCATCGGCATGCTGGCGGCCATCGCGCGGCCCGAGTGTTTTCACCGCCTGGTGATGTTGGCGCCCAACCCGTGCTTCGTGAACGACCCGCCGGACTACGTCGGTGGCTTCGAGCGTGAAGACGTGCTGGAGCTGCTGGAGATGATGGACCGCAACATGATCGGCTGGGCCAGCTTCTTTGCCCCCGTGGCCATGAAGAACGACGACCAGCCCCACCTGCGCGAAGAGCTGGCGCACAGCATCTGCCAGGGCGACCCGGCCATCGTGCGCCACTTCGCCAAACAGGTGTTCCTCAGCGACCTGCGTGCACAGCTGCCGCAGGTGACGGTGCCCACGCTGATCCTGCAGTGCGCGGACGACGCTGTGGCCCCCGACGTCGTGGGCCGCTACATGCAGGGCCAGATGCCCGATGCCGCAGTGTGGCAATTGAAAGCGACCGGCCACTGTCCGCACCTGAGCCACCCCGAAGAGGTGCTGGCCTGCCTGCATGAAGACATGCCGACGTGGGCGCCGATCGCCGCCACACCTTCGTTCACGATGGGTGGCGCCACGCTGTGAGGCTGAGCCAGGGTCTGGACGCCTGGGACCACCTGCCTTGCGGCCTGGTCGAGCTCAATGACGAGGGCCTGATCCTGGGCCTCAACGCCTGCCTGGCGGGCTGGCTGGGCGTGGGCACGCCGGCTGATTTGCAGGGGCAGCCGCTCAAGCGCATCCTGTCGCGCGCTGCCAGCCTGATGTACCACAGCTACGTCTACCCGGTGCTGCGCCTGGGCCGCGACGTGGAAGAGGCGGCCGTCACCTTGCAGCACGCGTCCGGCGAGCGCATGGACGCGTTGATGTGCGCCCGGCGCGTGGTGCAGGGCGGCCAGGCGGTGGTGGTGTGCACCTTCCAGCGCATCCAGGAGCGCCGGCGGCTTGAATACCAGTTGTTGATGGCCAAGCGCGCCGCCGACGAAGCCCCCGGCATGCTGTTTCAACTCAGCCAACCCAAACAGGGCCCCATGGCGTTTGCTTACGCCAGCCAGAGCATGTCGGCGCTGCTGGGCGTGCACCCGCACCAGGTTCAGCACGACGCCGGGCCCGTCTGGCAGGCCGTGCACCCGGATGACCGTGCCGGCCTGCTGGCCGCACTGCACCAGGCCGCAGCCCAGGATGCCCCCTGGCGCAGCGAGTTTCGCGTGAGCCTGGGTGGCGAAGACGCCTGGCGGGAGCTGCACGCCACCCCCTGGCGCGACGCCGACGGTGACCTGCTGTGGCACGGCTACCTGGCCGACGTCACCGAGCGCAAGCAACTGGAGGCCAGCCTGCGCGACAAGGTCGCCGCCGAGCGTGCCAACCAGGCCAAGAGCGCCTTCCTGTCGCGCATGAGCCATGAGCTGCGCACGCCGCTCAATGGCATCCTGGGCTTTGCGCAGCTGATGCGCATGCACGAGAGCGGCAACCTGCGCGCCGACCAGCGCAACAAGCTGGACTACATCCACATGGCCGGCCACAGCCTCCTGGGCCTCATCAACGAGGTGCTGGACATCGCCCGCATCGAGTCGGGTGACATCCGCATCCAGCTGGCGCAGGTGGACGTGGTGGCGCTGGTGGGCAAGGCCATGGACCTGGTGGCACCACTGGCCCTGGGGCGCAGCGTGCGGCTGGTGGCCGATGTGGCAGACGGCGCCCAGGCCCCTGTGCCAGCCCAGGCTGACCCCCAGCGACTGGAGCAGGTGATGCTCAACCTGCTGAGCAACGCCATCAAGTACGGGCCTGTGCATGGCGAGGTGCAGGTGCAGCTGAGTCGCGTGGGCGAGCGCTTGCAGGTGCAGGTGCGCGACCAGGGGCCGGGACTCAGTGCGGCCCAGCGCGCGCAACTCTTCGAGCCCTTCAACCGCCTGGGTGCCGAGCACAGCCAGGTGGAGGGCGTGGGCTTGGGGCTGGTGATCAGCCGCGGGCTGATGCAGCGCATGGGCGGTGAGCTGAGCCTGGCCGACGCGCCCCCCACGCCGGGGCAGGGCGCCTGCTTCGAGCTCTGGTTGCCCCTGGCCTCAGGGCTTGAACAAGGGCGGCGGGGTGACGGTGTTGGGCAAGGCGCCTGAACTCACCACCGTGCCGCTGGCGGACGTGATCTCCAGGGTGCCACCTGGCTGGGCGTTGGCGAAGCGCAGCGTGGCCACCCGCCCGTCTGCCAGCTCGATGCGCACCCCCGTCTGGCCCGTGGCCGGCGAGGCCGCCACGGCGCGCACCGACGTGGCGCCGCCCGCAGCGGCCGTGGCGATCACGTGCAGGAAGATGCTGCTGGTGCCGCCACTGGTGTCGGTCACGTCCACGCGCCTGGCGTTGGGGTACTGGCCGACGTCCAGGTTGGAGCTGGCAAAGCGCTGCGGCGCCACGTTGTACTGCAAGCCGGACGGCGCCACGCGGTAGACGTCCATGCGGTTGCCGCGCTCACCGACAAAGGTCAGGCGGTCGCCGGCCACCTCGGTCGGTGGGGTGCCCAGGTGCACGGACCACACGCGCTGCACCTTGGCCGAGCTGGCGGCCATGCGGTCGAAGACCACGAAGGTGCCTGGCTTGATGAACACGAACTCGCGCTCCTGCCCGGCGATCAACGGGTTGGCGTGGTAAACCGGCGTGATGCGGGCGGCGGCATAGGTGTAGAGCGGGTGCTCGGCCACGGCCAGCATCTGGCAGGTGCTGGCGTCGCCATTGCGGTTGGTCTGCTGGATGGGCTCGCCCGTGGCCGGGTCTTTGAACCAGGCCATGTTGTTGGTGTCGATGCTGGGGCCCAGCCCGTTGCGGGTGAAGCGGGTGGCCGTGGGCGCCAGCCACTCGCCGCGGTAGATCTGGAAGGCGCCCTGGTCGTAGTGCTGGTGGCTTTCCACCAGCCAGCCGCACTTGAAGGACGCGAACGCGGAGCTCGGGTCGGCCCAGGCGGCGCGCATGAACAGGTCGCCCGTGCCCACGCCATACCAGCTGGTGGACAGGTCCGTCAGGCGGGCCTCAGGCAGCGCCGGTGGCTTGTAGACGAAGTCCCAGACGGACCCCATGCCATAGCCCATGGCCGGCAGGGTGGAGGCCTGCAGCATCTGCTTGGCCGCGCCCGACAGGCGCTCGCGCGGGTAGAGCGCGATCAGGCTGAGCAGGAACTCGCGGTTGTAGTCGAAGAAGGGCGCGTTGTGGTCCCGCGACTGGTCGCCCAGGTTGACCAGGGACTCGGTGGTGGGCACCACCTGATGCAGGCCCCAGGCCAGGCTGCCCAGGGTGTGGGGCGTGAGGTCGGCGATGCGTTCGCCAGTGGAGCGCTCCCACCAGCCGTAGGCCTTGAACAGGTCTTTGAGGGCGACGCCATAGTTGGTGCCCTCCAGCGAGCCGCCGCTGGAGAGCGTGCGGTTGAACTCGGGCACCAGGGACTGGCCGATCTTGTCGTCTCTGAACACCTTCAGCCAGGTGGCGGCCTGGGGGTTGTCGCCCGCCGTGGCCAGGCCCACCAGCATGGTCGCCTGCAGGAAGGAGTAGTGGTAGTTGTTGTAGGGGTCGGTGTTGGCCCAGCCCGTCCACGGGAAGGCCTTGCCGCCCCACTTGGCGTCCTTCTCGTGCCACACGTTGTAGACGCCCTGGTTCATGTAGGCGATCCAGCGGGCCCTTTGCGTGGCGCTCAGGCTGTCAAAGCACCAGTCGTAGACCAGCGCCACGCTGCCCAGGCGGCTGCCCGCGTAGAGGTAACTGTCGAAGGCCACGCCGGCGGCCTGGCCCGAGGCGATGCGCGCCTCTTCAGACTGCACGAACTTCTCGATGCGGGCCACGGCGAAGTCGCGGTATTCGGGGTAGCCCGTGAGCTGCCAGACCAGGGCGGCAAACCAGTCCTGGTAGCCGAACTGCTTGAACTGGTCGACCCCGCCGGCCAGCTCCGCGTCCACGAACTCGCGGAAGCGCCGGTAGGTTTCTTCGCGCGATTTGATCTGCTCCTTGAGGCAGCTCACGGTCAGGGCATGGCCGAGCAGCACCTTGGGGTGGGTGGCGGCGATCACCGGCGTGGCGCCCACCTTGCCAGGTGGCACCGCGCAGCCCACGGGGGCGTAGTCGGCCACAAACCGGGCGCTGGCCGACAGCGCGCCGGCCATGTTCACCGTGCACTGGGGCACCCGGCTGCTGCAGGCGCCGCTCCAGCCGGCAAAGCGCCAGCCGCTGGCGGGCGTGGCCGTGAGCTGCACCACCGTGCCCTGGGCGATGGCGGTGCTGCAGGTCGGCCCCTTGCACAAGAGGTGATCGGCCGAGACCACGGCGCCCTGGCCATCGATCTGCAGGGTCAGCGCGGGTGTCGGTGTGGGCGGGGCCGTTTCGGTGGCAGCGAAGCTCGGCCCCCAGCCGCCGCAGCCGGCCAGCATCGTCACGGCCAACCAGCGGTGCGCCGCCCATCGGGCAGCCCGTCGTGTCAAAGGGGTCTGTGTGTGCATGGCCGCCATGTTGACCCAAGATGCCCGTTCGTGCCACGCGGCGTGGGGCGTGCTTGCCGCCCGGCGTGGCCACGCAGGCACAATACCGGCCTGCCGTTTCGCGGTTTGTCGTCCCGATTTTTTTGCCTGCCCACGCCACCATGAGCAACGCCCTGCACACCTCCGCCCTCCAATCCCTGCCGCTGCTGGCGCGTGGCAAGGTGCGCGACAACTACGCCGTGGGCAACGACCGCATCCTGATGGTGGCCTCCGACCGCATCAGCGCCTTTGACGTCATCATGGGCGAGCCCATCCCCGGCAAGGGCGCCTTGCTGACGCAGATGGCCCTCTTCTGGTTCGACCTGCTCCAGGGCGTGGTGCCCAACCACCTCACCGGCGACGACCCGGTCAGTGCCGTGTCTGCGCCAGAGCGGCCCCAGGTCGAGGGCCGCGCCATGCTGGTCAAGAAGCTCAAGCCCCTGCCAGTCGAAGCCGTGGTGCGCGGCTACCTGGCCGGCAGCGGCTGGAAGGAATACCAGCACAACGGCGAGGTCTGCGGCGTGAAGCTGCCGGCTGGCCTGAAGAACGCCAGCAAGCTGCCCGCGCCCATCTTCACGCCCGCCACCAAGGCCGACGTGGGCGACCACGACGAGAACATCTCGTTCGACAAGATGGTCGACATCATCGGCCTGGAGCTGGCCGACAAGGTGCGTGACGTGTCCATCCAGCTGTACCAGCGCGCCGCCGATTTCGCGCTGAGCAAGGGCATCATCATCGCGGACACCAAGTTCGAGTTTGGGCTGGACGAGCAGGGCACGCTGACGCTGATGGACGAGGTGCTGACGCCCGACTCCTCGCGCTTCTGGCCCATCGAAGGCTACGAGGCCGCCTTCCAGGCTGGCGCCAACCCGCCCAGCTATGACAAGCAGTTCTTGCGCGACTGGCTGGAGCAGGCCACCGTCAACGGCCAGCCCTGGGACAAGACCGCACCGTCGCCGGCCTTGCCGCCAGACGTCATTGAACACACCGCGGCCAAGTACCGCGAGGCCCTTCAACGCCTGACCAGCGCCTGACCAGCGGCTGATCAGCCCGGATCGAAGCCCCGGTCCAGCGCCGCCGCTTCTGCCGCGGCCTTGGATTCGGCCGCCAGGCGCGCCTGTTCCTGTGCAAACTCGGGCTCGGCGACCCAGCCTTGCAGGCTCAGCGCCGCGTCGTCCAGGCCCATGCGCGCCAGCGACGAGAACAGCGCGATGCCCATGTCGGCTTCTTCTGTGGCCAACTCGCCCAGCACGGCCTGCGCGTTGCGCAGCGATTCGGCCTGCTCCTTGCGGTTGAGTTTGTCGGCTTTGGTCAAAAGAACCAGCAGTTTGACCTCGCCCGAGCGCACGCGTGGCGACACGAATTCGAGCAACTGCTTGTCCAAAGCCGTGAAACCGTGGCGTGAATCCACCATCTGCACCACGGCACCCAGGTTGCGGCGTTCGGCCAGGTACTCGGCCATCACCTCTTGCCAGCGCAGCTTGGCGGCGCGTTCCACGGCGGCGTAACCATAGCCTGGCAGGTCGGCCCAGACCTGGTTGGGCGCCTCACGCGGGCCCACTTCAAACAGGTTGATGTGCTGGGTGCGCCCCGGTGTTTTGGAGGCGTAGGCCAGCTGGCGCTGCTGCGCCAAGGTGTTGATGGCCGTGGACTTGCCGGCGTTGGAGCGGCCCACGAAGGCCACTTCGGGCAACTCCGAGACCGGCAGCTGGTTGAGCTTGGCTGCCGTGGTGAGGAACCTCGCAGAATGGGCCCAGGCCATGGCGGCTTTGGCCTCGGGAGACCACTCCTGCACCGCCACTTTGCGCGGCGCATGGCGCTCGCGATCGGGGGCTGGTGTTGCAGGGCGGGACGGTTTGACCTTCGCTTGTGGTCGGTGCGAGTTCGAGGCGGGCATGGGGCATTGTAAAATCCCGCGATTGCTTTTCCACATCCACCCACCAGCCCCAACGCCATGAAGCGCTTTTCCAACCTGATCGCCCTTGCCTCGGTGGCCCTGTCCTTGTCTCTGACGGCCGGCCTTGCCCGCGCTGCCGAAGCCAAGGCGGCCAAGCCTGACCTGGCTGCTGGTGAAGCCAAAGCCACCACCGTGTGTGGCGCTTGCCACACCTTTGACGGCTCGCGTGGCCTGCCCCTGTACCCCATCTTGCAGGCCCAGCACCCCGAATACCTGGTCAAGCAACTGACCGAGTTCAAGGAAGGCAAGCGCAAGAACGCCATCATGAACGGCATGGCCGCCGCCCTGTCGCCTGAAGACATGCGCAACGTGGCCGCCTTCTATGGCAGCAAAAAGGCCAAGGACGGCGCGTCCAAGAACAAGGACCTGGTCGCCCTGGGTGAGCGCATCTACCGCGGTGGCATTGCCAAGAAGGCCGTGCCTGCCTGCGCCGGCTGCCACAGCCCCAACGGCGCCGGCATCCCCGCCCAGTTCCCCCGCCTGGGTGGCCAGCATGGCGACTACGTCAAAACCCAGCTGACGAGCTTCCGCCAGGGCGAGCGCACCAACAGCGCCCAGATGACGGCCATCGCCGCCAACCTGAGCGACAAGGAAATCGAAGCGCTGGCCGACTACGTCGCCGGCCTGCGTTGATCCGTTTGCGGATCACGCCCCGGGGCTGACGCCTGCCAGACCATGCGCGAATGGATCACCCCCGAGTTGCTCGCGCAGCTGCGTGGGGACCCCTGGTTTGCCCAGGTCACCCCTGCCTTTGAGTCCGACCTGCTGTCGCGCGCCACGGTGCGCCGCCTTCAAAGCGGCGAGCACCTCTTCATGCGCGGTGACCCGCCCGACGGCATGTTTGCCGTGCTCGACGGCACGGTGCGCATCTCGGGCGTCACCGAGGCCGGCAAGGAAGCCATCCTCTCCATCATCGAAGCGCCCGCCTGGTTTGGCGAGATCGCCCTCTTTGACCAGCTGCCCCGCACCCACAACGCCGTGGTGGATGGCAACGCCCGCCTGCTGCACGTGCCGCTGGCCGAGATGATGGACCTGGTGGCCCAGCAGCCGGCCCACTGGCGTGAGTTGGGCATGCTGATGGCCTTGCGTGTGCGCCTGGCCTTCATCGGCCTGGAAGACATGGCCCTGTTGTCTGCAGAGCATCGCCTGCTGCGCCGCCTGGTGTGGCTGGTGCAGACGCACACCACCGCCCAGCCCGTGCACGCCTCGCAAGACACGTCCTTGCCGGAGCCGCCCCGTGTGCTGCCGCTGAGCCAGGCCCAGCTGGGCATGATGCTGTCGCTGTCGCGTCAGACCACCAACCAGATCCTGCAAAACCTGCAGGACCAGGGCGTGCTGCGCGTGTCTTATGGGCGCATCGAGGTCATCCACCGGGCCAAGCTGATGGCCCTGGCGGGGGTGAGTGACACCGAGCGCGCGGTGCTGGACCACCTCAACCCGATCACGCCCCGGGCCTGAGCCCACAAATTACCGCTTCTGGCGCCTGCCTGCGAGCCTGAGGCCGCCATGCGCATGTGGCGGCGCACACAATGAACCCGTGGTTGACGCCACAGCGGGTGAGGCCGATCGGGCACCACCGCTGCGGCCGGATCACAGGGCATGGATCGCATTTGAAGCCGTCGGGTGCCCGCACCTGGCGGCTTTTTTTTCGGGCGATGCACCGGGTGCAAATCCGCACTCAAGCCCTGAAGTCCCGTTGCCGATATCACGAACAAGCCATCAGCTTGTTGTCGAGAGGCACCCCATGATTTACGCCATCCGCGATGCCCGCGGCCAGATCGTCAGCCTGCACCGTGAAGCCCTGCCGGGCACGGAAGGGCTGCCGCACACCCACCCGGACATCCTGCACTTCCTGGGCGAAGAGCGCGAGCAGCGCCAGTTCGCCAGCCTCGATGCCGGCCTGGTGCGGGTGATCGAGGACTTGATCGACGCCCTGATCCGGCGCAACGTGCTCAACATCACTGACCTGCCCATGGAGGCGCAGCTCAAGCTGTTCGACCGCAAGCACTTCCGTGATGGCATCGGCGGCCACGCGCTGGACCTGTACGAGAGCAGCCCCCAGGGCCGGGCGGAAGCCATCGCCGCCGCCCCGGACTGGGCAGACAGCCGCTACAACTGAAGCTTTGAAGCCTGCCGGGTCACAGCACCCGGTGCGACAAGGCGGGCAGCTGGGCGCGCACGGTGGCTTGCCGTTCGCGGCTCAAGGCGGCCATCACCACGCCTTCACCATCGGCCAGCACGGCCAGCACCTCGCCCCAGGGCCCGATGGCCAGGCTGTGCCCGAAGGTGCGCCGGCCGCTGGCATGCAGGCCGCCTTGCGCGGGCGCCAGCACGTGGCAGAGGTTTTCAACCGCGCGGGCGCGCAGCAACAGTTCCCAGTGCGCCTTGCCCGTGGTGTCGGTGAAGGCGGCGGGCAAGACGATGAGGTCCAGTGGCTGCTCGGCCCCCATCTGGCGGAAGAGCTCGGGGAAGCGCAGGTCATAGCAGACGCCCAGGCCCACGCGCCAAGTCTGACCCTGCCGGTCCGTGAGCGTGAAGGCCTGCGGCGTGTGGCCGGGGGTGAGCGTGGCGGCCTCGTCATAGCGTCGCTGGCCATCGTCAAAACAAAACAGGTGGATCTTGTCGTAGCGGGCCACGCGCTGGCCTTGCGGGGCGAACACCAGCATGCTGTTGAACACGTGACCAGGCTCCGGGCTGCGCAGGGGCAGCGTGCCCGCAACCACCCACACGCCGTGTTGCCTCGCGGCCTTGGACAGGGCGTCTTGCAGCGGCGTGGCTGAACCAGGGCCGTCTGCATGGGCGTCGGCATCGGCCAGGGGCTCGGCGATCGCCAGCTTGTCGGTGTCCTTCAGGCCCATCAGGCAGAAGTACTCGGGCAGGGCCACCAGCTCGGCGCCGGCTTGCGCCGCTTCGGCGATGAGGCGCAAGGCGGTGGCCAGGTTCTCGTCCACGTCGGGGGTGGACACCATCTGCAAGGCGGCAACGAGCATGGTCGGCAAGGGGATGAGCTGAAGGGCTGGCTGGCAGTGTGGGCTGGCAGTGCTGCCGGCGGCGGTATGCTTGCCACATCATGCACCCACCGGCCATCGATTGTCCGCCACCTGAGTTGGCCCCTGCGACCTTGCCCGAGCCCCTCCAGGCCTGGTTGGACCAGGTGCGGCAGGCCGCCGCGCAAGGCCACAAGCTGCGTCCTTGCGGTGGCGGCAGCAAGGGCAACGTGGGACAGGCCGCGACAGGCGACGCCACCACCGAGCTGGACACCCGCACCTGGCAGGGCGTCGAGGTGCACGAGCCCAGCGAGCTGGTGGTGCGCGTGCGCGCCGGCACCCCGGTGATCGAGCTGGAAGCCATGCTGGCGCAGCAGGGCCAGGCCCTGGCCTTCGAGCCGCCGCGTTACCGCTTTGCCCCCGGCCAGCGCGGCGAGGCCACGGTGGGCGGCATGGTGGCCTGCGGCCTGAGCGGCCCTGCCCGGGCGCAACGCGGCGCCGTGCGCGACCACCTGCTGGGCTGCACCGTCATCAACGGCCAGGGCCAGCTGCTGCGCTTTGGCGGCGCGGTGATGAAAAACGTGGCCGGCTTTGACCTCACCCGCCTGATGGCCGGCAGCCTGGGCACCCTGGGCCTGCTGGTGGACGTGACGCTCAAGGTGCTGCCCCAGCCTGTGGTCAGCGCCAGCATGCGCTTCGAGCTCAGTGAAGAAGAGGCGCTCCTGCAGGTCAGCCGCTGGGCCGCACAGCCTTTGCCCATCGATGCCTCGGCCTGGTGGGACGGCATGCTGGTGTTGCGACTGAGCGGTGCCCGCGCCGCCGTGGTGCAGGCCGTGCAGGGCCTCTACAAGGAACGCCGAGGCGAGTTGCTGACCCCGCCTGTGGCCGATGCCTTCTGGCTGGGTGTGCGCGACCACAGCGACGAGTTCTTCACCCGGGCACGCCAGGCCGTGGACCAGTCGGGCGGGCAGGGCATCACCCTGTGGCGCTTGTCGGTGCCGCCCACCACGCCGCCGTTGGCCCTGCATGGCGAGCAGCTCACCGAATGGCTTGGGGCCTTGCGCTGGGTGTGCACGCCCGCGCCCGCCGCCGCCATCCATGCGCTGATGGCGCGCGTGGGCGGCCAGGCCCAGCCTTTTTACCGTGCGCCTGGCCAGGCCTGGTCGCTCAGCCCCATGGCCGCCAGCAGCCTGCGCCTGCATGCAGCGGTGCAGCGCGCATTCGACCCCCTCGGTGTGTTCGACACCGACCGCGCGGGCCTGCGCGCCGCCGCATCCACCACGCACACCTTGCCCAGCACACCCAGCGTCAGCTGAGCCACCCGTAAACCACCCATGCAGACCACCCTGGCCCCCGCCCACCAAGGCAGCGCACGCGGACAGGCCGCCGAAGCGGTGCTGCGCCAGTGCGTGCACTGCGGCTTTTGCAACGCCACCTGCCCCACCTACCGTTTGACCGGCGACGAGCTGGACGGCCCGCGTGGCCGCATCTACCTGATGAAGCAGGTGTTCGAAGGTCAGGCGCCCACGCAGACCACCCAGGCGCACCTGGACCGCTGCATCGGCTGCCGGCATTGCGAAAGCACCTGCCCTTCAGGCGTGCAGTACCACACCCTGCTGGCCGCTGGGCAGGCCGTGGTGGACGAGCAGGTGCAGCGTCCCCTGGGCCAGCGCCTCTTGCGCGCAGGCGTGCGCTGGCTCATGCCGTCGCCGCTGTTTGCGCCTTTGCTCAAGCTGGGGCAGGCCATGCGGCCGCTGCTGCCCGCCACGCTGCGTGAGCGCGTGCCCGAAGCCCCGCCCCTGGCGCCACCCGCCTGGCCAGACGCCGTCAAGAGCCTGCACACGCGGCGCATGCTGATGCCGCAAGGCTGCGTGCAGCCGGGCCTGCGCCCCCACATCGACGTGGCCACGGCCCGCGTGCTGGACGCCGTGGGCGTGCGCGTGGACGTGCCGCGTGGCACCTGCTGTGGCGCCATCCAGGGCCACATGGGCGATGTCGACGGGGCCAAGGTGCGCGCCCGCCGCAACATCGACGCCTGGTGGCCGCATGTCGAGGGCGCCACGCCGGTGGAGGCCATCGTGGTCAACGCTTCGGGCTGCGGTGCCTGGGTCAAGGACTATGGGCATTTGCTGGCCGACGACCCGGTGTACGCCGACAAAGCCCGCCGCGTGGCCGCCCTGGTGCGTGACCCCGGCGAGCTGTTGCCCGCCTGGGTGCCCCTGTTGCAACGCAAGCTGCAGCGCGCCGGCGTGAACCCGGCCAGCCTGGGGCCTGTGGCCTACCACCCTCCGTGCAGCCTGAGCCATGCGCAGCAGCTGGGCAGTGCCGCCCGCCCAGGCCCGGTCGAGCAAGGTTTGCGTGACCTGGGGTTTGACCTGCGCGTGGCCCGCACCGACAGCCACCAGTGCTGCGGTGCCGGTGGGGCCTACAGCCTGCTGCAGCCCGAGATGGCCAAGCGCTTGCGCGACGACAAGCTGGGCCACATCGGTGCGCTGGACGCGGCCGTGATCACCAGCGCCAACATCGGCTGCATCGTGCACCTGCAGTCGGGCACCCCCACGCCGGTCAAGCACTGGCTGGAGGTGCTGGACGGGGCGCTCAGCCGCTGAGGCGGGCACCGGCGCGCCTCACTGCAGGCCGGCGAAGTGGCGGCTGGGCCGCGTGGGCGGGGCGCTGAGTTGCGCTTCGGCCTGGTCGAAGCGCACCTCGACGTGGATGAGCGACTTGACCGCACGCCCCTGGATTTCGCCGGGCTCGAAGCGCGTCGTCAGGAAGGCGTTGCGCGCGGCTTCGATGTAGGGGCCAGGCAGCTGCACGTCCGTGGCGTCAACGCGTTGCACCAGGCCCGCCTCGTCGATGTAGAGCGCCAGCACGGCAGTGTGGCGGCCCGGGGTGGGCTCACCGGCGGGGAAGTCGATGGCCACCACCGTGCGGGGCACGGGAGGCCGGCTCAGCTGGGGGCGGGGCCAGTAGGGGTCGGGCAGGGCATCGGTGTCGGCTGGCGCAGCGCTCGGGGCCACGGGTGTGGCCTCGGCGGCGGGGCTGCCCTGGCGGGTGGCAGTGAGCTCGGGGGCCTGCAGCTCGGGCGGCTCGGTACGCGGGTCGTCTGGGGCTGGTGCCAGCGTGGGCTGGGGTTGCACGGCCACGTCCGTCGCGCTGGTGGGCGCGGCCGCCAGGGCCACCTGGCGCACCTGCCAGTGCCGGCTCACCACGCTGCGGGGCGCGACGGCCGACTGCGCATGCCAGCCCTGCATGCCCACCCAGGCTGCCACGTGCAGCGCCGATGCGGCAACCACGGCGGGGGTGAGCTTCCACATGTCCGCGGCCCCTGCGCGCTCAGTTGACCAGCTCGCGCCAGGACACGCGCTTGGCCGGGTTGGTGGTGGTCGTCGACGTCACCGGCGGCACTTCGGCGTGGATGCCCAGCTTGTCGTCGGGCACCAGCACCGTGGATTCGCCGTTGCCCAGGTCGAACCAGGTGATGCCCGTGCCCAGGCCCGACTCGATGACGTTGCCGACTTCCGTGCCGACGGTGGGCGCGGCCCCGGTGGTGACGTTGAGGAAGTAGATCCAGGACTGGCCAGAGGGTGAGCAGGCGGTGCCCACCGGCACGTGAGAGATCACGCCCAGGGTGTTGTACTGCATGTTCATGTCGATGGCGACACGCTCTTTGGCCGTCGGCAGGGTGACGGTCCAGCCGATGTTGTTCGTCCAGTCCACCTTGTTGGGCGAGGGGATGGTGCGAACGGTCTTGGCGCTGTTGTCCACCAGGGTCTGCGCGACCAGGTTGCTGTTGCCACGGATGGGGCCCCAGCCGGTGCTGGTCATCGGGTCTTTGATGGCGTAGATGGCTTGCTGGGCCGCCGTTGCGTCGGTCGGGGTCTGCAGGTCGGTGGTGCCCAGGTACTTGCCGGTGCCGATCAGCACCACCGGGTAGCGCGCGCCGCCGTAGCCGACTTCGGCCAGTTCAGGGCGGACCATGATGGGCTGGGCATCGGTGCTGGTGGCGCTGGTCTGGAGCTGGGCCAGGCGCAGGGCGCTGTTCTTGGGCTCGACCATGCCGTTGACATCGAAGCGCCAGAGGTTGCCCAGGAGATCGCCGCCGTAGAAGCGCTCGGCCTGGTTGTTGGCTTCCGAGGTGATCCAGGCGTTGATCTTGGACAGGCCGCTGGGCGTGGTGGTGGTGCCCGCGTTGGTGGTCTTGTTGGCGGCGTCCTTGTAGGTGGTGTCGACCTTGTAGAGGCGGGCACCGGTCACGGCGTTGACCACGAACAGCGAGCCGTTGCCGTCACCGCCGTTGTCGACGTTGTTGTGGCCCGAGGTGAAGGCGACCGCCCAGATCCAGTTGTCGGTGTTGCTCGGGTCCTTGACCTTGGTGATCAGGGGGTTGCCATAGGTGTAGCCCAGGTTGCTGAAGTTGCTCTGCGTGTTGTCGATCTCCCAGAGCAGGCTGGGGCTGTCCGGGTCGGTCACGTCCAGTGCGTAGTAGCTCTTGCCGCCCTTGTTGAGGCCGCCCACGAGGATGGTGCGCCAGTTGCTGCCGTCGTAGACGTCGCCCACCACGGGCGAGCCGTCCACATAGTAGAGGTGGCCGTTGGCGTAGTTGGTGTCCACCAGGCGGTAGAGGTTGGGCATCACGGCCGTGGGCACGAAGGCCCACAGCTCGGCGCCCGATGAGCCCGTTTCGCCATTGAACGCGTGCAACATGCCATCGTTGGCGGCCGCATAGATCACTTTCTTGCGGTTGACCTTGGCCGTGACGTAGGGGCCGTAGCCGGCATCGCCGTACTGGAAGGGTGGGGCCCCCACGAACACCGGCGAGGCGTTGATGATGTCGCCCAGCACGCTGGTGCGGGTGCGGAAGGGGTGCTCGGTCGACGCGATGCTGATTTCATTGCTGCGGTCGCCACGGATGAAGTCCACCACATTGCTGCCGGCGTTGGCCGCGGTCTTGAGGGCGTCGGTCAAGGTGCTGCATTGCAGGGGTGTCGGGCTCTTGTTGCAGACGTTGTCGAAGTTGCCCTTGAGGTTGTCCGCGCTGAGGTTGGTGTAGTTGAAGTCCTTGAGCGCGGTGCTGGTCTTGCCGTTGCTGCTCACCTGGCCGGCGTAATAGATCTTGCGGTTGCTGAAGACGCGGGTGTTCAGGGTGTCGGCGGCACTCCACATCTGTTCGACGGGCACCACCTCGTTGTTGGCGTTGACGTTGAGCTTGAAGGCCTTGACGTCGCCAGACCAGGTCACCGTCGTGTAAGACGCCAGGAAGACCAGGTCGGTGCCCAGCACGGGCTTGAGCGAGCTGGCCGCAGCCGAGCCGCCGTAGCCTGACGCAGCGATCACGGTGTTGAGCGTGCTGTCGAGTGCGGCGCTCAGCGTCTTGGGGTCGGACGAGGTGAAGTAGCGGCCACGGCCGTTGACTGCCGCGTGCCAGAGGTCGTCGATCTTGCCGGGCACATCGAGGTTGAGGTTGCTGGGGTTGTACGGCATGGGCCAGTTGACGGTGTTGTTGCTGTCGTCCTTGCCGCGGGTGACGTTGAAGTAGTCACCCGATGTCTGCGACAGGTACTTGGGGTCGTACTTGAAGTTGCCGTTCACGCCCAGGCCCAGGGTGAAGGTCGTCATGTGCTGGTAGCTGGCCGTGTCGATGTCCGAGGGGGAGAGGTCGCCCTTGCAGTTGCTGTCCTTGGGCGTCAGCATGCAGTTGACCGAGGTAGAGGCGCGGAAGGGCGTGACGTAGTAGTACTCGGCCACGTCGGCCAGCGAGTCGGTGTAGCCGGCTGTGGTGGTGGTGTTCGAGGTGGTGGCGTTCTGGAAGGTCGTGTGGCTGCCCTCCACGCTCTGGCCGGGGGTTTCGCCCGTCTTGGACTTGCCGCCTGCGGTCTGGTTCAGGTACACCGTGCTGGGGCTGCCGCCGGTGTTGGTGTAGGCCGTCTGGTAGGCACTGCAGGTGTTGACAGGGTTGTCCGTGCAGGTGTTGTTGACGGTCGTGGTGACGGTGCCTTTGGTGGTCCAGCTGCCCAGCGTGCCGTCGTGGTCAAAGACTTCTGTCGTGCGCGATGCGTTGCCCACCTGGGTGATGGTGGGGCCGGCTGCGGGCGAGTTGACGTCGCTGGTCTGGACGCCATTCGTGTAGGTGATCGTGCGCGTCTGCTGAGCCGAGTAGTTCTTGGTCTCGGAGGTGGTGTTGTAGCTGGGCTTGGACGCTGTCGCACCCTGGTTGGTCACCTTCTTGGTGTAGGTGTTGTAGGTGGTGTAGATGGGGTTCTTGGTGGTGCCGCCGGTTTTGACCTTCACCGTTCCGGTGCTGTAGGTGGTCACTTCGGCCGTGCTCGTGTAGGCAATCGCGTAGTTCACCGTGATCGGCGTGGCGGTGGCGAAGGTGTAGCCAAACACATAGCTGTCCACGCGCGTGGTGACCGAGCCGTCGTACTGGGGCCGCACGTCAAAGCCATCTTGCTGGCCCACGGTGGTCTTGCCGTCCACCTTGTAGGGGCCGTACTGCTTGCTGCTGCTTTCGATGTTGGTGTTCCAGTAGCCGTCGGTGGACAGCAGGGCGTAGTTGCGCTGGCAGCTGTACTGCACCGGGTCGGCGGTGGCGGTGGACTGGCCGCTCACCAGGTTGCCGGTCTGGCCAGGCGCCGCGTTGGCGTAGTAGCGGCCCATCTTGCTGAGTGCACCGCGCAGGGGGGTGTAGTTGCTGGCGTCGGCGCTGTAGAGGCTGTCGTAGAACTTCTTCTTCTGGGTGCTGTCGAAGTCGCCGGCAGACACAAAGCCGTTGCTGCCATCGACGGCATAGGGGTCGCTGATGACCGTGAAGCCCACGCGAAAGTTGTCCGTCATGGACTTGAACGAGCGCCCTGCTGCCGAGCGCACGGCCAGCAGTCGGGTGCGGTAGTAGCTGTACCAGTTGGCGTAGTTGCTTTGCTGCGCGGCCGTCAGGGTGCTGACGGTGACGCCGGTGAAGAAGGTGCTGGCCGTGGTGGTGTAGGCCTTGCACTGGTTGAAGAAGGTGGTGGCGAGCGCGTTGCCGCTGGTGTCGAAGGTCCAGCTCAGGGCTTCAGGGGTGCTGCCGCTCTTGTTGTAGGCGTAGTAGACGCTGGTGCTCAGGTTGCCGGTGCTGGGCTGGCCAATGATCCAGCTGGCGTAGCTTGTGGTGGCGTCGGTGGTCGAAAAGGTCACCGAGACCGTGATGGTGCTGGTTGTGACGGCGGTGACCGTGCCCATCATCCATTGGGCTTGTGAGCCCACGCCCTGGTCATAGCTGTAGATGACGACGGTGGGCGTGCCGCTGTAGGTGGCCAGGGCCAGTTTGGCCGTGGACTTGTCCGGCGAAGAGTCGATGGTGAAGGTCTTGCTCACGCCCGAGGCGCTGGCGTCCATGGTGGCGCTGGTGGTGGTGCGCAGGCGAGCGGGTGAGGTCTTCAGGCTGGGCTGAAAGCCATCGCCCCAGGCGGCTGTGGCCGACATGTCGGGGTAGCTGTTGCCCTGCGAGGTCACCGGGGCGCTGTAGATGAGGTCGGGGTTGTAGGCCAGGCCATTGCACTGCGAGCTGCGGTAGCCGTAGGTGTTGGTGTAGTCGTAGTTCTGGCCCCAGCTCTGGGGTGGGAGGTTGTTGTTGTTGGCCACTTCATCTGGCATGTAGTCGCTGGCCATCGAGCCCGACGAGTCCAGCACGAACATCAGGTTGGGCTTGGCATTGGACTGGGTGCTCGACAGGGGCGCGTTGGCCAGGTCGGTCGTGGCGGCCAGCACCTGGGTGAACTGGCCCAGGGCCGCCGCAGTCAGGCTCAAGGCGAGCGCCAGGCGGCGAAGGTGTGCAAAGGCAATGGTCTTCATGGGGTCTCCCTTCGCCCGAAGACGGGCTGGGCATCAAAGCTGGGCATCAGGGCTGGACATCAGAAGTGCACGATCGTTTCCGTGAAGCTCGTGGTCTGGCGGGCAGCGCTCACCGAGCGCACCACGATCCGGTAGTAGGGGCCGGCCACGCTGCTGAAGCGGGCGTAGTCCCCGTAGTCCAATTTGCCGCGCTTGGTGGACGTGCCCACGGCGTTGGTGGGCTTGAGGCAACCCGAGTCGTCGGTGATCATGCCGGTGGCATTGCACAGGCGGAAGATGACGTACTGGGTGGTGACGCCGTTGCTGGTGTCGAGGGTGAACGGGGCCAGGGTGCAGCTGCCTGCGGTGCTGACGTTGGCGCAGCTGTTGCCGTCCCAGTCGATGAGCTCGCGGGTGGCACCGCTTTGCTGGCCGGTGATGTCCACCCCGTCGTGGCTGCTGGCGTAGTAGCCCTGCCGGCCACCCATGGACGCGTCGGAGCTGCTGTTGTCGGTGAGCTTGGTGTAGCCGGTCAGCCAGGTGATGGCCGATTCGGTGGCCGCGTCGGCAGACACGGTGGCGTCTTGCTTGAAGCCCAGGTTGCCCAGCACCTGGGTGCCGGTGTCCAGCGAGCGCAGCAAGGCCACCGAGCCCAGTGAGAGCGCGGCCAATGCCAGCAAGGCAAAGACCAGGGACATGCCCCGGGCCCGCCTCGGCGCGGCGACGCCCGTTGGTGAGGTGCAGCGTGAGGTGTTCATGTCAGGACGACCACAGGATGTTGCGCAAAGGCACGACGGTGTCGAAGACCTTGTAGCGGTAGTGCTGCCACTCGGTGTCGGTGCCGGTGAGGGGGCTGACGTGCAGCGTGAGGCACTTGCTGGTGCCGCAGTCCGCGGTGCCTGCCACGCCCACGGTGCTGCCCATGTTCAAGGTGGGGTTGGCGGTGGTCACCGCGTCCTTTTCTCGCTGGGCGCTGCGGGCCACGATGGCCAGGCGGATGGTGCGGACCTGCTGCCAGTCAGCGGTGGTCGTGGGCGTCGTGGTGTCGTAGCTGTCCACCGTGCCGTCGCCCGTGGTGTCCTTGCCGTAGAAGGCCTTGAGCAGCACGATGTTGTTGCCCAGGGTGTTGGTGCTGATGGTGTCGTCGCTGGCCTGCAGGTCCAGGCTTTGCAGGGTGCCGTTGGCGACCACGAAGGTGCGGAACACCAGGTCATTGGCCTTGGCCAGGGTGGCGCCAGCCAGGTAGGTGGTGGGCATGATGCTGGTCGAAGGGTTCCAGGTGCCGCTGGCGGCCACATGCGGCACTTGCGTGCTGGTGAGGGTGTTGGCCCCGCTGGCCTTCACCGTGAACAGCGTGCACCACTCGGTGCCGCTTTGGGCTGAAGGCAGCGCCAGCATCAGGTCACCCGCGTTGAGCCCCAAAGAGCTTTGCACACTGAAGTTGCTGTCGGTGCTGGCGTGGTTGCCGGTGGTGAGCATGGGCACGGCATAGCCGGTGGTGCCGCTGCGCAGCACCGTCACGCCGTCCGATGTGGCCGCGTCGACACCGGCCATGATGACCACCGGGGCCAGCGTGAAGGTGCGGGTCACGTGGGTGTCGTACTGGCCTTTGACCACGCAGCCCAGCGCGCCGGGGTTGTTGATCAGGCCGTAGCCGGCCATCTGCACGTCGCGCTGCAGGGTGTAGAGGCTCAGGGCCGCATTGACCTGGGCGTCACTGCCTTCGGTGGTGGTGCGGCGGTTGCCTTCGGCGCGGGCCATGACCTCGGCGATGATCACCGTGGTGAGCAGGGCCAGCACCATGCCGACCATCAGCTCCACGAGCGTGAAGCCGCTCATGCGGTGGCGTGCCGTCAGGGGGGGAGTGAGGGGCATGTGGTTCATGACAAGCTCAACTGGCGAGCACGCGGGCGGTGGTGGCGTAGGTGTGCTCGTCGTCCGAGCCCTGGCGCCACTTGATGGTGATTTCCACCTTCCCTTCATTGGGGGTGACCGTCACGGCGGTGGTGGCAGCAGGCAGGCTTTGGGCCACCTTGTTTTGCCAATCCAGGCAACGTGCGTACTTGGCGCAGTCGCTGTAGCTGCTGAGGTTCTTCATGTCCGACCACATCACGCCCACCAGCTCGCTGGCCAGGTAAGATGCGTCGGCACGGGCCTTGGCGGCGGTCTGGGCGCGGCCCATGCGGGCTTGCAGGCCGACCAGGGCCAGCACGCCCACGCTGAAGATCAGGAAGCTGACC
>CANBQJ010000037.1 GCA_947371645.1 Burkholderiales bacterium | reverse complement strand
GAAGTCGCACTCCAGCGTCTCTTCGTACATCTTGCGCTGGCTGTCGTTCATGATGTCGTACACCATGTCGTGGACCTGTTTGTGGTCCAGCGCATCGATGTTGATGCGCCGCACGTCACCGTGCACCCGGATCATGGGCGGCAGTCCGGCCGACAAGTGCAGGTCAGATGCCTTGTTCTTGACGGAAAACGAGAGCAGTTGGGTGATGTCCATGGATGATGCGAACCTGGCAGATGTCCTTACAGACCATTATGGCGACGATCACACAGAACCTGCACGACGTGAGGGGCAGGATTTCCCAGGCTTGTTCACAGGCTGGCCGCCCGGTCGACGCCGTGACCTTGCTGGCGGTGAGCAAAACCTTCCCGGCGCCAGCCGTGCGCGAGGCATTTGCCGCCGGGCAGGCGGCCTTTGGCGAGAACTACGTGCAAGAGGCCATCGACAAGATCGCCGAACTGGCCGACGTGCGCACGCAACTGTGCTGGCACCTGATTGGCCCGCTGCAGAGCAACAAGACCCGGGTGGTGGCAGAGCAGTTTGACTGGGTGCAGAGCGTGGACCGGCTGAAGATCGCCCAGCGCTTGTCCGAGCAGCGCCCCGCCCACCTGCCCCCGCTGCAGGTGTGCATCCAGGTGAATTCCAGTGGCGAAGGCTCCAAAAGCGGCGTGGCCCCCGGGGAAGCCCTGGCCCTGGCTCAGGGGGTGTCCAGCCTGCCCCGCCTGCGCCTGCGCGGGCTGATGGCCCTGCCCGCGCCCAGCGCCGAGCCGGTGGCCCAACGGGCGGCTTTGCGCGAAGTCCGTGAACTGTTTCACAGCTTGTGTTCACGGGGCTTTCCCCTGGACACCCTGTCCATGGGGATGAGTGCCGATCTGGAAGCCGCCATAGTGGAGGGGTCCACGATGGTCAGGGTGGGGACAGCCCTATTCGGACGTCGTTAACGCATCGTTAACATGTGGGTCGGAGAAAACAAGAATGGAATCAATGCGCGAGCCCCACTACCTGCTGGTTGACGATCACAGCCTGATCCGTGAGGGCATGATGCAGGCCATCCGTGGCCTGGACCCGAACGCCCTGTTCTCTCAGGCCGGCACGCTGGCCGCTGCCCTGCAGCGCCTGGAAGAGGCCCAGCACACCCACCCGGTGGACGTGGTGCTGCTCGACCTGGGGCTGCCGGACAGCCGCGGCATGGCCACCTTGCAGGCCATGCGGACCGCCGCGCCCACGCAACGCATCGGCATCATCACGGGCCAGAGCGACGTGCAGGTGGCGCTGGAATGCATCCACCATGGTGCCTCCTGCTTCATCCCCAAGCTGGCCGAGATCGACGGCTTCATGTCGGCGCTCAAGGCGCTGGTCGAAGGCCGGCTGCATTTCCCCTCGGAGTTGCTGTCGCCCAACGAGGTTGAATGGCCCGTGCAGGACGAACACGGCGGCGCCCCGCGCACCGTGCGCCTGACGCCCCGCCAGAAGGACGTGCTGCAGTGGATCCTGAAAGGCTGCACCAACCACGCCATTGCCACGGCCCTGGGCATCAGCGCTGAAACCGTGAAGCTGCACGTCAGCGCCATTTTCCGCGCCTATGGCGTGCACAGCCGCACGCAACTGGTGTTGCTGTGCTCGCGCAGCCCGGGCGCCGACTTGCTGGCCTCGCCGCCAGCCGGTGGGGGTGGCAGTGCCGCCCTGCGCAGTGGCGGCTTGCACGCCCGCATGTCCCTGCCGCTGCCCGCCCGCCGGGAAGACGCCGCGTGAACCTGTTGCGGAACTCGCTTCGGGGCCTCTCCCCGATCGAAGCCCGCATCGAGTTGCAGACCCTGCAAGACAGCTGGGCCACGGCGCCCAGCGCCATCATGGGCCAGGGCCTGGGCCTCTTCATGTTGTGCTGGATGGTGCGGGACTGGCCCGTGCCCATCATCACCTGGGTGTTGCCCGCCGCCGGCCTGTGCATCGTGTGGCTGGTGGCCACCGTCAGCTCCCGACGGCGCCAGCACGATGAAATATCGGCCGAGCGGTTCACCCTGTGGCGTGAGCGCCTGTTGTGGTGGCACGCGGCGCAAAGCAGCCTGTGGGGGATGATGTCCGCGGGCCTGCTGGGCGCGGCCAGCCTGGAATGGCAGATGTCGCTGGTGGCCGCGGCCATCGTCTACGCCTTCACCATCACCCTGTCGACCATCCAGGACTGGGGCGCGGCCTTTGCCGGCAGCTTGCCCTTGCTGGTCATCACGGCCACGCGGCTGTTCTGGTTCGGCACCTCGGACACCAGCTACCTGGCGGTGGTGATGGTGGCCTCGCTGCTGACCTGCCTGATCGTGGCGCAGAACATCAGCCGCCGCCTGCGGGAAGGCGCCTTGCTGCGCCATGAGAACGCCGACCTGGTGCTGCAGCTGCGCGATGAGATCAACAAGGTGCCGCTGGCCAAGGCGCGGGCCGAAAGCGCCGACCGCCAGAAGAGCGAGTTCTTTGCCGCCGCCAGCCACGACCTGCGCCAGCCCCTGCACGTGATGATGCTGCTGAGCAGCGCGCTCAAGCCCCACGTGGCGGCCGAGCAGGGCGAGACCCTGCTGACCAAGATCCAGACCACGCTGGGCTCACTGAGCACCATGTTCGAAAAGATGTTCGACGTGGCCCGCATCGACGCCCAGCGCATCGAATACAAATCGCAGGCCATGCCCCTGGCCCAGCTGTGGGCCAAGCTGGACACCGAGTTCTCGGCGTTGTGCGAGCACAAGGGCCTGCACTGGCACATCGAACCCACCAAGCTGTGGGTGCAGGTGGACCCGCACCTGCTGGAGCGCATCTTGCGCAACCTGCTCAACAACGCGGTGCGCTACACCGAACGCGGTGAGGTGCGGCTGCGCGCACGCGTGCGAGGCGCCGCCGTGCTGTGCCAGGTGTGGGACACCGGCGTCGGCATCGAGCGCCACCACCGTTACCGCATCTTCGAAGACTACTTCCAGGCCAACAACGAGGCGCGCCGCAGCGGTGAGGGCCTGGGCCTGGGGCTGGCCGTGGTGCGGCGGCTGTCCATATTGGGGCCCACACCGGTGAGCCTGCTGTCCCGGCCCGGGCGGGGCTCCGTGTTTTCGGTGCAGGTGCCGCGCCTGGTGCCGGCCGAGGTGCTGATGCCCGCGCTCGAAGCCGCGCCGGCGGCCCCCGCAGAACCGGAATCCCCTGTCGCAGCGCCGCCTGACGAAACCACCGGGCCCCGCCGCCCCCGCGCCGTCGTGCTGATCGACGATGAGCCGGATGTGCTGGAAGGCACCGCCCTGGTGCTCCGGCAAAACGGCTGGCTGCCGGCGGCGGGCAGCACGCCGGAGGCGGCCCTCCAGGCCCTCATCGCTCTGCAGGAAGCCGGCGAGATGGCCGAAGGCGAGATGCCCGTGGCGCTGATCAGCGACCACCGCCTGGGCCTGAGCGTCAACGGCCTGGACGTGCTGAGGCAGCTGCGCTATGAGTTTGGCGACGAGCTGCCTGCCTTCCTGCTCACCGGCGAGGCCTCGGCCAGCCTGGCGCTGGAAGCCCAGACCAATGGCGTGCAGCTGCTGCACAAACCCCTGCACGCCGACGCGCTGATGCACCTGCTGGACGACAGCACCAAGGGCGCAGCGCCTGCGGCATGATGGCGGGATGACGAACGCTCCCCTCATCGTATTCATCGGCGGCGGCAACATGGCCACCGCCATCATCGGTGGCCTGATCCGTGACGGCCACGCCCCCGGACAGGTCCTGGTGGTCGACCCGGTGGCCGCACAACGCGCCAAGCTCGAAGCCACGCTGGGCGTGCGCACCGAGGCCGCCGCATCGGCCAGCCTGGGCAGCGCCGCCGTGGTGGTCTGGGCGGTGAAGCCCCAGCAGTTCAAGGAAGCCGCGGCACAAGCCGCCGCCTTCGCGCCCCAGGCCTTGCACTACAGCGTGATGGCTGGCCTGCGCACCACCGACATGGCACGCCTGCTGGGCAGCCCCCGCATCGTGCGGGCCATGCCCAACACCCCGGCCCTGGTCGGCCAGGGCATGACGGGGCTGTACGCCCGGCCCGAGGTCTCGGCGGCAGAGCGCGCGCAGATCGAAGGCATGGTCAGGCCCACCGGACAGTCGATCTGGGTGGACGACGAAGCCCAGCTGGATGTGGTCACCGCCTTGTCGGGTTCAGGGCCTGCTTACGTGTTCTATTTCATCGAGACCATGGTGCAGGCCGCCCAGGACATGGGCCTGAGCGCCGAGCAAGGGCGCCAGCTGGCCCTGGCCACCTTTGGTGGCGCCACCAGCCTGGCCGCGCAGTCCACGGACAGCCCGGCGGTGCTGCGAGAGAAGGTCACGTCCAAAGGCGGCACCACCCATGCGGCGCTCAGCCACCTGGAGGCACAGGGCGTGAAGGCCAGCTTCGTGGCGGCCATGCGTGCGGCCCAGGCCCGTGCGGCCGAGCTGGGCGACGAGTTCGGGCGCTGACGTCTTCGCTGAGCTGGTTAGGCAACTCAGGTGCGGGCCAGCGCGTCCAGCGCCACGCCCAGCCACACGCTCAAGCCCAGCCAGTGGTTGGCGCGGAAGGCCTTGAAGCAGGCCATGCGCTCACGCCCACGGATCAGTGTGATGTGCCACACGGCCTGAACGGCTGAAGCACCCAGCCCCAAGGCCGTGAACAAGCCCATGCCGGACAGCTGCGCGGCCCACGCCCAGCTGGCGATGCCCAGTGCATAAAACAGAGCCACCCCAACCACGTCGAAGCGCCCCAGGGTGATCGCCGAGGTGCGCATGCCGATCTTGAGGTCGTCTTCGCGGTCGACCATGGCGTACTCGGTGTCGTAGGCCAGCACCCACAGCAGGTTGCCCGCCAGCAGCCAGCCCACCGTGGGTGGCAGGCCCTTGTCCAGCGCCAGGAAGGCCATGGGGATGCCGAAGCTGAAGGCCACGCCCAGCACGGCCTGAGGCATGGCGAAGAAGCGCTTGGTGAAGGGGTAAATGATGGTGATGGCCAGCGCCCCAAACGAAGCCAGCACCGTGGCGGTGTTGAGCGTGAGCACCAGGCCAAAGGCCAGCAGGGCCAGCACCGCGCCCACGGCCAGGGCCTCTGTGACCGACAGCTTGCCGCTGGTGATGGGACGCTGAGCCGTGCGGGCCACATGGCGGTCGAAGTCGCGGTCGGCCACGTCGTTGACGGCGCAACCGGCGCTGCGCATCAGCACGGTGCCCAAGGTGAACACGGCCAGCACGTGCCAGCCAGGGAAGCCGCCCGCCGCCAGCCACAGGGCCAGCCAGGTGGGCCACAGCAGGAGCAGCCAGCCTTGGGGACGGTCCCAGCGGATGAGGTCGAGGTAGAGGCCGCAGCGTTCGCGCAGGGGCAGTTGGGTGGCGCTCACGTCAAATCTGGCAGGTGGAAACCATGGATTTCAGGGACAACGCTCACGATTGTGTCATCACTGACGACGTAAGCTGCGTGACGCTTTCAGGGGGCCGCTGTGGCCCCATCAGGCCCTACACATGAGCAACAAGACCCTGCATTTCTACGAGCGCATTGCGGCGCTGCAAATCCAAGCCCACCGCGAACTGCGCATGAAGCCCTCGACCAAGGGCTTGGGCTTTGCCCGCGACACCCATTCGGTGCTGCTGGCCGCCAGCGAACTGCCCATGGCCGCGCTGGACTACCCCTGCGTGTTCGTCTCCACCCACGAGGGCAGCGCCCTGATCGCCCTGGTGGGCCTGCGCGAAAACGAAAACCTGATGGTGGACGATCAAGGCCGATGGGGCGAGCTGCGCTACGTGCCCGCCTACGTGCGCCGCTACCCCTTCGTACTGGCCGAGCAGGCCGGCAATGAAGAAATGACCGTGTGCTTTGACGAGGCCTATGAGGGCTGCAGCCACACCGAAGGCGAAGCCCTGTTCGACGCCGAAGGCAAGCCCTCGGCCTACCTGCAGAACGTGCAGAACCTGCTGCTGGGCTACCACCAGGACCTCAAGCTCAGCGCGCAGTGGGTGAAAGAAATCGAAGACCTGGGCCTGCTGATCGACCGCAGCATCGCGCACGAATTCAACGGCCAGCGCACCGTGCTGCAAGGCTTCAAGGTGATCGACGAAAACAAGTTCAAGGCCCTGCCGCCCGACACCGTTCAGTCGCTGTTCGCCTCGGGCGCCATGGGCTGGGTCTACGCCCACCTGCTGTCGATGAACAACGTCAACAAGCTGGGCGCGCGCCTCAATGAACGCCTCCAGGCCGCCGCCTTGACGGCCTGAAGGCTGTGATCCCCCAGGGGATCAGTTGCTGTTCAGCGCCCCGCCGCCCAGCGCCTTGTACAGGCTGATCTGGGACTGCTGGCGCGACAGCTGCGCCACGATCAGCGCCTGCTGGGCCGCGAACCACGCGCGTTGGGCGTCCAGCAGGTCCAGCTGGCTGGCCACGCCGGTGTCGTAGCGCAGCGTGGACAGGCGCAGGCGCTGGGCTTCGGCCTCGGCCTGTGCGGCCTGGGCCTGGGCCTGGTCCACCCAGGTGCGGCGCGCCACCAGGGCATCGGCCACTTCCTTGAACGCGGTTTGCAGCGCCTTGTCGTACTGCGCAACGGCGATGTCCTTGCGGGCCACCGCCGCGTCCACGTTGGCGGCGCTGCGGCCAAAGTCCAGCAAGGGCACGCTGACCGAAGGCGCGATGCTCCAGGCGTTGTGCCCATCGCTGAACAGGCCGTTCAAGGAGTCGCTGACCACGCCAGCGCTGGCCGTCAGGCTGATGCGCGGGAAGCGCGCTGCGCGGGCCGCACCGATGTTGGCGTTGGCGGCGATCAGGCCTTGCTCGGCCTGGACCACGTCCGGGCGCTGCAGCAACAGGTCTGACGACAGGCCCACGGGCAGCTCTGGCAGGTCTGGCCACAGCTGGATGTCGGTGGCGGCCACGTTGGCCACCGGCTTGCCGTTGGGCTTGCTGGCAGGCGGCGTCAGCAGCTTGGCGTCGACCTCCGGGGGCAGCAGGTCGGCGGGCACGCCCTGGCCAAGCAGCAGCTGCAAGGCGTTGAGGTCTTGCGCCCACTGGCGCTGCGACTGGGCCTGCGTCACCTTGGCGGCCTGCACCAGGGACTCTCCGGAGCGCAGGTCGAGCTCATTGAGCACGCCACTGTCGAACTTCAACTGCAGGAGCTTGAGCGAGTCGCCGCGGGTGCGCAGGGTCTCGTTGGCCAGGGCCAGTTGCCAGCGATCGGCCCACAGGCTGTAGTAGGCATTGGCCACCGCAGACACCAGCGTGACCTGGGCCGCCTGCTGACCGGACTCCGAGGCCAGCAGCTGCGCGGCTGCGGCTTCGCTCAGGGCGCGCACGCGGCCAAACAGGTCCAGCTCATAGGAAGCCACCGTCACGCCACCTTGCACGATGGTGGTGAGCTTGTACGGCGCCACGGTGGTCGGCCCTCGGGAGCCGTTCACGGTGCCGTTGAGCGTGGGGAAGCGGTCGGCGTCGGTGACCTGGTAGGCAGCACGCAATTGATCGACGTTGCGCAGGGCCACGCGCAGGTCACGGTTGCCGTCCAGCGACAGCTTGACCAGGCGCTGCAGGCGGGCATCCGGGAAGTAGCTGGCCCAGGGCACGGGCACCTGATCGCCTGCTTTGGCGTCTGCCCTGGCGGCGTCTGAAGCCGCCCCAGCGACGGGGGCAGAAGCCGCAACTTCAGGGAACTGGCCAGGCACGGCGGCCTGCGGGCGCTGGTAGACCGGTGTCATCGAGCAGGCCGACAGGCCCAGGGCCACCAGCACCGGCAAGGCCTTCATCATGTGTTCATTGCGCATTGGGGACTTCCTCTTGCTCTTGCTCGTGATCCTTTGGCGGCTTGGCCGGGAAGAACCGGCGCACCACCACGAAGAATACCGGCACAAAGAACACCGCCAGCACCGTGGCTGCGATCATGCCGCTCATCACACCAGTGCCGATGGCACGCTGGCTGGCCGCACCCGCCCCATTGGCCAGCACCAGGGGCAACACGCCCAGGATGAAGGCCAGCGAGGTCATGATGATGGGGCGGAAGCGCAGGTGGCAGGCCTGGAGGATGGCGTCCATCACGCCCACGCCCTTGTGCTGCAGCTCGCGTGCGAACTCGATGATCAGGATGGCGTTCTTGGCCGACAGGCCGATGATGGTGATCAGGCCCACCTTGAAGAACACGTCGTTGGGCATGTCGCGCAAGTTGGCACCCAAGAGCGAGCCCAGCACGCCCAGGGGCACGACCAGCAGCACCGCCACGGGGATGGACCAGCTTTCGTACAGCGCGGCCAGGCACAGGAAGACGGTCAGCAGCGAGAAGGCCAACAGCGCCGTGGCTTGCGAGCCCGACAACTGCTCTTCACGCGACAGGCCCGTCCATTCGATGCCGATGCCCGCAGGCAGCTTGGCGGCCAGGGCCTCGACCTCGGTGATGGCCTGGCCGGTGCTGAAGCCCGTGGCCGCGTCGCCCGCCAGGCGCATGGCCGGGTAGCCGTTGTAGCGCACGGCCTGCATCTGGCCCGTCACCCAGCGGGCCTTCACGAAGGTCGACAAGGGCACGCTCTGGCCGGCGCTGTTGCTCACGTTGATCTGCAGCAGCTGTTCTGGCTGCATGCGCGCGGCGGCATCGGCCTGCACGACCACGCGCTGCAAACGCGCGCGGTTGGGGAAGTCGTTCACATAGGCCGAGCCCAGGGCAGTCGACAAGGTCGCGCTGATCGCATCGAAACTCACACCCAGGGCATAGGCCTTGTCGCGGTCGATGTCCAGCTGCAACTGCGGCGCGTCTTCCAGGCCATCAGGGCGCACGCCCGTGACCACCTTGCTTTGCGCCAGCATGCCCATCAGCTGGTTGCGTGCGGACAGCAGCGCATCGTGGCCCAGACCACCTCGGTCTTGCAAGCGCAGCGCGAAACCGGTGGCGTTGCCCAGCTCGCGGATGGGCGGTGGGTTGAGCGGGTAGATGAAGGCGTCGCGCACGCCCATCAGCGCGCCGAAGGCGCGCTTGGCCAGGGCCTGCGAAGAATGCTCGGCGCCCTTGCGGTCCTTGAAGTCCTTCAGGGTGACGAAGGCCAGGGCCGCGTTCTGGCCGGTGCCCGAGAAGCTGAAGCCCACCACGCCCACCACAGACTGCACCTCGGGCTGCTTGATGAAAAACTGCTCGACCTGAGAGATCACGGCCTCGGTGCGCGGTGCGGTGGCGCCCGGCGGCAGCTGCACGTTGACCAGCAGGTTGCCCTGGTCTTCACTGGGCAGGAAGGCTGCAGGCATGCGCACATACAGCAGGCCCACCACCGCCACGATGGCCGCGTAGATGATCAGCACGCGGCCGCCGCGGCGCACCAGCTTGGCGGCGATGCCTTCGTAGCCGTGCGTGGTCGAGTTGAAGAAACGGTTGAACCAGCCGAAGAAGCCGCCCTTCTCATGGTGATCGGCGGGCACGGGCTTGAGCAGCGTGGCGCACAAGGCGGGGGTGAGCGACAAGGCCAGGAAGGCCGAGAACAGCATCGACGCCACCATGGACAGCGAGAACTGGCGGTAGATGTTGCCCACCGAGCCCGCAAAGAAGGCCATGGGGATGAACACCGACACCAGCACCACCGTGATGCCGATGATGGCGCCGCTGATTTGCGTCATCGCCTTCTTGGTGGCCTCATAGGGCGACAGGCCTTCCTGCGCCATCAGGCGCTCGACGTTTTCCACCACCACGATGGCGTCGTCCACCAGGATGCCGATGGCCAGCACCAGGCCGAACATCGTCAGCACGTTGATGGAAAAGCCCGCCACGCCCATCACCCCGAAGGTGCCCAGCAGCGCCACGGGCACCACCAGGGTCGGGATCAGCGTGTAGCGGATGTTCTGCAGGAACAGGTACATCACCATGAACACGAGCACGATGGCTTCGAGCAGGGTCTCGACCACCTGGCTGATGGACACTTCGATGAAGCCTGAGGTGTCATACGGGAAGGAGTAGTTCACGCCCTGAGGGAAGTACTTCTGCAGTTCGGCCATGCGGGCCTTGACCAGCTTGGCCGATTCCAGCGCGTTGCCGGTGGTCGAGAGCTGCACGCTCATGCCGAGCGAGGGCTTGCCGTTGAGCCGTGTGTAGGTGCCATACGTCTGCGCACCGAGCTCCAGGCGGGCCACGTCCCTGAGGCGCACGGTGGAGCCATCGGTCTTGGCGCGCAGCACGATCTTGCCGAACTGCTCGACGCTCTCAAGCTGACCACTGACCACCACGGTGGCCGTCATGGTCTGGTCGACCAGGTTGGGGCGGTCTCCCAGCGAGCCGGCCGGCACCAGTGCGTTCTGCGCCTTGATGGCGTTGTTGACGTCGTTGACGCTCAGGCCGTAGGACACCAGCTTGGCCGGGTCCACCCAGACGCGCATGGCCTTTTCGGTGCCAAACAGCGTCACCTGGCCGATGCCCTTGACCCGTTGCAACTCAGGGATGACGTTGCGCGAGGCGTAGTCGCCCAGGGCGATCGGGTCCCAGGCCGGGTTGTCCGAGGCCAGCATCACGAACATCAGCACGTTGCTGCGCGACTTGTCGACCTTCACGCCCTGCTGCGTCACGGCAGCAGGCAGGCGCGGGGTGGCGCGGGACAGGCGGTTCTGCACGTCCACCTGAGCCAGGTCGATGTTGGTGCCGGTCTCGAATGTCACGGTGATCTGGCCCGTGCCGTTGGCCTGGCTGACCGATTCCATGTAGGCCAGGCCGGGCGAACCGTTGAGCTCCTGTTCGATGACGGAGATGACGGCCTCATCCAGCGTCTTGGCCGAGGCGCCGGGGTAGGTGGCGCTGATCACCACCGAAGGCGGCGCCACCGTGGGGTACTGGGCGATGGGCAACTGTGAGATCGCCACCCCGCCGAAGACGAGGATGAACAGCGCGATCACCCAGGCGAAGATGGGTCTGTCGATGAAGAAACGTGGCATGGGGCGCTCCTGGTTCAGCGAGCGGCCGAGGCGCTTGCCGAGGCGGCCGATGCGCCAGATGCCGCATCAGGCGAGGCCAAAGGAGACCAGGGCACGGCCTTGACCGGCGCCTTGGGGTTCATCATTTTCTGGAAGCCGTCCACCATGACCTGCTCGCCGGCCTTCAAGCCGCCCAGCACCACCCACTGGTTGCCACGCCCGCCGCCCAGCTTGACGGGACGCGGCGCCACCATGCCCTGGGCGTCGACCACCATGACGGTGTCGCCCTGGCTGCTGCGGGTCACGGCCTGCTGCGGGATCAGCATGCCGCCGTTCACCTCGGCCTGCTCCAGCCGCACGCGCACGAACATGCCCGGCAGCAAGAGGCCCTTGGGGTTGGGCAGCTCGGCGCGCAAGGAGACCTGGCCGGTGCTGCTGTCCACGCTCAGGTCAGAGAACAGCAGCTTGCCTTGCAAGGGGTATTCGCTGCCATCGTCCAGCACCACGCGCACCACGGCAGCGCCGTTGCCGGCCCGCTGGATGGCGCCGCTGTCCAGGGCCTGGCGCAGCTTCATCACCTCGTTGGCAGACTGCGTGAAGTTCACATACAGGGGGTTGATCTGCTGCACGGTGGCCAGCTGGGTGACCTCGCCCTGCCCGACCAGTGAGCCCTCGGTGACCAGGGCGCGGCCAATGCGGCCGGCGATGGGTGAGGTCACGCTGGCGTAGCTCAGGTTGATGCGGGCGGTCTGCACGGCGGCCTTGGCAGACGCCACGTCGGCCTGGGCCTGGCGCTGCGCCACCTGGGCGTTCAGGAACTCTTGCGGGCTGATGGCCTTGGCGGCCTGCAAGGGCTGGTAGCGCTCCAGCAGGGCGCTGGCCTGGGCCAGGTTGGCGTCGGTCTTGGCTTGGGCCGCCTGGGCGCTGTCCAGCGCGGCCTTGTAGGTGCTGGGGTCGATCTGGAACAGCAACTGCCCCGCCTTCACGTCGGCACCTTCGGTGAAGGCGCGCTGTTGCAGGATGCCGGCCACGCGGGCACGGACCTGGGCCACGCGCAAGGCTTCGAGGCGGCCGGGCAGTTCGGCGATCACGGGCACGGCCTGAGGCTGCACGGTGACCACGCCCACCTGGGCGGGCGGCATCTTGGGCGCACCGCCAGCGGCCGCAGGGGCGGCACCCTGACCGCTGGGGCTGCAGCCGGTCATCAAACCGGCGGCCAGGGCGCCCAGGGCCACCAGGCCCACGCCGTTGGCCAGCCAGCGCCAGCCCAGTTCGCTGCGCAAGCGCTTCCAGGTGGGGCCCATGCCACCGGCTTCGGGGTTGGGGGATGCAGCCGCGTTGCGCAATGCCATGTCACACCTCTTCGGGCAATACTTGCCTGGTCAATGAATGATTTGAGTATACATACATGCGCGAATGTATGTGGTAACTTGGAGGACAATCCCCTGCGAATCTTGCGGAATCCGTCGTGAACTGTCCTGATTCCGCAGCCTTCGTCTTTTCTTTGCATGGAGCCCCATGCGCCGCACCAAAGCCGACGCCCAACTCACCCGCGAGGCCCTGCTCGATGCCGCCGAGACCGTGTTCGCGCAGCGCGGGGTCTCGCGCACCTCGCTGCAGGACATCGCGCGGGCCGCCGGTGTGACCCGTGGCGCCGTCTACTGGCACTTCGCCGACAAGGCCGAGCTGTTCAACGCCATGATGGCGCGCACCACGCAGCCCCTGGAAGATGCGCTCAAGTCGGTGGATGCGCAAGGCGGCGTCCAACCGCTGGACGAACTGATGCAGTCGTCTCTGGACGCGCTGCACCGCATCGCCCACGACCCGCGCACGCGCCGCGTGTTCGACGTGGCCACGCACAAGGTGGAATATGTGGACGACCTGCTGGGCGCGCGCACCCGCCACCTGACGGTGCACCGCTCTTGCCGCAGCCACATCGAAGCCACCTTTGCCCGCGCACAGGCCCTGGGCCATGTGGCCGCCGATGCCGACCCGGCGGCCCTGGCCGTGGGCTACCAGGCCCTGGTCACCGGCCTGATCCAGAACTGGATGCTGGACGACACCCTCTTCGACCTGGACGGCATGGCGCCCCGGGCCCTGTCGGCCTACCTGCGCGGCGTGCGGATCGGCTGATCGCGGGCGCAGGCACCGCCTGAGCCGGCGCGCAACAGGGTTCATGTGTGGCAAGGGCTTGCAACCCATCAATACTTCAACTATATTTGAAACATGGAAGAGAAAACGGTCGTCGCCTCCCTTGCCGCACTGGCCCAACCCGTGCGCCTGCGCGTCTTTCGCGCCCTGGTGGTGGCGGGCCCTCAGGGGCTCACCCCCGGCGACCTGACCGAGCAGCTGACGGTGGCCGCCACCACGCTGTCCTTCCACCTCAAAGAGCTGATGCACGCCGGGCTGGTCAGCCAGGAACGCGATGGCCGCCACCTGATCTACCGCGCGGCCTTTGCGCACATGAACGAGCTGCTGGGCTACCTGACCGAACACTGCTGCCAGGGCCAGCCGTGCACACCCGCTGTTCCCGTCCCCGAAGGCAGCGCCGCACCTCGGCCTTGCGCCACCTGCTGAAGCCCGCCGTCCCCGCCGACCCCCACCGCAACCAGGAGATCACCATGAAGCGTTTCCACGTCCATGTGCACGTCACCGACCTGAACCAGAACATCGCCTTCTACTCGAAGATGTTTGGCGCCCAGCCCGCCCGGGTGGAGGGCGACTACGCCAAGTGGATGCTCGACGACCCTGCCGTCAATTTCGCCATCTCCACGCGTGGCCACGGCCACACCGGCGTCGACCACCTGGGGCTGCAGGTGGACAACGATGCCGACCTGATGGCCCTCAAAGCCCAGGCCCAGGCCGCCGACCTCAGCCTGATCGACGAAGGCGCCACCACCTGCTGCTACGCCAGGAGCGACAAGCACTGGCTCATCGACCCGCAAGGCCTGCCCTGGGAGCACTTCCAGACGCTGGGCAGCATCCCCGTGTTCCGTGAAGGTGAAGCTCCGGCCAACGCGGCCACCACAAACACCAAGGCCACCGAAGCCGCGCCCGCCGCCAGCGCCTGCTGCACCCCCAAGGTGTCGGGCAAGCCCATCGGCATCCCCGTGAAGGCTGCAGGCTCGTCTTGCTGCTGATTCGCTGCTGCTGATTCCCCCACTGCTCCCGAAGTTGTCCCACCATGACCACCCACGTCCTGATCCTGTGCACGCACAACTCCGCGCGCAGCGTGCTGTCTGAAGGCATGCTCAACCACCTGGCCGCCCAACAGGGGCAAGACGTGAAGGCGCACAGCGCCGGCAGCGCACCCAGCGGCCGGCTCAACCCCTTTGCGCTCGAAGCCCTGAACAAGGCTGGCATCGACACCTCGGCTTACCGCAGCAAGAGCTGGGACGAGTTCACCACACCGGATGCGCCGCCGCTGTCCATCGTCATCACCGTGTGCGACAGCGCCGCCGCCGAGGCCTGCCCTGTCTTCTTTGGCGGCCACGGCCAGCCGGTCAAGGTGCACTGGGGCTACCCGGACCCGTCCCATGCCGAAGGCGGCGACGAGGGCAAGCGCCGTGCCTTCGAGCTCACCCGCCAGGCCATTGGCTACAAGATGCTGCAACTCCTGGCCCTGCCCCTGAGCAGCATGAGCCGCGACGCCCTGCAAACCGCCCTGAACCAGATCGGCCGGAGCTGACACACCATGCGCAAGCTGTCACACCGCCTGTGGGGCGAAGCATTGGGCACGGCATTGCTGCTGTGCGTGGTCATTGGTTCGGGGATCATGGCGGAGCGGCTCGCGGGCGGCAACGTCGCCGTGGCCCTGCTGGCCAACACCCTGGCCACCGTGTTCGGGCTGTTCATCCTGATCGAGGTCTTCGGGCCGGTGAGCGGCGCGCATTTCAACCCCGCCGTGAGCCTGGTGATGAGCCTGCGCGGCGAGCTGCCCTGGGCCCTGCTGGGGCTGTATGTGGTGGTGCAGCTGGCGGGGGCAGCCTGCGGGGCCTGGCTGGCCCACGCGATGTTCGACCTGCCCCTCCTGCAGTGGTCCACCAAGCTGCGCGGCGGCCACGGCCAGTGGGTGGCCGAAGCGGTGGCCACGGCTGGCCTGCTGCTCGTGATCCTGCGCGCACCCGCGGCCAAGGTCTCGGCCATGGTGGCGGCTTACATCGGCGCGGCCTACTGGTTCACCGCGTCCACCTCGTTCGCCAACCCGGCTGCGGCTTTCGGGCGCATGTTCAGCGACAGCTTTGCCGGCATCGCCCCGGCCAGCGTGCCTGGCTTCGTGATCGCCCAGGTGGCTGGCGCCCTGATCGGCCTGGGCCTGCACCAGCTGCTGGGTGCCAACCCCACATCCACCCCACCACCGACCTCCGCATGAGCACCGTCACCATCTTCCACAACCCGAAGTGCGGCACCTCGCGCAACACCCTGGCGCTGATCCGCAATGCCGGCATCGAGCCGCAGGTGGTGCCCTACCTGGAGACACCACCCACGCGTGAAGCGCTGGTCGGACTCATTGCCGCGTGTGGCCTGTCCGTGCGCGAGGTGCTGCGCAGCAAGGGCGACACCTTCGATGCGCTGAAACTGGACGACCCGAAGTGGACCGACGACGAGCTGCTGGACTTCATGGTGGCCCACCCCATCCTGATCAACCGGCCCATCGTGGTGACGCCATTGGGCACACGCCTGTGCCGGCCTTCGGAGCTGGTGATCGACATCTTGCCGCAACCGCAGCAGGGCGCCTTCACCAAGGAGGACGGTGAAATCGTCATCGACCACGAGGGGCGCCGCCGCGTCTGACAACTCCATGGACATCCTGACCCGGCCCACCCGCCACCTGTTCTTCACGGGCAAAGGTGGCGTGGGCAAAACCTCGCTGTCCACCGCCACCGCACTGTCATTGGCTGACGCGGGCAAACGGGTGCTGCTGGTCAGCACCGATGCGGCCTCCAACCTCGATGAGATGCTGGGGATCGAGCTGCGCAACACGCCCACGCCGGTGCCTGGGGCACCCGGTTTGGCGGTGCTCAACATCGACCCGGACGTGGCCGCCGAGACCTACCGCCAGCGCGTGCTGGCGCAGATGGCCGGTCAAACCGAGGCCGAGCGCGCCACGGTGCGCGAGCAGCTCTCTGGCGCCTGCACCACCGAGATCGCGTCCTTTGACGAGTTCACCAACCTGCTGGCCGGTGAGGCCGCCGCCTACGACCACGTCGTGTTCGACACCGCGCCCACGGGGCACACCCTGCGCTTGCTGAGCCTGCCCCAGGCCTGGAGCGGCTTCCTCAAGGGCAACGACCGGGGCGCCTCCTGCCTGGGTCCGCACTCAGGGCTGAAGATGCAGGAGGCCCGATTCAACGCCGCGCTGGCCGCCCTGCGCGACCCGGCGCTGACCACCGTCGTGCTGGTGGCCCGCGCGGACCGCAGCGCCCTGGCCGAGGCCGCGCGCACCTCCGATGAGCTGCGCCTGCTGGGCCTCAACCAGCAGCGCCTGGTCATCAACGGTGTCTTCCATGCCACCGACCCCAACGATGGCGTCGCCCGTGCCATCGAGGCCCTGGGGCAAGAGGCGCTGAGCGCCATGCCCGAGGCCTTGCGCGCCCTGCCCCAAAGCCAGGTGCCCTTGCGCGCCTTCGACACCGTGGGCCTGCCCGCCTTGCGTGCGCTGCTGAGCGACGCACCGGCTCTGCCCGCCAGCACGCCGCCCAAGAACGCCACGCCGCTGGCCACCGAACACATCGACAAGCTGGTGGACGAACTGGCCGCTGCCGGCCATGGCCTGATCATGGTGATGGGCAAGGGTGGCGTGGGCAAGACCACCATTGCCGCCGCCCTGGCCGTGGGCCTGGTGCAGCGGGGCAACAGCGTGCACCTCAGCACCACCGACCCGGCGGCCCACCTGGCCATGACCCTGAATGGCGAACTGCCAGGCTTGCAGCTGAGCCGCATCGACCCCAAGGCCGAGACACAGCACTACATCGACAAGATCATGGCCGCACGCGGGCCCAAGCTCAATGAGCAGGAACGGGCCTTGCTGCTGGAAGACCTGCAGTCGCCCTGCACCGAAGAGGTCGCTGTCTTCCATGCCTTTTCTCGCACCGTGGGCGAGGGGCGCAAGGCCTTCGTGGTGCTGGACACCGCGCCCACAGGCCACTCCTTGTTGCTGATGGACGCCACCGGGGCCTACCACCGCCAGATGACCCGCGAGTTCGAAGGCCAGGCCTCGGTGCACGTCGTGACGCCGCTGATGCGCCTGCAAGACGCCAGCTACACGCACGTCATCCTGGTGACCTTGCCCGAGGTGACGCCGGTGTCTCAGGCCGCTGCACTGCAAGACGACCTGCGCCGCGCCCACATCGAACCTTTTGCCTGGGTGGTGAACAAATCCATCCTGGCGGCGGGCACGCAAGACCCCTTGCTGCAGGCCAGGCTGAACGGCGAGCGTCAGCAGATGGCGCGGCTGGCTGGCGGCCTGGCCCAAAAAACGTTTGCGGTGCCATGGCTGGCCCAGGCGCCAGTGGGCCTGGCGGCATTGCAGGGCCTGCTGGCTTCCTGATCAGGCCTGGCGGGACCAGGCCTGGAGCTGGGGTTGTGGCTGGGTGCCACCGTCCGTGGCTTCGTCCAGCGCAGCTTCTTCGAGGTGCCGGTCATCGGCCCAGGCCAGCATGGTGAAGCCTTCGGGGCTGTAGAGCAGGCGGTTGACGCAGGCATTGCCCACTTTCCAGCTGCGCGGCACGTCCAGCGGCAGTCGGTTGGCCGCACGGTAGAAGCAATCCAGCACGCCGCCATGGGCCACCACCACGATGGTCTGGCCCGGGTGCTGTTGGGCCAGCGCCGTGAGCACGCCCACGCTGCGCTCGTAAAAGGCCTGCAGGGTTTCGCCACCTTCAGGGCCGTAGCTGGGGTCGCGTTCGCGCCAGCGGCGGCCTTCTTCGGGCCATTGGGCGGCCACCTCCGCCTGCGTGTTGCCTTCCAGGCGGCCAAAGTGGCGTTCGCGCAGGCCGGTGTGCAGTTGCAAGGGCTGGTTCAGGGCACTGGCCACGGCCTGGGCCGTGTCGCGGGCGCGTTCCAGGTCGCTGCTGTAGATGGCGTGGATGTCTTCGTCGATCAAGGCCGTGGCCAGGCGATCGGCCTGCCAGCGCCCCTTGTCATTGAGCGGGATGTCGATGTGCCCCTGGATGCGTCCTTCGGTGTTCCAGGCGGTTTCGCCATGGCGGATGACGAGCAGGCGGGTGACGTGTTCGGGCATGTGGGCATCATGCCTCAAGCATGCTGCACCGCACAAGACCCGCCCCCGGCAGGGGGGTTCAGACGCCCCAGACGATGGGCTTGCGTTCGGCCAGGGCGAACTCGATCATGCGCACCAGCGGCACGGCGCGGCGCCGCAGGGGCACAGGCTCGTCCGCAAACGAGGGCTCGGCCTGGTGGGCCGGCAGCTCGCCCGGTTCAGCGGCCGGCTCGTCGGGCGGCGTGGGGCCGTCCGGCAAGCCGCGCAGGACCACCAGAGCGGCAGGCATGTCCTCAGGTTGCAGGATGCCCGGCTGCGAGGCGTCCTTGCCGAAGGCACCCAGCAGGGCCTTGGCCAGGTCGTTGAGGAGCAGCAGGTCGTCGGTAGCCTGACTGCGCAGGGTGAGGGGCATGGGGGCTCCGGGTCGCGTGAAAGGGGGTGCCTTTCAGTTTACGCGTCCGGATGCGGTGGCTTCTGCGGGCAAGGGCTTGTAGCGCGCATCGTCCATGCGGTCGCGCAAGGTTTCGGCCACATTCTCGACCTTGACGTTCTCCCAGCCCAGCACCTTGTCGCGGGCCTGCAGGAAGGCCGATGGCGATTGGGCGCGGTAGAGCTCGATGGCCTCCAGGCCGGCCTTGTACATGGCCTGGTTCTGCAGGCTCAGGGTCTGAGCTTCGCGGGTGCGTTCGGCCAGCAGGGCCTGCACGGTGCCGACCACGCGCACCTGTTCGGCCAGCTTGGCCTCGGTTTGCTTGATCTGCTCACCCAGTGCGGCTTCACGGGACTGGCCATCGGCCACGGCCTTTTGCTGCTCGGCCAGGCTGGCCTCCAGCTGGGCCACACGGGCCTTGAGGCCAGCGGCCTGGGACTCGGCGCCACGCACCTTGGCAGCCACCTGCTTGAGCTCGCCTTCCAGCTTGGTCTTGTCGGTGGCCAGCGCGGCCTTCTCGCCGACGATGGCATCGCGCTCTTCTTGCGCGGCACGCAGGCTTTGCTGGGCGCGGCGCAGGGCTTCGCGTTCGCGGCTGCTGGGCTCGGCGTGGGCCAGGCTGGTGGCCATCAAGAGCGCGACGCACACCGGCCACAGCGGACCGCGGCTTTCAATTCGGAACAACTGCATCATGGCGACCTCATCAGAATCGGCTGTTGACTTCAAGCTGCAGCACGTCGATCTTCAGTGGCACGCCACTCAGACCCACGGTGTTGGACGCGCCATAGGTGGTCGTGTCGGGCAGGCTGCGGGTGCTCGTCCAGCGCACACCGGCGGTGGCGCGGTGGCCCAGGCCGTACACGCCGCTGAGGCTCCAGCCCTGGTAGTTGGTGCCACCCAGGTGCCAGGTGGTGTCGGTGAAGGCGTCCACCCAGGCGTCACGCTCCATGCGCCTGAAGGCGAGGCTGCCCTGCCACTGGCCCAGCTTGTCCGGCTGGTCGTAGCCAGCCGTGGCCTTGAGTTGGTAGGCCGATGTCTGCTTGGCCAGGCTCAGGTTGCCGCCAAAGTTGGTGCGCTGGCGGATCTCGGCCAGGTTGAAGCCCAGGTTGTTCACGTAGTCGGCAGACAGGCGCACGTTGACCGGGTAGTCGGTCAGAAGCTTGAGTTCGCCCGTCAGGTTGATGGGCGTGAACTTGGAGGCCAGGCCCCAGGTGGTGTCACCTGATGCGTCGTACTGGTTGACGCGGAACAGGGTGTTGCCCTTCATGCGCACGCCAGCAGCGTATTCGGTGAGCAGGTAAGGTTTGACGTTCGTGCTGGGCCCCGTCGGCTTCAACGTGGTCTCGGGCACGCCCTGGATGCCCGCGAACTGGTACACCGACAGGCCCACGCGCAACTGCGTGTAGCTGGCCAGGTTGAAGGAGCCGCCCAGCTGCGCGCCGTACAGCCACTTGTCCTTGGTGCTGGTTTCGAACTCGCGCAGGGGGAAGGCCCCAGCGGTCATGAACAGCGACTGGCCGGCGTCGAGCGCAGGCTTGTAGCCCACGGCCACGCCGTCGAAGTTCAGGTCGTCAGGCCAGGTGAGGTCGGTGCCAAAGAAGGGATTGGCAAAGCGGCCCGCCACGGCTTCGACGGTCGATGGGTCTTTGTACTGCACGAAGGCGCGGTCCCACACCACAGCGTACTTGTTCAGCGACGAACCCAGTGTCTGCGAAGCGGACGTGGCGCCACCACTGGTGCCACCCGTGCTCAGCCGAAAGCCCGTGCTGAAGCCATCGCCCAGCTCGGAGACCACGCCCAGGCGTGCGCGCAAGGTCATGCGGTCGCGGTCGTGCTGCGTGTTCGTCAGGTCGGGCGACCAGCCCAGGTTCTGGCCACTGCTGGTTTGCGTGGCGTAGCCATCGGGGGCATCGGGTGCCAGGTTGTTCTTGTCGAACAGCTCACTTTGGTAGCGCACGCGCACATCGCCTTCCAGGCGGATGCGGCGCAGCCAGTCGGGCATCGCACCGGCATCGCCCCACCGCTCGTTGTGGGCCTGGGTGAGCACGTCCTGCTTGACCTGGTCGCGCAGTTCGGCCTTGACCGTCTCGCTGATGTAGGGGATGCGGATCACGGGCGGCTTGGCGGCGCCATCGGCTGTGGCGGCGTCCTTGGGGCTTGCGTCCTTGGGTGCGTCCTTGGGTGCGCTGGCGGCGGCCTTGTCACCGGCTTCGGCCGCCTGCTTGAGGATGGCGTTGGCCTTGTCGCGCGACAGCAGGCCACTCTCCACCAGCGACTCGATCAGCGCATTGGTGGTGGCGCGCACGCGTTCCACGTCGGCGTTGGCCTGGGCATGGGCAGCGCCCACCTGACAGGCCAGCACGGCGGCCATGGCCAGCGGGAGCCAACGGCCAGGAGCGAGGTTCTTTGCGAAACGAGACATCATCGGGTTCATTCAAAGGGATGGTTTTCACTGGCCGGGTGGCAGCAGCGTGAACTTCATGCGCAGCGGCTGCACCACATCGCCCGGGCGCTCCAGGCGCATGGACTTGGCGGCTTCTTCAAAGGCGTGCTGGGCGTCGGCATCGGCCTTGGCGTTGCCGCTGGGCGTCAACTCGAACCTGCTCAAGTGGCCATCGGCGCTGATCCAGATGGCGAAGGTGACTTCCAGCTGGCGGGCGTCGGTGTCGAGGTGCTTTTCCAGCTCTTCCTTGAGCTGGCGGCGGATGTTGTTGACGTAGAACTGGGCCTTGCGGCGGTCTTCGGCACTCACGGGCGCGGTGCCGCCGGGGCCGATGCCCACAGCGCCGCCCTTGTAGTCGCTGCTCACCCCACCTGAAGCAAAGGCGCTGGGGCCGTTGCCCGCTGCACCTTCCATCTTCAGTTGCTGCGGTTCGGCCTGCGGCGTCGGCAGCTTTTGCTCCTGCTGAGGCTGCGCCCTGGCGTCTGGCTTGGGCTCCGGGCGCTTCTCTTCCTGCTTGGGCGGTGGCGGCGGCGGGGTGTCGGGCAGCATGATCTTCACGGTCTGCTGGCGAGGCTTGCCCGGGCCATTGCCCAGCTTGATCTGGCTGATGCCGTAGACAGCCAGGGCCAGTGCGATCAAGCCCAGCACCACCCACAGGATGGTCTTGCCTTGGCCGTCCTCTTCAGGCTCTTGCGGGTTCATGGGGGCCCCCATCGTTGCAACGCTCATGGGAACCTCAGGTGCCGATGCGGGCCGTCACCAGGCCCATGCTGACTTGCAGCTTGTTGCACAGGTCGATGACAGAGACCACGCGGGCGTACTGCGCCTTGGCGTCGCCCTTGATGGCCACGGACATCTTCGGGTCGCGCGTCTTGGCGGCGTTGATTTCGCCTTCCAGCTCACCTTCGCTCTTGACGGCGCCGTTGAGGTAGAGCGCGCCATCGGGCGCCACCTGGATGACCAGCAATTCGTGCTTCTCGGTGGACGGCTTGTTGCTGGGTTTGGGCATGCTCACGCTCAGGCCCTGCACCGAAGCCGTGGTCATGAGGATGAACACGACCAGCAGCACATAGGCCAGGTCCAGCATGGGCGTGACGTTGATGGTGTCGTAGGGCTTGGCTTCTTCTTGAACTTGCATGTCAATGCCCTCACTGCGCGCGCTTGGTCACCAGACCGATTTCGGTGATGTCCAGCTTCTTGGCTACTTCCAGCACCTCCATCACCTTGTCGTACTGCGCGGCCTGGTCGGCCTTGAGCACCACGGGCAGGTTGGGGTTGGCGGCCTTGTACTGGGCCAGGGTGCTGCTGAGCTGGTCGGTGGTGACGGGGTAAGCGTCGAGGTACACCGCGCCCTCGGCCGTGATGGTGATGGCGCGGGTCTGCGGCTTGGCCAGGTTGTTGGCCGCCAGGGTCACGGGCGACTTGACCTTGACGCCCTGCACGGACGCCGTGGTCATGATGATGAAGGTGACGAGCAGCACGTACGCCAGGTCCAACATCGGGGTGATGTTGATGTCGTCGTAGGGCTGGTTGTCTGATTTGACGTCGCCGGACATGGCTGCC
>CANBQJ010000036.1 GCA_947371645.1 Burkholderiales bacterium | reverse complement strand
TGGCTGCGATGTGGGCCAGGCGGTCGCGCTTGAGCTGTGGCGAGTAGTAGTCGTTGAGGTTGTCCAGCCCCACGACCTCGTCACCGCGCGCCAGCAGCGCCAGGCTCACGTGCATGCCAATGAAGCCGGCCGCGCCGGTGACCAGGACCTTCATGCTGAACCCAACAAGCTCAAGCCCGACCGCGACCGATGCTCTCGTAGTCCAGGCCTGCCTGACGCGGCAAGGCCGGGTCGTACAGGTTGCGGCCGTCGAAGATCACCGGGGTTTTGAGGGTGGCCTTGATGCGGTCGAAGTCCGGGCTGCGGAACTCCTTCCACTCGGTGACGATCAACAGCGCGTCGGCGCCTTCCAGCGCGGCGTTGGGTGTCTCGGCGTACTGCAGGCGGGGCTCGTCGCCAAAGATGCGGCGGGCCTCTTCCATGGCCACCGGGTCATAGGCCGTGACCGATGCACCGCGCGCAAACAGCTCGGACAGCACCACGCGGCTGGTGGCTTCGCGCATGTCGTCGGTGTTGGGCTTGAAGGCCAGGCCCCACAGGGCAAAACGCTTGCCGCTGAGGTCGGCGCCAAAGCGCTTGGAGACCTTGTCGACCAGCACATGCTTCTGGCGGTCGTTGGCGTCTTCCACGGCCTGCAGCACCAGCAGCTCCTGGCCTTCGCCGGCGGCGGTCTTGATCAGGGCCTTCACATCTTTGGGGAAGCAGCTGCCGCCGTAACCACAACCGGCATACAAAAAGTGCGTGCCGATGCGCGGGTCGGAGCCAATGCCCAGACGCACCTGTTCGATGTCGGCGCCCATCTTCTCGGCCAGCAGGGCCAGCTCGTTCATGAAGCTGATGCGGGTGGCCAGCATGGCGTTGGCGGCGTACTTGGTGAGCTCGGCGCTGCGCACGTCCATCACCACCAGGCGTTCGTGGTTGCGCTGGAAGGGCGCGTACAGGGCGCGCATCAGCAAAATAGCCTGGTCGTCGTCGGCGCCCACCACGATGCGGTCGGGGCGCATGAAGTCGTCCACCGCAGCGCCTTCTTTCAGGAACTCGGGGTTGGAGACCACGGCGAACCTGGCGTCGCTGTTGCGTTTGGTCAGCTCATCGGCCACCGCGGCACGCACCTTGTCGGCGGTGCCCACAGGCACGGTGGACTTGTCGACGATGACCTTGTAGTCCGTCATCAGGCGGCCGATGTTGCGGGCCGCGGCCAGCACGTACTGCAGGTCGGCCGAACCATCTTCATCCGGGGGCGTGCCCACGGCGATGAACTGGATGGTGCCGTGGTCCACGGCGCGGGCGATGTCGGTGGTGAAGTGCAGGCGGCCGGCCTTCACGTTGCGGGCCACGACCTGGTCCAGGCCCGGCTCGTGGATGGGGATGCCGCCGTTCTCGAGGATCTCGATCTTGCGGGGGTCGACGTCCAGGCACAAGACATCGTTGCCCATTTCAGCCAGACAGGCGCCCGTGACCAGGCCAACGTAGCCGGTGCCAACAACAGATACTTTCATGTGATCAAACCTTGACGTAACGATTCTGGAAGTCGCGATATGCCAGCGCGATGCCTTCTTCAAGCCCGATGCGGGCCAGCCAACCCAGGCCGGTGAGCTTGCTCACGTCCATGAGTTTGCGCGGCGTGCCATCGGGCTTGGTGGTGTCAAACACCAGTTTGCCTTCAAATCCCACCACCTGGATCACCAGCTCGGCCAGCGCGCGGATGCTCAGGTCGGTGCCGGTGCCGATGTTCACCAGGTCGCCGTCGTAGCCCTGCTGCATCAGGTGGACGCAGGCATCGGCCAGGTCGTCTGCATGCAGGAACTCGCGCAGCGGCGTGCCCGTGCCCCACACCACCATTTCGGCGGCGCCCTGCGCCTTGGCTTCATGGGCCTTGCGGATCAAGGCGGGCAGCACGTGGCTGTTGTTCAGGTCGTAGTTGTCGTTGGGGCCGTACAGGTTGGTGGGCATGACGCTCACGTACTGGCGCCCGAACTGCGCGTTGTAGGCCTCGCACAGCTTGATGCCCGCAATCTTGGCGATGGCGTAGGGCTCGTTGGTCGGCTCCAGCAGGCCGGTCAGCAGCGAGGTTTCCTTCAGCGGCTGGGGCGCCAGCTTGGGGTAAATGCAACTGGAGCCCAGGAACATCAGCTTTTGCACGCCGGCCAGGTGGGCGCCGTGGATCAGGTTGGCCTCGATCATGAGGTTCTGATAGAGGAAATCGGCCCGGTAGACGTTGTTGGCCTGGATGCCCCCCACCTTGGCGGCGGCAATGAACAGGTAATCCGGCTTTTCGTCCTGCAGGAAGGCCTGGACCTGAGCTTGCTGGAGCAGGTCGACCTGGCTGCGGTCGCGGGTGATGACCTGGTTGAACCCGGCCTGTTGCAGGCGGCGAACGATGGCCGAGCCCACCATGCCCTTGTGGCCGGCAACGAAAATTTTGGAGTCGGGTGTCATGGCGGTGCAAGACGCGTCTCGGGCAGGGACCATTCCCCACCCGGCCGCCTGGACGGCCAGAGCGCAATGGTATCGGACGCCCGAGGCGCCAGGAGGCCCGAAATGGGGGCCTTTGCCTTCTTGCAGGGCCGTTCTGTGGCGACTTGACTCGAAAACCCGACGCCTGTGCGTGCTCAGACGGTCATGAAACCGATGTCGCGCTTGGTGCTGTCGAAATTCTGGATGTTGGGCGCGATGCCCAGCCCCGGCGAGCTGCCGATCAGGTCAGCCTCCGACACGCCCATCCACTTGCCCAGCGTGTAGACGTACTGGTCGACCGAGATTTCAGGCAGCAGGGCGCCGCTGGTGTCCAGCAGCTGGTCACTGAAGAAGGTCGCCTCATTGAGGTCGAACACACCGAAATCCGGGTAGTGGCCATGGATGTCAGCACCCTTGACGCCGCCGCCGATGACGAAGTGGTGGCCGCCCCAGCCGTGGTCGCAGCCATCGCCGTTGTTGATCAGCGCCCGGCCAAATTCGGAGCCCGTGAAGGTGGTCACCTGGCTGCTCATGTCGCCGCCGGGCATGCTGGCCAGACAGGTCTGGAAATAGCTCACGGCATGGTCCAGCTTGGCCATCAGGCTGGCGTGCGACGTGATCAGGCTGCTGTGCGTGTCAAAGCCGCCCAGCTGCACCATGAACACCTGCCTGTGTGCGCCAATCAGGCCGATGTTGCGTGCTGCGATCATGCGGGCGACCATTTGCAGCTGCGCCGCCAGCGGGTTGAGGTAGGCCTTGCCGTCTGCGGGTTCGGTGTACTGCAGCAGCGGGTCGGCCGCGGCGGTCGCGCTGCCCGGCGTGCCCCAGGGGGCCGTGGTGGCTGACGGCAGGCCCTGGACCAGGGCCGCCTCGCTGCTGAGGGCGCGCTGCCCCACGCGCAGGTAATCGCTGACCAGGTCGTTGGTGCGTCCTGAAGTGGAGGCCACCTGGCGCATGGCACTGTAGAGCGACGCATTGCCGTAGACCGTGCCGGTGCTGCCGCCCATCACCTGGAAGCCGCCGGTGCCCAGCATGTAGGGCGCGATGGTGGTGCCGTTGAGCCACACGGCGTTGGCGTTGATGCCCACCGATGAAAACGTGGGGTTGGTGTTGCGGCTGGACAGCTTGTCCATCATCTGCCCGCCCCAGCCACCGGTGCGCCCTTCAGGCCCGAAGGACTGCCAGGTTGAGGTCTGGTCGTTGTGCGAGAACAGGCCGCGCGGCAAGGGGGTGTTGGGCAAGGCCGTGTAGGCGCCCTTGGTCACCGGTTGCACCAGTGGGCCCACATTGGCCACGATGGCGGCTTTGCCCGCCGTGTAGAGCGCCTGGATGCGTTTGAGCTGCGGGTGCAGCCCGAAGGTGCGGCCCGTGTTCAGCCCTTTGGCGTTGAGGTGGTTGATCTTGAGCAGCGAGCTTTGCGGCAGCGCGATCGAGGTCATGGTGGCCGAGGGCGTGATGCCGGTCACGGAGGCCATCACGGCCGGGTCACGGGTGGCCGAGTAGCAGGGCCAGGACAAGGCGTCCGTCGGGACCACCGTGTTGTGGGCGTCGTTGCCGCCTGACATGAAGATGCAGACCAGGGCGCGGTAATCGGTGCTGGCGGTGGACTGGGCCGAAGCCTGCTGGACGGCCGACATGTTGGCCAGCCAGGCGGCAGAACTGCCGGTGGCGCCCAGAGCGGAGAGTTGGCGCAGGAATGCGCGACGTGGGGTGGTCGACATGCGTGTGCTCAGTTGGTCACGAGGAACTCGGGTGAAACGGCCACCAGCAAAATGGCGGCCCTCACACGTTGGTCGAGTGCGTCATTGATGGCCGCACCGTTGGATTGCGTCGCATCCGGTGCTGGCACGGGCATGGTGTCCAGCACCGTGAGGATGGCCTTCTTCAACGGGTCGGTGATGTCGCCGCCCAGCAGCCGGTCGGCAATGTGCTGCACCAGGGTGGCGCCGTCATAGGCCAGTGAGCGCTGCTCGGTGAAGTCAAAGTGCATGTCCCGCGAGTAGCCGGTGTCCAGCTGGCAAGCGGCCGCGGCGGTCTGGATCGCCTTGTTGGCCGCCACCTTGGGGTCGAGCGCCTGGATGTAGTTCTGGGTCGTGCTCGTGTAGATGCCGCATTGGCCGTCGGCGTCGACCAGCACACCGGGGCCGATGCCGTAGGGCAGCACGTCCATGATGTAGTTGGCGTAGCCCGTGACGCTGGACTCGCTGACCAGTTGCATTTCGGGCGCCACGTGGGTCACCGGCGTGGTGCTGCCGGGGTTGGGTGGTGTGTAGCCCGGCCGGAAGAAGTTGAACACCGACGGTGCGTACAGAGGCGTCTGGCCCAGCGAGGTGGACGGGTCGTTGGTCACGTCCAGCGTCACATAGGTGGTGCGCTTGGTGCCGGCGGCGTCCAGCGGCGAGTTCGATGCCGTCAGCGTGGGCGAGGTGAACTTGAAGGCGCGCAGCAGCGCCGTGGCGCGCAAGACGGGCTCTCTGAGCTTGCCAGCGCTGCTGCTCAACACGATCAGGGGGTTGCGAGCCTCGTCGTCCAGCAAGATGGCCTTGACCACTTCCTTGATGTTGCCGCCCGTGGCATTGAAACGGGTGGCCACCCGCGACACGTAAGCAGGAGAGGGGTTGCTGGTCACCAGGCGCTGGATGAGTTGCTTGGAGATGAACGGCGCCGTGTTCGGGTGGTTGGCCAGGGTGTCCAGAGCCACCTTCAGGCTGGCCTCTGGCGATGGCGTGCTCTGTGCCGGGATGGTCACGCCCAGGAAGGTCTTGTCCGTGACCGAGTGGTAGGCCGGGTAGGTCACCATGGGGTGGTAATAGCCCTCGGGGTCACGGCACTTGGGCGAGTAGACAAAGCAGTCTTCCAGCGTGGCGGAAGGTGCAAAGCCGGCGCTGCGGTAGTTGCCCCAGCCGGTGAACACCTTGGCCAGGCCTTTGACGTCTGCACTCTTGTACGTGGGGATCGGGTTGCCGTTGGCGTCCAGCTTCTGCGTGCCGTCCAGGTTGAGCTGGTAGAGCCCGATGGAGAACAGCTGCATGACCTCGCGGGCGAAGTTTTCGTCCGGCAGGTGCCCGATCGACGGGTCTTCCTTGGCGTTGCCGCGGTAGGTGAGGTAGCCACCCATGGCCGGGCTGAGGGCGACGTTCTCCAGCAGGTCTCTGTAGGTGCCTGACAGGCTGCCATCCAGGGTGTCGAGGAAGGCTGCGGCCATGTCGGGCGCTTCGACGCCGAGACCCATGTCGTAAAACGAGATCACGAAGATCTCGGACAGCGCAAACACGAGCCTGGCGCGCAATTGGGCAGGCTCAACGAGTGCACGGGTGTAGAAGGCCTCCAGCACCTGATTGAGTTCCGACCTGACACCCGGCACCCCAGGCCGATCGGCCTTGAGTTCTGCACCACGCTGGGCCATGTAGGCACGGTAGGTGGTGGGGGAGGTCATGGCGAACTGGGCGTCGATCCATGCGCTGTAGCCCATGTTGCTGACGTCCTGGATCGACTGCTCGCTGGGCCCGAACGAAGCAGCATTGAGGAAGCGCCAGGCTTCCGATCGGGTGGGGGGCGTGGCCGTGCCACCGTCCGTCTGGCAGGCGCTCATCCCCAGGCTGGCGGCACACGCCAGCGCCATCACTCGCCCGCGCCAGGCTGTCCTTGACTTCATTGCCGTCCTCAACTTGTTCATCTGTGTAATCGTAGACATCCGAGCGCATGACCTGAATGCGGCATGCCCTGATCGGGCCCGATTTTGGGTTAAACGGGTACCCGTGAACACGGGGGGACGCCCTGATTCGTCGCCAGACACCGCAGGGAAAAACCCTCGTGATGGCCACCAAAGAACAAAGCCACCCTGAGGGTGGCCTTGTTGTGGTGCACCGGCGCCAGGCCGTGCAGTTCAGGGAGCTGGTTCAGGGGATGGGTTTGTCCGGTGTGGACGTCTGGCCCGTGAACATGTTCTTGAGCATGCGCAGGATGAACACCGAGTTGGTGACCGCATACCGGCGGGCCAGGCGGCGAGGTTCAGCCACCAGGCGGAACAGCCACTCCAGGCCAATGCGTTGCATCCAGCCCGGCGCACGGCGAACCGTGCCAGCGTGGTAGTCGAAAGCCGCGCCCACGCCCAGCATGACGGCCTGGATGCGGCCACGGTGTGCGGCCATCCAGGCTTCCTGCTTGGGGCAACCCAGGCCCACGAACACCACGTTGGCGCCCGAGCGGTTGATGAGGTCGACATCGGCCTGGTCTTCCGCTTCGCTCAGTTGGCGGAAGGGCGGAGACACCATGCCGGCGATGCGCAGCTTGGGGAAGCGCGCGGTGATCTTGGCCTTCAGGCGTTCCAGCGTGTCTTCGCTGCTGCCGTAAAAGAAAACGCTCTGGCCGATGCGCTCGGCCACTTCGAGGTAGTTCCAGGTCAGGTCCGGGCCATTGACGCGGCGCTGCTCGGTGAAGCCTTCGCGACGGAGGGCCCAGGCCACCGGGGCGCCATCAGGCAGCGCGAGGTCAGCCTGGCTGAGCACCTTGCTGAACTGGGCATATTGGGTGGCGGTGACGATGGAGTGCACATTGCACAGCGCGACATAACGCGACTGACGCTGTGTGGCCCAGGACACGATGCGGGAGATGGCATCGCTGGGAGAGATGGCATCGATGTGGGTGTCGAGCACGTGGGCACCCCGCCGCAGGAAGTGCTTTGCGGCCGCCTTGTCCCCATGCGCCAAGAGTTGCTCCCGCTCTGACAGCAGCAAGCTGGGGTAGCTGATGTTGTGTTCTGGGTAACGCATAGCCCTTAGGGGGTCTGGGGGTTGGTTGGCCGGTGGGGTCACATGGCCCTGCCTTGGGGTGGATTTTAGAATGGGCATGGGGCCGACGGGTTCAGGGAAAGCGCGCCCTGTTGACGCTTATTTCTCGGTCATTTCACGGTGATTGCGCACATACCCGCCTCAACTTGGTGCCGTCAGGTGCGGAACAGTTCCGTGTTCGCGGGCTTTCCCTGAGTCGTTCGGTGCAGGTGGCCCACCGGCCGCATGGCGGGATGACGCACAATTTCACACATGGTGCGATCCGGGTGGCAGGCCCCCTGGTGCACGTGCCAGGTCAGGATCTTCCCTGAAGCCGGAACTTTCACGCGACTAGCCAGTCGATCTACCGCATTACTCCCGAGCCTTTCATGTCCCTGACTTCCCCGGCTGCGGCGCCTTTGACGGCGCCTGTTGCAACCCCAACCCGATACCCCATGGTCGCCCTGATCATCGTCGGGCTGGCCCTGGCCTTGATGTACGTGCCCACGTTCATGCGGCTGTCCGGCACCGTCTGGGCGACGGACGAGCAGGGGCACGGCCCCATCATCCTGGCCGCCTGCGCCTGGTTGCTGTGGGACATGCGGGCCAGCCTGTTCACCGCCGAGGTCAAACCGGCGCTGGGTGCGGGCTTCACCTGCCTGGGGCTGGCTGCAGCGGCCTACATCCTGGGGCATTCCCAGACCGTGCTGGAGCTGGAGACCGGCTCTTTCCTGCTCAGCCTGACTGGCTGCGTGCTGCTGCTGACCGGTACCAAGGGCCTGCGGCGGGCCTGGTTCCCGCTGGTGTTCCTGTTTTTCCTGGTGCCGCTGCCGGGCGCCCTGGTACAGGCCATGACCCTGCCGCTCAAGAGCGCGGTGTCCGTGGTGGCAGAAAACGTCCTGTTCTGGGCGGGCTACCCGATCGGCCGCTCGGGTGTCACCCTGACCGTGGGCCCCTATCAGTTGCTGGTGGCCGACGCCTGCTCGGGCCTGAATTCGCTGTTCACGCTGGAGGCGCTGGGTTTCCTGTACATGAACATCATGGATTACCACTCCAAGGCCCGCAACACGATCCTGGCGGTGTGCATCGTCCCGATTTCTTTCATGTCCAACGTGATCCGCGTGATCATCCTGGTGCTGGTCACCTATTATTTCGGGGACGAGGCCGGACAGGGTTTCATCCACGGTTTCGCGGGCATGGTGCTGTTTTCCGTGGCGCTCACCCTGACATATGGCCTGGACCGGCTCCTGGCCGCACGGTTTGACGACAAGGGAGGCCAACGTGGCAAGCGCTGAGCACATGGACACCGTTTACCGGGGGCGCCCACCCACCTACATCTGGGTGGCGGGCCTGGTGATGGCGCTGGCTTTTCTGGCCGCCGAATACCTCACGCCGCGCAAGCTGCTGGCCGACGACATGCCGCCCATGAAGCTGGAGTCTGCCGTGCCCAGCACGTTCAAGGGCTGGCACGTGAACCCGGACCTCGTGCCTGTGCTGCCGGACCCGACCGTCGTTGAAAAGCTCAACGCCCTGTACAGCCAGACCCTGAACCGCACCTATGTGCGCGCGGACGGCGCCGCGGTGATGTTGTCCATCGCCTATGGCAAGAACCAGAATTCGGAGTCCACGGCGGCGCACCGACCGGAGTTTTGCTACACGGCTCAAGGCTTCATGGTGGAGCGGTTGGGGGTTCACACGATGAAGATTCCTGGACACCAATTCCAGGCCGTTCGGCTCAAGGCGCAGGTCGGGTCCCGTCTTGAACCCATCACATACTGGGTCACGCTTGGGAAAAATGCTTCTATTCCGGGTTTGGACCGCAAGCTGGAGCAGCTTCAATTTGGTCTGCGCGGCTGGATTGCCGACGGCATGCTGATGCGTGTGTCGACCCTGTCCCGCAGCGACAACGCCCAGGATCTGGCAGTTTCCTATGCCCTGCAAGAGGAGTTCCTCAAGGACATGGCCGAGAACATGTCTGCCGAGGATCGGTCTCGTTTCTTTGGTTCTTGAAGGTATTTATGTCGAAAAAAGTGGCACTGATCACCGGTGTGACCGGTCAGGACGGCTCGTATCTGGCCGAGTTTCTGTTGGGCAAAGGCTATGAGGTGCACGGCATCAAGCGCCGCTCCAGCCTGTTCAACACGGACCGCATCGATCACCTGTATCAGGATCCGCACGTTGACAACCGCAATTTCGTCCTGCATTACGGCGACCTGACGGACTCCACCAGCCTGGTGCGCATCGTCCAGCGCGTGCAACCCGACGAGATCTACAACCTGGCGGCGCAAAGCCATGTGGGCGTGAGCTTCGAAGAGCCCGAATACACGGCCAACGCCGACGGCATCGGTGCGCTGCGCCTGCTGGAGGCCATCCGCATCCTGGGCCTGGAAAAGAAGACCCGTTTCTATCAGGCGTCCACCTCCGAGCTGTATGGCCTGGTGCAGGAAATTCCGCAAAAGGAAACCACGCCTTTCTACCCCCGCAGCCCGTATGCGGTGGCCAAGCTCTACGCCTACTGGATCACGGTGAATTACCGCGAGGCCTATGGCATGTACGCCTGCAACGGCATCTTGTTCAACCACGAAAGCCCGGTGCGTGGCGAAACCTTCGTGACCCGCAAGATCACCCGGGCCATCAGCCGCATCGCGCTGGGCCTGCAGGAATGCCTGTACCTGGGCAACATGAGCGCCTTGCGCGACTGGGGCCATGCGCGCGACTACGTGGAAATGCAGTGGCTGATGCTGCAGCAGGACACGGCTGAAGACTTCGTGATCGCCACCGGTGTGCAGTACAGCGTGCGCCAGTTCGTCGAATTCGCCGCGCGCGAGTTGGGCGTCACCGTGGCCTTCGAAGGCGAGGGTGAGGCCGAAGTGGGGCGCGTGGTCAAGGTCGAGCCCGTCAAGGGCGAACTGCTGGCCAAGTGCAAGGTGGGCGACGTGGTCGTCAAGGTCGATCCGCGTTACTACCGCCCCACCGAAGTGGAAACGCTGCTGGGTGACCCGAGCAAGGCCAAGCAGAAGCTGGGCTGGTCGCCTGCCACCACGCTGGACGAACTGGTCAAGGAGATGGTCCTGAGTGACTACACCGCGGCCAAGCGCGACAGCCTTGTGAAGCTGGCGGGTTTCCAGGCCTATGACTATCACGAGTGAAGCTCGTGCGCGGCCCTGGCGTGTCCTGATCGTTCACAACGCCTACCAGCAACGTGGTGGGGAAGACAGTGTGGTGGCCTCCGAGGCGGCGCTGCTGGCGCAGCACGGCCACGAGGTGCAGCAGTACACGCGCCACAACGATGACGTGAGCGGTGTGTCTGCGGCCGCCCTGGCCGCGCAGGCGGTCTGGTCGCGTCGCACCGTCGATGACTTCCAGGCGCTGGTTCAGCGCTGGCGGCCCGATGTCGTGCACGTGCACAACACCTTGCCGCTGGTGTCGCCCTCCATTTACTGGGCGGCGCAGCAAGCGGGCGTGCCCGTGGTGCAGACGCTGCACAACTTTCGCCTGATGTGCCCGCAAGCGATGTTCGTGCGGGACGGTCGCGTGTGTGAAGACTGCCTGGGCCACGTGCCCTGGCGCGGTGTGCTGCGCGCCTGCTACCGTGAGTCTGCAGCCCAGACCGCGGTGGTGGCGGGTGTGACGACGCTGCACCGCTGGGCCGGCACCTACCGGCGCAAGGTGGACCGCTACATCGCCCTCAATGCCTTTTGCCGCGACAAGTTCGTGGCCGGTGGCCTGCCACCTGAGCGGGTGGTGATCAAGCCCAATTTCGTCGAGTTCCGCGAGGCGGCGGGCTGGGGCGGCCGACAGGGGGGCGTCTATGTGGGGCGTCTGACCGGCGAAAAGGGTGTGGACCTGCTCCTGGCGGCCTTGCAGCGTGTGCCGGCGCCTGTGCCCTTCAAGGTGCTGGGCGGTGGCCCCCTGGCCGATGAGGTGCAGGCCGCGGCGGCGCAAGCGCCGGAGGCTTTGCAGTACCTGGGCTTGCAGCCACAAGCCGAGGTGTGGCGGCATCTGGAGCAGGCCGCCTTCATGGTGGTGCCGAGCATCTGGTACGAAGGTTTTCCGCGCACCATCGTCGAGGCCTATGCGGCCGGCGTGCCCGTGATCGCCAGCCGGCTGGGCTCGCTGGCCGAGGTGGTGCTTGACGGCGAAACCGGGCTGTTGTTCAAGCCTGGCGACGTGCAGGACCTGGCCGACAAGCTGCAGTGGGCGGCATCGAACCCACAGGCCATGGCGCGCATGGGGCAGGCCGCGCGCCGGCTCTACGAGACCCTCTACACCCCGCAAGCCAACCTGTCGCAACTGCTCGATGTCTACCAGTCGGCTGGGTCTAAACCCTCGCCTGTCCGGTGAGCCGGGTCGGCGACAATCTTCGGTTCATCTGGTCACCTCTGGTCATGAGTTTTTTTCCGGTTCCTGAAGTCGTCACTGCTGACGCGATTCACCGCCCTGGTGAAATCGGGCCCGGCGCCACCACAGGCGAGGCGGGGGTGCGGCCATGACCGCCTGGTACCGGCGCGTGCTGGCCTTCAAGGGGGTGTCTCACTCCCTGATTGACCAGGCCATCCTGAGCATCAGCAATTTCCTCATCGGCCTGGTCTTCATCCGCTTTGCGACCAAGCACGAGTACTTCGCCTACAGCCAGCTGATCGGCTTTTCGGCCCTGAGCGCGGCCCTGCAGATGGCCTTGATCAACACGACGGCACTGACCTTGTTGCCGCGCAAGCAAGGCGAAGAGCGCGTCCGAACCGCCAACGTCTTCCACAGCCTTCAGCTCACCCTGAGCCTGATGTTTGCAACGGCGGGTGGCCTGCTGCTGCTGCTGGCCCCGGGGCTGTTGTCCATGGATGGCGGCGGCGTGATGCTGGCCCTGTCGGTCTTCCTGCTGGTGGTGGCCAACTGGTACCGCGAGTTCGTGCGCAACATCCAGTACATCAACATGCGACCGGTCAAGTGCCTGGAGCAGGACATCGCCTACGTGACGGTGCTGGTGTTGTGCATCATCGGCCTGATCTACGGGCATTGGGTGCGCGCCGACGCCATGCTGCTGACCATCGGCTCCGCCGGCATCCTGACCGCCATCCCCTGGTCGCGGGGTGCCGGACTGACCTTCAATTTCAAGCTGCAGGACTGGCGCGAACTGTGGGACGAGGTGTGGCCTCTGGCCAAGTGGTCCCTGCCGGCAGGCATCGTGGCCTGGGCCTTTGGCAACGGCTACCTGTTTGTGGGGGGGCAGGTGGTGGGCCCCGAGCAAACGGCTGAAGTGGTGGCTGCCAAGCTGTTCACTGCGCCATTGGGCACGGTGTTCCTGTCTTGGGGCAACATCTTTCGGCCCAAGGTCAGTGCCCACCTCTCGGAGGGTGAAGGCGCGGAGGTGCGTCGCCTGTCGCGCATGTCCATGCTGGGTGTGTTGATGGTCGTGGCCATGTACCTGGTGCCGCTGTTGTTTGCGTACCCCTATCTGGAAAAGCTGGTGCTGGGCGAGAAGTACCGTGGCCTGAACGAGGACATCGCCTTGTGGGGGGTCTTTTTCCTGGCCAGTGGCATTTCCAGCATCTGCCATGGCGTGTTGCTGGCCGGTGGCAAGTACCGCCAATCCTTCATTGCCGCGGCCGTCAGTTCGGTGGTCAGCCTCACCAGCCTGGTCGTGCTCAGCGAGATGTTCGGCAAGACGGGTCTGATGGTCGGCATGGTGGCGGGTGAGGCAACCTACGCCCTGATGCTGTACATCGGGATGCGCGCCATGCTGCAAAACGTGCGGCCTCACCGAGAGGCGGGAGCTTGAGATGACAAAACTGTTCGCCAACATGGCGTTGCCGCGTTTTTACGCGATGCCCATCTTTGCTGCGCTGGCACTCAAGTCCGGCGTGGACGCCTTCTACGAGAGCAATGGCGTCAAGTACCTGTACTTCATGTTCCTGCTTTTTGGCGTGTTCCTGTTGCGCACGGGCAAGGGCTTCGAGCGCAGCAAGCTGAAGTCAGAAGGCAGCTACCAGTCCATGTTGTGGCTGGTGTGTGCCGCGTACTTCTCCTTCCTCACCCTGCTGATGTTCCAGGAGGGCGGGTCCCCCCAGATGGTCTTCAAGATCGTCAGCCCTTTCATCTTCTTTGGCCTGGTGGTGGCCGCCAAGGAGGACACGCTGCCTTTCGCCATGGCCGTTGGCGCGGTGCTCAACATCGTGGGCAATGCGGCGCTCATGCCCTTTGACTACGGCTGGATCTACTGGGGTTCGGTGCACACCTTCAAAGGCTTCTACCTGTTCAAGACCGACCTGGCCTACAGCGTGGCATCGTCGCTGCTGGTCTACGCCGCATGGGTGCGGTTCAAGGTCACGCCCATGTACGTCATCCTGGCCGTCCTGTGTGTGATCGAGGTGGTGCTGGCCAACTCGCGGATGAACTACCTCACCTTGCTGATCGTGCTGGTGTACATCGCGGTCAAGAATGGCACACGCTGGACTTCCCTGCTGGGCTATGGCGCCTTCCTGGGCGTGCTGGTGGGTGTGGCCCTGCTGCTGTATGACCCGAGCAAGGTGCTGGGTTTCGACACCAGCAACATGGAGTCTTTCACGCAGGGGCGTGACCGCATCGTGTCGGTGCTCTGGAAGTACGGCCTGTCCACCTACTCGCCTCTGGAATTGCTGTTTGGCCGGGGCCTGTATGCGGACTTGATCATCTACATGGAAAACGTCAGCGACGGCGAGGCCTACGGTGCCCACAACGACTACCTTTTCCAGGTGATGACCCAGGGCATTGCCGGCCCCATCCTCAACATCATGGGCTGGTGGCTGGTTTACAAGATCGCCAACTCTGCCGGCCGCAGAGAGTGGGCCAAGGGGCTGGCCGCCGTGGGCTTCCTGCTCTACCTGACCCAGGGCTTCACCACCACCACTTCGCTCTACGCCCTCAAGACCTGGCCACTGGCCACCGTGCTCCTGATGATTTACTGCTCACCAGACGACCAGCGCAGTCTGGAGCCTCGCCGTGTTCGCACCAAACCCAAGCCGACGGCTGTTTCCCTCGTGTGAGTCGACCTGTATGAAGCGTCCCGTCTGCGCCGTGGTGATCAACGTGCCCACACCCTACCGGCAGCCCATGTTTGAAGCCATGGCGGCCACCGGACTGGTTGACCTGCACGTGATCTACTGCGCACCCGCTCACATCGATCCCCGTTTCGATGGCAAGTCCGATGCCTACGCCGTCCATTTCCTCGGTGGCGAGTACAAGATCATGGAGGCCCGGTTTCACCACGCGGACTGGGGCGTGACCCGCTTGCTGTCACGCATCCGGCCCGACGTCGTCATCACGACGGGCTTCATCCCGACCTTCCTGTATGCCTTCGCGTGGGCGGTGCTGCACCGGGTGCCCCACCTGGCGTTCACCGACGGCACCGACGACTCCGAGCGGGGCCTGTCGTGGCTGCACCGCGTGGTCCGCCGCGGGGTGTTCGCTTGTTCAAGGGGCTTCATCGCGGCATCGGAAGGGTCGCGGCGCCTGTTCCTCCAGTACAAGGTGAATGCCCGCAGGATCTTCAAGGCACCACTGTGCATCGACAACAGCCGGTTTGCGCAAGCCTCGGCCCCCAAGGTCCACGACCTCATCTACTGCGGCCGCCTGATCGAACACAAGAACCCCATGTTCGCGCTGGACGTGGCCCAGCGCCTGGCCGTCGTCCTGGGGCGCCGGGTGTCCCTGCGCATCGTGGGGCGCGGCCCCTTGCTGGACACCTTGCAACGCGCCGCCGCGGCACTGGCCGACACCGTCGACGTCACCTTTGCCGGTTACCTGCCGCAAGACGAACTGCCCTTTGAGTACGCGCGTTCACGCGTCTTCCTGTTCCCGACCAAGCTGGAGCCTTGGGGCGTGGTGGCCAATGAGGCCTGCGCCTGTGGCCTGCCCATGGTGCTCACCCCGATGTCCGGCGCGGCCAACGACCTGGTGGTCGACGGCGACAACGGCTTTGTGCTGGCGCTGGACGTCGAGCGCTGGGCTCAGGCCTGCGCGCGCCTGCTGACCGACGACAGCCTGTGGGCACGCATGTCCAGCCGCACCCGCGAACAGGTCGGGCAATGGAATTTCGAGGTGGCTGCACGCGGCATGGTGGCGGCTGTCCAGGGAGCGCTGCAGCAATGAAGTCGTCGGCGCAATACCCGATGGTGCTCGTCGCGTCCCTGATGCGCCGCCGAGGCGCCACGGGTGTGCAAACCCACATGCGTGAATTCGAAGCGCACCTGAAATCGGTCGGCCACCCGCACAAGGTGGTGACGCCCTTCTTCATCCTGGCCTTGCCCCTCTTGTTGCCCATGATCGGGTTGCGGCGGGTGCTGGAGGTGGTGTGGCCGCCCGCTGCCGTGTGGCTGTACCGCGCGGGACATGGGGCACTGATGGCCGTGCAGCTGTGGTGGTGGCTGCGGCGGAACCCACACAGCGTGGTCTATGCCCAGTGCCCGGTGTCGGCTGCCCTGGCGCTGAAGATGGTGCGGAGGCCCGCGCAGCAGGTGGTGCTGATCATCCACTTCAACTTGTCCCAGGCCGACGAGTGGGTGGACAAGGGCATGATTTCGCGCGGCGGTCGCCTGGAGCATCAGATCCAGACCCTGGAGCGCGAGACGCTCGATCGGGTCGACCGGCTCGTGTTCGTGTCCCAGTTTGTCCGCAGCCAGTTGATGGGCAAGTTGCCCGACATCGCGCGTGTGCCCGCTGCGCTCATCCCCAATTTCGTCAAGCCCTTGCAGGGTGCGCCTTTGTCGAACATGGCGGGCCGGGACCTGATCGCCATTGGCACGCTGGAGCCTCGCAAGAACCAGGCATACCTGCTGGAGGTGCTGGCCCACGCCAAGGCCCAGGGCATGACCATTAGCCTGACCCTCGTGGGCGACGGGGCCGACCGGGATGCGCTGGTGAACAAGGCCCGAGCCTTGGGCGTTTGCGAGCAGATTGACTTCGTGGGCTTCCACCCTCAGGCGCGCACTTTGATCCCGGGCCACAAGCTGTGCGTCCACGCGGCCTGGATGGAAAACCTGCCCATGGCGCTGATCGAGTCCCTCTCTGCGGGCGTGCCCGTTGTGGCGGCCCGTGTGGGCGGCATCCCCGAGATCTACGACGATGGGCAGGAGGGGCGCTTCTGGCCACTGGACGACCCCAAGGCGGGCGCCGAGGTGCTGATGTCCATCCTGAAGGATCCCGCCACGCTGGCCCGGATGAGCAAGCAGGCGCACCAGCGCTACGTCCGTGCCTTTGCATCGCAAGTGGTGGCGGGCCGATTGCTTGAATTCCTGATCCACCGCGAGGGCTGAAGGCATGGCGAACTGGCTGCGTTCATGGGCGTTGACGCTGGGGTGCGCAGGCGCCCTGGGGCCAGGTATGGCGCTGGCGGCCCCGCTGCTGGAAAACGGCGGCTTCGAGCAGGGTTCGACGCAGTTGGGTGAATGCGAGCGCGTGAGTGGCGACATGCCCATGAACTGGGCGGACAACTCGTGCTGGCATGCCCCGACACGCGTGGCCTATGAACGCGTGCCCTCGCCCGTGCACGATGGCAAGGCCAGCTTGAAGGTGCAGCTCCGCAGTGGGCTGTTCCAGATTGCGCAGGCGGTCTCGCTGCAACTGGACTGGCGCTATGAGGCCAGCGTGTGGTTTCGCTCCGACGCGCCCATGGTGGTGCGGGTGGCTGTGCGACAAGCAGCGGCACCCTATGCCGATTACGGCTCACGCTACATTCGCACCAGCGACAAATGGACGCAGGTGAAGGTCAGCGCCTTCACCCACGGGCTCACGGCGGCTCAGGCCCGCCAGGCTTACTTCATGGTGGGCAGCGCGACGCCTGGCACCCTCTGGGTGGACGATGCCGCACTGAGTGGCGCACCCATGCCGCTGGCCTTGCCTGGCACGCCAGTGCCCGCCAGCTACTTTGGCACGCACATCCACCAGGCGCTCAACCGCCACACGGCGCTCGAAGACTCGCATGCAGGCTCGGTCCGGATCTGGGATGCCGAGCGTTCGCAATGGGCCACCATCCAGCCCCGGCCACCCGGTCGCAAGAAGACCGAGTACGACTGGAGCGTGCTGGACAGCCGTGTAGAGGCCATGGGCGCCAACCACGCCGATGGCCTGATGGTCCTGGGTGGCTACGCCCCGGCCTGGGCTTCTCTGGATGAAGGCGAGGCGCCAACCGAAGCGCCGAACGAATGGTGCGCGCGCTGTGACCGTCAGCCCCGCCGCATGGCCGACTGGCGCCAGTGGGTGAGCACCCTGACGCAACGCTATGCCCAATCGCCCTTGACTGCCTGGGAGGTCTGGAACGAGCCGGCCTTCGTGGGCGACAACCCCTGGTGCCTGTCGCACGACGCCTGCGAGTCCCGCCTGGGGTCGGGCTACGCGGGTTCGCCGGAAGAATTGCTGGCCTTGCAGCGCGAGGCCCTGCCCATCGTCCGCAAGGCCAACCCGGCGGCCAAGCTGGTCACCGCAGGCATCAGCTACCACCACCGCGAGTACCTGGACCACTTCCTGGCCATCGGCGGCGGCGAGAGTGCAGACGTCATCGGCTACCACATCTACCTCGAAGGCCTGCCCGAGGGCATGTTGACCCATGTGCTGGCCCTCAAGGGCTTGATGCAGGACCACAAGGTGGGCGGCAAACCCCTGTGGTGCACCGAGTGCGGCATCATGGAGATCCCCCTGGATGGTGACCCGGCCGCGCAGGTGGCCAAGGCCGCCGGCCTGCCGATGCCCGCGATGCCCGCACTGGGCGCGGCCTACCTCTCGCGCATGATGATCGTGTCCTGGGCGGCTGGCCTGGGGCGCTTCTACCAGTACGCCTGGGACTCTCAACACCCCTGGCCTGCCAAGACGGCACGCATGGCACGCGGCACCAACCGCGTGACCGATGTGGCCGAAGCCGGCCAGGCCTACAGGCAGACGGCGGCCTGGATGGTGGGCAAGCGCATGGTGGGCCTGGACCACGGCACGCAGCCAGGAGACCTCTGGCGGGTCAGTCTGCAAGACGACCGTGGGCGAACGTCCTACATCGTCTGGCAGCCGGCCTCACCCGAGGGCCGCGAACTGATGGTCAAGTTGCCGGACGGGGTCAAGCGGGCCTGCAAGCTCGATGGTGCCTGCCGCGACCTGACGGCCGGTGGCAAGGTGCCCGTGGACTTCCGCCCGATGCTGCTGGAGTGAGGCTGCGGCCACCCTGATGGGCCAGTTGGGGCCAACCCTTGCGGTTGGTACAATCGGTCAAAAATCAATTCAGGGATGGCGCATGACACATGCGATGCCGCCGGCAGGGCGTTTGACCTTGCACGGCGTTCAATGCCTGCGCGCGATCGCCGCGCTGGCGGTGGTGACGCACCACCTCTTGTCCGTGCTCAACCACCAGGGCTTTGCGCTGGGCTGGTTTCAGGGGGCCGAATATGGCCGCTGGGGCGTGGACCTGTTCTTCGTCATCAGCGGTTTCATCATGGTGGTGACCACCCGGGATGTGCAGCCGTCGTGGCGGGCATCGTGGCACTTCCTGCTGCGCCGCTTCTTCCGTGTGAGTCCGCTCTACTACCTGATGACCACGTTGGGCCTGCTCGTGGCGCTGAGCAGGCTGGCCGACTGGCGCCAGCTGGACGTGGCGCATGTCCTGGCCAGCTATGCCTACTGGCCTCACTGGCCGCAGGCCCACACCGGGCGCTTGCCGCTGCCGCTGTGGGGCATAGGCTGGACCTTGAACTTCGAGATGTATTTCTACGCGGTGTTCGCCTGCCTGCTCCTGACCCGCCACGTGCTGCCGCTGGCACTGGCCTGGTTCACGGCGTCGGTGCTGGCCGGCTTCGTCTGGCAGCTGGACGCGGTCTGGTGGTGGCAGGTGACCAACCCGCTGCTGCTGAGCTTTGCCATGGGCATGCTGGCGGGCAGGTGCTGGTTGTCCGGGCGTGTGCCTGCGGCCATGGGCCCACTGATGGGCTGGGTGGGCCTGCTGGCGATCGTGTCGCTGGACGTGTGCGTGCCAGACAAGCTGGACGTGCACCGCGTGCTGTTTGGCGCGCTCTCGACCGTGGTGGTGCTGAGCATGGCCGAGCGGCTCTCGGTGGGCGAGCGTGCGCTGGCGCCGCCAGCCCTGTGGCTCAACCGCCTGGGCGATGCCAGCTACGCGCTGTACCTTGTGCACCCGCTGATCTTGAGCGGCATGGGCAAGCTGCTGAGCCGGCCCGCCTGGCAGACCGGCCCGGGCACGGCGCTTGCCGCCTTGGGGCTCACGGCGGCGTGTGTGGCCAGTGCCTGGCTGCTGCACGCCTGGTGCGAGCGCCCGCTGCAAAGGCTCACGGCCACGTGGTTGCGCTGACCTGAGCGGGCCGCGCGCAGCTCAGCGCACCCGGGTCAGAACTCGTTGACGATGGCCCCGATGATCTTGGCGGGGCTCATCTGCATGGTCTTGATCATGTGCTGCAGGCTGTCGATGCGGCTCTTGTTCTGGCGCGTGATCATCAGCGCAGCACCCGCGCGCGCGGCGATGACGGCGCTGTCGGTGCCCAGCGAGGCCGCCGGTGTGTCGATCACGATGCGGTCGAACTTGGTCTTGATCTCGCGCAGCATGAGGTCGAAGGCCGGGCGCTCCAGCAACTCCAGCGGGTTGGGCGGCGTGGGCCCCACGGGCAGGATGTACAGGTTGGGGAGTTCTTTGACCGGCTGGATGACCTTGGAGGCCGTGCGGCCCGACAGGATGGACGACAGGCCACCGCTGCGGTTGGACAGCGCAAACAGCTCGTGGATGCGCGGGTTGCGCATGTCGGCGTCGATCAGCAGGGTGCGGCCGGGCAACTGCGAGAAGGCGGCGGCCAGGTTGGCGGCGAAGTAGGTCTTGCCGTCGCCGCTGTCCGGGCTGACCACGGCGATGGCCGGGCGAGGGCCGTCGCCGCTGTACACCTTCATGATCAGGTGGCTGCGGATGGTGCGGAAGGCTTCGGCCTGGTCGCTGAAGGGGCTGGTGGCGACCACGATTTCCGGGTCCAGCTTGTTCTTGCCCTCGGATGCGTAGGGGTAGTGGAACTGCTGCGCCAGCGCCCAGAGCACGTCATCGGTGTTGGCCAGGCCCAGGGCCACCGCGGCTTCGCCGAAGCGCACGCCGTTCTCACGCTGGTAGGCCAGGATCTGTTCGATCTGATCGGGCGAGAGGTTGTTGGCCTCGCTGATGATGTCGCCGATCGAGCGGTCGGGGGCGGCAGCCTGCGGCTCTTTGGGGTCGGCCTGGTCCTCGGCGCTGGGGAAACGCGAGGTGGGGAAGGTAGAGGTCATAGACAACAATCGGGCGCGTTGCGGCTCAGGCCTGGTTGGGGACGGGGAGCAGGGCTTGCTTCTTCTGGCCAGGCAGACTCAGCTTGAAGGACTTGGCCGACTTGGGGCCGGGCAAGGCGCCGATGACGTTGATGTCCAGGGCCTGCACGAGGTCCAGGGGGCCTCGGACGCGGCGATCGAAGAGCTCGACAGACAACGCCACCATCAGGGCCAGCAGGGTGCCCAGCACCATCGAGATGATCACATTGAGGACGACGCGTGGCGACGTCGGCTGGGTGGGCTGGGTGGCCTTGCTCAGCAGGTAGATGCCGGACTGGCTGGCGCTGCCTTCCATGGTGGTCTGGCTCAGGCGTTCCTGGATGGAGTCATAGACGCGCTGGGCGGTGTCGACTTCACGCTCCAGCACCTGGAGCTCGGTGCGGGCGTCCTTGAGCTTGAGCACGTGCTGGCGCTGGGCCTCGTAGGCGGCATCGGCGTCCTGTTCGCGGTTCACGGCCATCTTGGAGTCAACGCGGGCACTGCCGGTGACGCGGCGGGTTTCAGCCTGGATGCGGTCCTTGAGCACGTCGATGTTGGCGCGCGCCTCGACCACCAGGGGGAAGGCGTCGCCATAGCGCTTGTTGAGCTCTTCCAGCCGGGCTTCCTGGCGAGCCAGGTCAGACTTCAGGGTGGCGATCACGCCGTTGGACAGCACATCACGCAGCTGGTCCGGGTTGCTGCTGCCTTGCGTCGCTCGGTTGCTGGCTTCCGAGCGGATGGCGCGCATGCCGTTGAGTTGCGAGGACAGCTCGGCCAGTTTGGCGGTTTCGACGTCCAGGCGTTCGTCGGTGACCAGGATGCCGCGTGCACGCTGGGTCTCGGCCAGCTTGGTGCGGGCCTTTTCCAGCTTTTCGCGGGCGATGCGGGCACGCTCTTCGAAGAATTCGGAGTACTGGCGTGCAGGGTCAACCTTGATCTGCACGGTGGAGTCGATGTAGGACTTGGCGTAGGCATTGGCCAGGGCCGCGGCGAACTCGGGTGAGGTGCCGTCATAAGCGATCTGGATGACCGAAGATTCGCGGGAAGGCTTGACGTCCAGGCCCTGACCGATCAGTTCGGCGATCCAGGCGGTGAAGTCGCCCTTGCCTTCGGTGGCCTGTTGCCAGCGCAGGCGCATTTCAGGGCTGTCGGCCAGCCGGAGGTCGCGCACGACGCGCTGAGACACGTTGGAGCTCTTGATCACGTCCACCTGGGTGGCCAGGTAGGTGCTGGACAAGGAGCCGGGCATGGCCAGGATCGAGACGGGATCGGGCCGGATGTCGGCCATCACGTTGGCCGACGCGCGGTAGGTTTTGGGCAGGATCAGGCTGACGATCAGGGTGATGAACACCGAGAGCAGCAGGACGATCAGGGCCAGCAGCCAACGGGCCCGGACGATGCGAATGAATTGATTGAACGTCATGCGTGTGGCCCCTGAACCCGGGCTTCCTGGTCGCGCCGGCGCTTGGCGGCGCTTCAGCAGATACAGCAAAAATGCGGGGCGCCAATGGCGCGCCCCGCGCTACGAGATGTTACTTCAGGCCCGACAGGCCCTTGCTCAGGGCGCTGGGGTCCAGCCCTTCTGAAGCAGGTGCACTGGCGGCAACCGGTGCAGCAGCCTCGGATGCGGCAGCTGGCGCGGCACCCGATGCAGGCTTATCGGCAAATTTGCCGATGTATTCAAGCTTGGCGGCCGTGCGCAGGTTTTTCACTTCCTTGAGCACGAATTCGCGGCGGCGGTCAGAGAGCAGGAACTGCTCGATGGCCGGCTTGGCCTGATCGAAGCTCACCGGCTGTGCGCGCGAGGCCACCACCACCACGGCCTTGAAGCCGTCGTTGGCGGTGAGGTAGAGGGCTTCGCCGTCGCCGACCTTGGCCAGCTGGTCCACGATGCCCAGGGGCAGGTTTTCAGCGGCCTGGGTGTTCTGGGTGGCGTTGAACTTCAGGCCGGTGGCCTTGAGCACTTCAATGAAGGCCTCGGGGGTCTTGGTCTGGCGCAGCTTCTCGATGGCCGCCTTGCTCTCTGCTGGCGTGCAGGGCACGGTGAACTCCTGCAGGGCGTAGACCTTGCGCTGGGAGAACAGACCGGGCTTGCTGTCGAAGTACTTGCGCACGTCCTCGGGTGAGGGGGTGCCGACGGCGCTGGCAGCGGACTTTTCGAGGTAGGCGCGGGCCAGGATGCTGCGGCGTGTGGAGTCGATCATCTGCACCACGGCCGGGTCGCGGTCGAGCTTTTGCTCTTCGGCCTTGGCCACGGCCAGTTGCTGGTCGATCAGGCTTTCGAGGATCTGGCGGCTGGCGCCGTCGGCCTGTTCAGGCTTGAGGCCACGTTGCTGCTCCAGCACCTGGTTGATCTGGTGCACGGTGATTTCGTCGCCATTCACGCGGGCGGCGGCTTGACTGGCCTTGCCCTCGGACTTGGACTTGCTGCAGCCGGCGGCCAGCGAAGCGGCGATCACGATGGGCAGGATCGCCAGCAGACGGGCAGAGCGTGAGTGGGCAAAAGCGTTCAGTCGGTTGGACATGATGGGAAGCTGTTGGTGAAA
>CANBQJ010000035.1 GCA_947371645.1 Burkholderiales bacterium | reverse complement strand
CTGGATGCCGGCTTCGTCCAGCGTCTGGCAGGGCAGGGCCTGGCGTTGCGCCCACTGGTGAAAGTGCTGCGCCTGCGAGTGGGCGTACAGCGGGTCGTAGTGCAGGGCGGTGAGCTCGGCAAACAAGGGCGACAACTCGCCTTGCATGGCCCAGGCTTGCCAGCGCGTGATCACTTCCTTGCCGTGCAGCGCCCGCAGCGCATCCAGCTTGTCGGCCAGCGCGGCGGGCTCGTCGCCCAGGTAGGCGTAGTCCTGCAGCAGGAAAGCCAGGCGGGCCTCCGGCGTGGCTTCAATCTCGAAACAGGGGCTGGCGCGCATGCGCTCCACCAGCGCGGTGGGCAGGGCAATGCGGCCGATCTTGCGGCTCTCGGCTTCCACGAACACGGGCCGGCTCAGGTCGAAGCCTTCCAGCACGGTGGCCAGCTGGGTCTCGAAGGCCTTCTGCGAAGGCTGGGCCACGCCGGGCACATTGCCCAGCAGCGAGCCTTTGTGACAGGCCAGGCCTTCCAGATCCAGCACCTGCGCGCCTTGTGCGGCCAGGGCGTGCAGCACCCGTGTTTTGGCGCTGCCGGTGGCGCCGCAGACCACACGCAGCGCCAGTTGCGGGCAGCGCTCATCAAGCAAGGCCATGACGTGCTGTCGCCAGCGCTTGTAGCCGCCGGCCAGCTGCTGGGCGTCCCAGCCCACCAGGCGCCACCAGTTCACCATCGAGCCGCTGCGCAGGCCGCCTCGCCAGCAGTACACCAGGGGCTTCCAGGTGATGGGCTGGTCGGCAAAGCGCTCGCGCAGGTGGCGGGCCAGGTTGGCCGCCACCATGGCACCGCCCACACGACGGGCTTCGAAAGCGCCTTGCTGCTTGTAGATCGTGCCCACGGTGCGGCGCTCGTCGTCGTCCAGCGCGGGGCAGTTGATGGCGCCAGGGATGTGGTCCAGCGCGAACTCTGCGGGTGAGCGGGCGTCGATGATGCAATCAAACAGGTGCCGATCGCTGACCTGCGCAGGGCCGCGCGTGCTCACCGCGGTGCCCCGGCTGGCACAATCGCCTTGAACTCCCGAAGACCCATGACTTCCATTGCCCTGACCCAGTTCTCACACGGTGGCGGCTGTGGGTGCAAGATTGCGCCCGGCCTGTTGGCCGAGATTCTGTCACGCGCCCCACAAGGGCTGGTGCCGCCCGAGCTGATGGTGGGGCTGGAGACCAGCGACGACGCGGCCGTCTACCGCCTCAACGACAGCCAGGCCCTGGTGGCCACCACCGATTTCTTCACCCCCATCGTGGACGACCCGCGCGACTTTGGCCGCTTCGCCGCGACCAACGCGCTCTCCGTCATCTACGCCATGGGCGGCACACCCATCATGGCGCTGGCCCTGGTCGGCATGCCCATTGCCAAGCTGCCGCCCGAGGTGATCGGCCAGGTGTTGGCCGGTGGCGCCGAGGTCTGCCGCGAGGCGGGCATCCCCATTGCCGGGGGCCATTCCATTGACCTGCTGGAGCCCATCTACGGCCTGGTGGGCCTGGGGCTGGTGCACCCCGACCGCGTGCACCGCAATGCCGATGGCCGCGCCGGCGACGTGCTGGTGCTGGGCAAGCCGCTGGGCGTGGGCATCTTGTCGGCGGCGCTCAAGAAGGGCGTGCTGGGTCAGGAAGGCTATGCGCAGATGCTGCGTTACACCACGCGGCTGAACCGCGTGGGCATCGCCCTGGGCGCCTTGCCCGGCGTGCACGCCATGACCGACGTGACCGGCTTTGGCCTGGCTGGCCACCTGCTGGAGGTGTGCCGGGGTTCGGGTCTGGACGCCGAGGTGGCGCTGGATCAGCTGCCCCTGATCGACGAGGCGGCGGCATTTGCCCGTGAAGGCATCGTCACCGGGGCGTCGGGCCGCAACTGGGCCGCCTATGGCGCCCAGGTGGCCTGGCCAGAGGCCGCGTCGCCCTGGCAGCAGGCGCTGGTGGCTGATCCGCAGACCAGTGGCGGGCTGCTGGTGAGTTGCGCGCCTCAGGCCGTGGACAGCGTGCTGGCGGCGTTCGCACACGAAGGCCATGCCGGTGCGGCGGTGATCGGGCGGTTGCGCGCGCCGTCGCTGGCAAGAACACCCCGACTGCACTTCAGTTGAACGCCTGGCTGGATCAGGCCAAATTGATCGGGAGCAAGAAACCGGTTCGTCGCGCGCCGTTTTTGACCTTGCTTGCTCACAGAATGGGTTGTGTCCAACATCAAGCCTGCCCGCCGGCGATGGCGCAGGCAGCATCAGGGGAAAACATGGCGAAATCTTCCAGCGGTGTGAGGGATTTGGTGGTGCTGGCCTGGGGCGGCGCGGCGCTGGGCGCAGCCCTTTTGCTGGCCGCTTGCGCCGTGGAGGTGCAAAACACACAGCCCGCCCGCGAACTGGCCCAGGAAAACCGCCCCCTGGGCACGGTCTACCCCGGCTGGCGCATCTTCCAGGACAAGTGCGCCGGCTGCCACGGCCCCACAGCCACAGGCACCAACAGTGCGCCCAATTTGCTGCCCCTGGTGCGCGAGATGGGCGCACGGCAGTTCGTGAGTGTGGTGCTCAAGCGCTATGACTGGGGCTTGCCGGAGGCCCGCGGCGAGGCCAAGGCCCGCGAAGCCCTGATCGATGGGGTGTTGCAGCGTCAGGGGCGTCCACTGTCAATGCCTGCCTGGCAGGGCGAACCCGCCGTGAATGTCCACATCATGGACCTCTACGCCTTCCTGTCGGCCCGAGCCCAGGGCTTGCAAGGCCCGGATCGACCGGCGCCTTGATTCATTTATCCTCTGCGCCGTGCGCCCCCGCATGGCGCCGAGGAGCCACAACTGAACCCGCCTGACCGCAGCAGCGCGCCACCAGCCGCCCCCACGTTCGCCGAAGCCTTCTGGTACTGGCTCAAGCTGGGCTTCCTGTCGTTTGGCGGGCCTGCTGGCCAGATCGCCCTCATGCACGAGGACCTGGTCGAGCGCAAGCGCTGGATCTCCGAAAAGCGCTACCTGCACGCGCTGAACTACTGCATGGTGCTGCCCGGGCCGGAGGCCCAGCAACTGGCCACCTACATCGGCTGGCTCATGCACCGCAGCTGGGGCGGGCTCATGGCCGGTGGCCTGTTCGTGTTGCCCTCGCTGCTCATCCTGATCGGCCTGTCGTGGGTCTACATGGCCTTTGGCCACGTGCCGGCGGTGGCCGGGCTCCTGTATGGCATCAAGCCGGCGGTCACCGCCATCGTGGTGTCGGCGGCGCACCGCATCGGCACCCGGGCCTTGAAGAACCGCTGGCTGTGGGGCATCGCGGCCGCGGCCTTCGTGGCCATCTTTGCGCTCCAGGCGCCGTTCCCGCTGATCGTGCTGGTGGCCGGGGCCATCGGCTACGTCGGGGGGCAGTACGCGCCGCAGCATTTCTCGGTGGGGGGCGGTCATGGGCAGGCGGCGCACCGCGCGGGCCCGGCGGTGATCGACGACGACACGCCCACGCCCGCCCATGCCCTGTTCAGCTGGGGCCGTTTCTGGCGGGTGCTGGGCATCAGCCTGGCGTTGTGGGCGGCGGGCATCGGTGCGCTGACTGCGGTGTGGGGCTGGGACGCCGTGCTGACCCGCATGGCCTGGTTCTTCACCAAGGCCGCCTTGCTGACCTTTGGTGGGGCCTACGCCGTGCTGCCCTATGTCTACCAGGGGGCGGTGGACCACTTCCACTGGCTCACGGCGCCGCAGATGATCGACGGCCTGGCCCTGGGCGAGACCACGCCAGGCCCCTTGATCATGGTGGTGTCTTTCGTGGGCTTCGTGGGCGGCTGGTCACAGGCGGTGTTCGGTGGTGATCACCTGCTGCTGGGCGGCGTGGTGGCCGCTTCGGTGGTCACCTTCTTCACCTTCCTGCCTTCGTTTTGCTTCATCTTCCTGGGTGGCCCCTTCATCGAGTCCACCCACGGTCAGTTGAAGTTCACCGCACCGTTGACGGGCATCACCGCGGCGGTGGTCGGCGTGATCGTCAACCTGGCCGTGTTCTTCGCCTTCCACGTGCTGTGGCCTGCGGGGTGGGGCGGGGGCTTTGCCTGGCCGGCGCTGTTGATCGGGCTGGCCGCAGCGGTGGCCCTGTTTCGCTTCAAGGTCAGCGTGATCCGGGTCATTGTGGCCAGTGGCCTGGCGGGCCTGGCCTGGACCCTGCTGAACTGACTGGCCATCGGCTGAGGGTCAGCGGTCTTTCCACTCGGAAGGGGTCAGCCCGAACCAGCGTTTGAAGGCCCGGTGGAAGCTGTGCACCGAAGAAAACCCCAGGGCTTCTGCCACCTGCTTGAGGGGCATCTGGCCGTCGGCCAGCAGCCGCTCGGCCGTGAGGCGCTGGCATTCCTGCGCCAGGTCGGCATGCGAGGTGCCCAGCAGGCCCAGCTGGCGCCGCAGCAGGCGCTCGTTGAGCCCCAGGCGCAAGGCGGTGTCCGACACCGATGGTTGTGCAGGGAAGGCGCCGAGCAGCAGCTGGCGCACCTGCTCGGCGAGGTCCGTGCCCGCACGCATGGCGGCCAGCAGCGTGGTGGCCCGCGCCTGGGCCGCCATGTAGGCCACCGGGTCATGGCTGACCATCGCCTGGTCCAGCAGCGCAGGGCTGAAGCCAATGGCGCAGGCCGAGCGTTCGAACGCGATGTGGGGCCCGAAGATGGCGGTGTAGCGAGGCAGGTGCGCGGTGGGCTCGGCGTAGGGGAATTCGACACGCAGGATGTCGCTGGTGCTGGCCCCCACGAAGCGCAGCAGCTGGACGGCGCTGGTCGCCACGAGCTCCGTGCGGAAGCGCGCGCTCACACCGCCCTTGACCAAGGGGCGCATCAGCAGGCGGGTGCCGTGGTCGGTTTCGTCCAGTTCGATTTCAGTGCGTTCGACGGTGAGCGGTGCGAACTTCAGCAGGTCTTCCAGGATCTGCCTCAGGCTGGGGGAGGCCAGCACCAAGGGGGTGATGGCGCCAGCCTTGGCCAGGGCCAGGCTCTTGCCTGCGATCAGCCCAAAAGAGGCGTCGCCAGTTTCTTCGATGGCGGCGGCCATCATGCGGTCTAACACCTCCACGTGGACCCAGTCACCGTCTTCGCGGATGGCGTCCATGGGCGGCAGCTTGCAACGCTGCAAGACGCGGCTGGAGTCGAACCCTTCGAGGTCAAGGGTGTAGGCGAGGATTTTGAGGTGAACGGGTGCAATGCGCATAGGGAGTGCGCCGACACGGTGCATACAGCAGGACAGCTCCACCGGCAGGCCAGTAAGTTTGGGGGACTTCCCCGGCGCGCCGGCGCCTGCGGCGATCAGGGATTTCCCTGGCCCTTGGGCCCGAGCTCAGGCTTGCAAGTGCCTGTCCCAGAAAGCACACATGCGGGTCCAGGCCAGTGCCGCCTGTTCGGGCCTGTAGGCATCAGGCCGGCTGGCGTGGAAGAAGGCGTGCGGCGCAGGGTAGAAGTGGATGTCGGGTGACTGCCCTGCCTCGACCATGGCCTGTTGAAGGCCAGCTGCGGCCGCGGGTGTGCACCAGTCGTCTTCCAGCGCGAAGTGGCCCTGGAAGGGGATCGTGATGTGGGCCGGGTCTGCCACCTGATGCGACGGGATGCCGTAGAAGCACACGGCCGCTTGCAGGCCGGCCAGCGTGGCGGCCGCGGCCACCGTCATGGCGCCACCCATGCAAAAGCCCATGACACCCACCTTGCTGTGGCCACGGCGGGTCAGCCAGTTCACGCAGCCGGCCAGGTCCATGGGCACGGCATCGCCGAGGTCCAGTTCGGCCTTGAGCCGCGTGGCTTCTGCGGGGACCTGGGTCACGTGGCCGCGGTACAAATCGGGCGCGAGCACGGTGTAGCCGGTGGCCGCCAGGCGTCTGGCCGTGTCGCGCATGGCCTCGTTGAGGCCCCACCACTCGTGGATGAGGACGATGGCCGCCGTGCCGGGTGCGTCGCCGCCTGCAGGCACGAAGAAGGCGGGCAGGCTGCCGCCATCGGGGCGGGAGACCGCCAGCATCTGTTCGGGGACGAAGCTCTTGGGGCGCATGGTGTGGCCTGGTCCATCCAGGTTCGGCATGGTAGCGGCAACCCAGCGTGGCACTCGGTCATATGTCCGAGCAAACCCGTCGGCACCGCCTTGGGGTTTTCAATGGGGGCATCTCAATTGGAGTGCCCCCATGCCCGCGCTGCTGCTGTCCACCGCCACCATCGACCTCAAGCCCACCAAGACCAACGGCCTGGCCGACCTGGGTGTGCCCGTGACCGACGCCACCCTGGTCAAGAAGGGCAAGCTGGCCGAGTTTGTTCAGCCGCAAGACAGCGGCAAGGTGGGCCGGCGCTTCCAGAACATCCGCGTGACGGCGGTGAAGACCACCGAAGGCGGGGTCGAGTCGTCCAAGCTGCTGGTGGTCTTTGAAGTCTTTGGCGACGACAACGTGCCGGTGCTGGCCAACCAGGGTGTGTCGGTCAGCCTGAGTGCTGGTGATCAGGCCCTGGGCGACATCTCCCTGGGCACGCTGTTTTTGCCCTATGCCTGCGCCTGGTACGAGAACCGCTTTGCCGCCGACATCGGCAACGCCGTGTTCGACCAGCTGGACCGCCTGCACTTCACTGCGCGCTCCGACGAAGTGCGCGCCCTGGTCTGAGCCATGGCCTACCAGACCCTGTGCAAGCAGCGCCACCTGGGCGAAGGCGAAAGCACGCCCTTCATGATCGATGGCCAGGAGGTGCTGGTGCTGTGGCCCGATGGCGGGCAGCCCCGCGCCTTCCATGGTGTGTGCCCGCATGAGGGCCAGAGCCTGGTCAACAACTCCGATTTCAATGGCCGCATCCTCGTGTGCACGGTGCACGGCTGGGTCTTTGACGGGCGCAATGGCGAAGGCCTGCGTCCCGAGGGCTGCCGCATCCGCGAGTACCCCTTGCGCTTCGTGGACGGTGGCATGGTCGAGGTGGACCTGGCCGGCTGATCCCCAAGGTGGCCAGCCCATCGGCTAGCATGCGCAAACTTCCCCAACGAGGCAGCGCATGAAAGCCATCTGGAACGGCACCATCGTGGCCGAGAGCGACGACATCGTCACGCTCGAAGGCAACCACTATTTCCCCAAGTCTTCGCTCAAGAGCGAATTCACCACCTTCAGCAACCACCGCACCAGCTGCGTGTGGAAGGGCCAGGCCTACTACCTGAGCCTGTTCGTCAATGGCGAGCTCAACCCCGACGCCGTCTGGTACTACCCCGAGCCCACCGAGTCGGCGCAAGAGATCAAGGACCGCGTGGCCTTCAAGGCCGGCGTGGCCATCGCCGATTGAAGCTGCCTCGGCCGCTGTGAACACCATGCATCGCGACAAGCGGCGCTCGGTCTGGCCGGCCTGGATGTCGCGCGCACTGGAGTTGCGTGTGCTGCTGCCCCTGCTGGCTTTGGCTTTTCTGAGCCTCGTGTTCATCAAGGTGGCCAGCGAGGTGCACGAGGGCGATGCCAACGGCCTGGACCAGTGGGTGTTGCTGCACCTGCGCACCGCCACGCACCAACCGGTCGGGCCAGCCGGCCTGCCCGAGGTGGCGCGTGACCTGACGGCCCTGGGCAGCCCTGCCGTGCTGTGCCTGGTGACGGCTTCGGCCTGCCTGGCCATGCTGGCGGCTGGGCGTCGGGCCATGGCGTGGATCAGCCTGGGGGTCACCCTTTCGGGTTTGGGCACGGCCATGCTGATCAAGGGCTTGTTGACGCGCTCGCGCCCTGATGCGGTCTACCAGGCCACGGTCGTGTCAGGCTACAGCTTTCCCAGCGGACACGCGATGATGTCGGCGGTGGTCTACCTGACGCTGGCGATGATGCTGGCCCGCATGAGCACGCGGCCCGCGCTGCGCCTGAGCGTGGTGGCCATGGCCGCGCTCGTGTCCGGGCTGGTGGGCCTCACGCGGGTGTACCTGGGTGCGCACTGGCTGTCGGACGTGGCCGCAGGCTGGACGGCCGGTGCGGCCTGGGCCTTGGGTGCATGGCTCCTGGCCGAGGCCCTGGGGCTGGGTCGGCAGGAGCAAGCCACACAGGGCCGGCCATGAAAGGCAAGGGCTTCAACAGCCGCCTGGTCTGGGCCTGGCAGGGCATCGTGGCAGCCGTGCGCAGCGAAAGGAGCATGCGCACCCACCTGGCGGCAGTGGCCGCCGTGCTGCTGGCGCTGGCCGTGGGCCGCGCCACCCCGCTGTGGTGGGCGCTGATGCTGCTGGCGTGCGCGCTGGTGCTGGTCACCGAACTGCTCAACACCGCCATCGAAGAGCTGGCAGACCACCTGCACCCGGCTCGGCACCCCGCCATCGGCCGGGCCAAGGACATGGCCGCCGGCGCGGTGCTGGTGGCCAGCCTGTTTGCCGTGGGGGTGGGCGTGGCGTGGGTGCTCAGCTGGTTCTGAGCGCCTTGCCGGCCCCACTGGCCCCATTGAGCCAGCGGCGGATGAGGTGGTCCGCGCTCAGCAAACCAGCACCTTGCAGCAGCAGGGGCACGAACATCACCAGGTACATCAGGGGCAGCTTGTAGTTGCCATGCCCGTCGTCGGTGATGGCGTAGCCCTGGGCCAGATCGGCGAGGGTGTGCCATTGCGCTGGCCAGTGCACGGCTGCCGTGGCCACGACGGTGACCACGATGAGCGAGACAGAAGCCAGTCGCGTGCCCAGGCCCAGCACCAGCAGGGCGGCGCCCAGCAGCTCGGTCCAGGTGGCCATCTGCCAGCTGATGCCGGGTGGGATGACGTTGAAGGGGAAAGGGAACTGGTCCTGGATCTCTGCAAACCAGTTGTCGCCCCGCCATTTCTCCAGGCCCGAGGTGGCGAATTCGACGGCCAGAAGCAGGCGCAAGGCCAATGGCCCCAGGGCGCGGCCCGCGCTGTCCAGGGTGTGCAGTGTGGCTTGGGCGGCCTTCGACCAGGGGGCGAGGGTGGTGAGGTTCATGTGGGGCTCCGTGTGGCGTTGAGGGGGCATGGGTGTGACGATAGGCATCAGCGGCCCCGCTGTGAAATGGTGCTTTTTCATGGCGGCATAAGCGGCGAGAATGGTGACTGTGTGGTCCGGGCTGTTGCCCGGCCGGGAGGCCCCTTGGAGCTCTACCAGATCCGTTATTTCCTGGCGCTGAGCGAGACGCTGAACTTCACGCGTGCGGCCGAGCGCTGCTTCGTGTCACAGCCTGCCCTGACCAAGGCCATCCAGAAGCTGGAAGAGCTGCTGGGCGGCCGCCTCTTTGACCGCACCAAGAGCGCGGTGCAGCTCACCGACCTGGGCCGCGCCATGCTGCCCAATTTCCAGCAGATCTACGCCACGGCCAACCAGGCTCGCGAGCACGCCCGCCGCCTGGTGCGCGAACAGCGCGAGGTGATCCGCCTGGGGGTGATGTGCTCCATCGACATCCACCACGTGCTGGGCCGCGTGTCGGCTTTCACCGATGCCCACCCTGCGGTGGACGTGCAGCTCAGCGAAGGCACGCTGGAAGACCTGATCGACCGGCTGGACAAGCACCAGGTGGACGTGGCGGTGATGAGCTCACCCAGCGACTTCCCGCGCCGCTTCAGCACGACCACCTTGTTCGAGGACGCCTACGTGGTGGCGCATGCGAGCCAGCACCGCTTTGCCGGGCGTGACGCCATCGACCTGATCGAGCTGCGCGACGAGCCCTACTGTTCGCGGCAGAACTGCGAGTACAGCGACCACATCGACCGCGTGATGCAGGAGATGGGCTTTGACGTGCGCGTGGTGCAGGAGAGCCAGCGTGAGGACTGGATCCAGTCCATGGTGCGGGCCGGGCTGGGCGTGGCCTTCATGCCGCAGTCGCTGGCGACGCACGCGGGGCTGGCCTCAGTGCGCACCAGTGACCACGCCTTCGTGCGCCGGGTGATGGCGCTGACGGTGAGCGATCAGCCACAGTCCATGTCGATGGCCGCTCTGCTGGCGGCCCTGCAGCAGGCGCAGGCCTGAGCCTGCTGCGCGCTCAGCGCGAAGGCAGGCTGGCCAGCATGCCCATCACCACGCCTTGATCGGCCAGCGACTGCAGCTCCGCCACCACGTGTTGTGTGGCAATGGCCATGTTCAGCGTCTGGCTCAGGCCATCGGCCAGCGCCGAGGGCTTCTGCGGGCCTTGCTGCAAGCGCAGCAGCAGGGCATGGGTGGCGCCATTGAGCTCGCCAAAGTGCACAACGCCATCGTCATCGCGCCAGCACATCAGCCAGGTGGTCTGCATGGGCACGTGCACACCCGGGCTGATGGTGTGCACGGGGAAGGGGTAGCACACGGCGCGCAGCGATGGCGCGATCACCACCGGGGCGTCGAGCTCGGGCTGCCAAGGCTGCAGGCCGCTGACCTGCGGGCCATCCGGGTGGGTGTCCACGGCCAGCTCCAGCCACTCGTAGTGGGCCAGGTAGGGCAGGTGGTCGGGCTCTTCACCCAGGCGCTCTCGGGCCTCGTCGAACAGCCAGTCCACAAAGGCCTGGGGGATCTCTCTGAAGTAGGGCGTCTGGCAACGCGCTTGGGCAAAGAAGCGCGTTTGCAGGGTGTGCCAGCCGGCCTCGCTCAGGCAGCGGCGGCTGATGGGCAGGCAGACGTCGATGAAGCTGCACAGGTTGTGAAAGAGCAGCTCGCGGTAGAGGCCCAGGCGCTCGGGTTGCGTGACCACGGCGGGCGGCGCACCTTCAGGCTGGCGGATGTAGCCCGCGAACTGGCGCTGGTAGGTTTCCAGGTTCATGCGGCCTCCACGTGCTGTGAAGCCGCGGCCAGGGTGGCCTGGCTGTGGCCAATGCGCCGCACCTCCTGCATCAGCGTGTCCAGGGCGGGCAGGTTGAAGTCGCGCTCCAGCAAGGTGGGCTTGACGCCGTGTTGCGCGTAGGTGAAGTCGAGCAGGGCCCAGACGGGGTCGATGACGTCGGCGCCATGGGTGTCCACCAGCAGGCCGTCGGGCTCTTGCAGGTGGCCGGCGACGTGGATGTAGCGGATGTGCTGTGAGGGCAGTCGGCGGATGAATTCGTGCGCATCGAAGCCGTGGTTGACGCTGTTGACGTGCACGTTGTTGACGTCGAGGTGCAGGTCGCAGTCGGCCAGCTCACGCACGCGCAGGGTGAAGTCCAGTTCGCTCATCTCGTTGAGCGTGCTGGCGGCATAGGTGGAGACGTTCTCGATGCCGATGCGGCAGCCCAGCATGTCCTGCACCGTGGCCACGCGTTGCGCCACGTGGCGGGCGGCTTCTTCGGTGAAGGGCAGGGGCAGCAGGTCAAAGAGGTTGCCGTCGTCGGCCGTCCAGGCCAGGTGCTCGGAGAAAAACGGCGAGCGCAGGCGCTTCATGAGGTGAGCGATGTCGCGGATCAGGCTGGTGTCCAGCGGGGCGAAGCCGCCCAGGTTGAGGCACAGGCCATGCAGGACCACAGGCATCTGGCTGCTGAGGTCTTGCAGGAAGCGGGCTTGGGGGCCGCCCACGCCCGCCCAGTTCTCGGGCGCCACTTCTACAAAGTCCAGGCCAGGGGGCAGGCCGGTGCTCAGGTCGGCGATGAGTTCGCGACGCAGGCCCAGGCCAGCGCCGGTCCAGGGGGTGTGGAGGTGGCGCATCGCAGGCTCACTTCTTGTCGGCGCCGCACTTGCCTTCGGCCTTCTTGTCGGCACCGCATTTGCCTTCAGCCTTTTTGTCGGCGCCGCACTTGCCGTCTGCCTTCTTGTCAGCGCCGCACTTGCCCTCTGCGTGCTTCATCTTCTTGTTGGCGCCGCACTTGCCTTCGCCGCACTTGCCTTCCTTGGCCTTGGGGGCAGAGGCGGCGGCCGCGGGCATGGCGGTGTCGGCCTGGGCCACCTGGTAGCCGCTGTCGAGGCTGCGCGACTGGAAGGGCGAGGCGCTGGCCACCTGGGCGGACAGGGCGCCGGCTGCGGCAACGCCGCCGATGATCAGCTGGGTCAGGGTGGTCTTGGTGTTCAACATGGTGCTTTCCTTTGGGGTTGGTTTGTTGGTGTCAACGGAATCCATTGTGTTCAAGCACGTCGATGAATGGAAATCGCAGTTTTTCACCGGCCCATAACCGGGACGCATCGCTGTCGGTGCTCAATCACCGCAAGCCCAGGACCGCCCTCGTTTGTGTCGCCAGCACCGCTTCTTCGTCGGTGGGCAGCACCAGCACGGTCACGGCGCTCCCAGGCTGGCTGATGACCTGGGCGTGCCGCGCATTGGCTTCGTCGTCCAGGTGCATGCCCAGCCATGAAAAGGCGTGCACCACGCGCTGGCGGATGGCCGTGGCGTGTTCGCCAATGCCTGCGGTAAACACCAGGGCGTCCAGACCCCCCAGCACGGCGGTGAGCGCGCCAATTTCCTTGACGACGCGGTAGGTGAAGAGGTCCACCGCCTCGCGGGCTTCCGCGCGGTCGCTGGCGAGCAGCACGGCCATGTCGCTGCTGATGCCCGACACGCCCAGCAAACCGGATTCGGCATACAGCAGGTGGGCAATCGCCTGGGCGTCCAGCCCCAGGGTCTGCATCAGGTAGAGCAGCACGCCCGGGTCCAGGCTGCCGGTGCGCGTACCCATCATCAGGCCGTCCAGCGCCGAGAAGCCCATGGTGGTGGCCAGGCTCTGGCCGCCTTTCATGGCGCACAGGCTGGCGCCATTGCCCAGGTGGGCCACGATGACGCGGCCCTGGGCGCGTTCACCCAGCACGGTTGGCAAGGTCTGCGCGATGTAGGTGTAGGACAGGCCGTGGAAGCCGTAGCGCTGCAGGCCCTGGGCGGTGAGCCGGCGCGGCAGGGGCAGGGCGCGTTCGACGGCGGGTTGTCGGGCGTGGAAGGCCGTGTCGAAGCAGGCCACCTGGGGCAGCTCGGGGTGGTGGGCCTGCATGTGGGCGATGGCCGCCAGGTTGTGCGGCTGGTGCAGGGGCGCCAGCGGGCACAGCTGCTGCAGGTCGGCCATGACGGCCGGCGTCACCTGCACGGGCTGGCTGTGCTGCGGCCCGCCGTGCACCACACGGTGGCCCACGGCCACCACCGGGCCGCCGAAGTCGGCATCGCCTGCTTTGGAATCCAGCCAGCCCATGAGCCAGCTCAGGGCCTCGCCGCCGGGGTCTTCGCTGTCGCCCAGGCGGGCTTCCTGGTGCAGCGGCGCGCGGTCGGGGCTGCGCACGTCCAGGCTGAGCTGGCCGGGGTGCCAGGCCACCTGGCCATGCACGGCGGCCTGCAAGGGCGTGCCATCGCCGGGGCAGGCGTAGCTGGCGAACTTGATGCTCGATGAGCCCGCGTTGAGCACGAGGATGCTGCCCATTCAGCCTCCGGCGCTGGTGGCGGCCAGGGTCTTGCTGGCGCGGGCCTGCAGGGCCTGGTATTGGGTGAGCAGCACGGCCAGCGCGCAGGAGGCCACGCGGGACACGGGGCCATCGGCTCGGCTGGTGAGGATCACCGGCACGCGCGCACCCAGGACGATGCCGGCTGCCCGCGCATCGGCCAGGTACTGGAGCTGCTTGGCCAGCATGTTGCCGGCTTCCAGGTCGGGCGCAATGAGGATGTCGGCCTGTCCGGCCACCTCGGAGGTGATGCCCTTGTCGCGCGCGGCCTGCGCCGATATGGCGTTGTCAAAGGCCAGCGGGCCGTCCACCAGGCCACCCTTGATCTGGCCTCGGTCTGCCATCTTGCACAGCGCTGCGGCGTCCAGTGTGGAGGGCATCTTGGACTCCACCGTCTCGACAGCCGCCAGGATGGCCACCTTCGGGCAGTCGATGCCCAGGGCCCGGGCCAGGTCGATGGCGTTTTGCACGATGTCGCGCTTGGCTTCCAGGTCGGGCGTGACGTTGATGGCCGCGTCGCTGATCAAGAGGGGCTTGGGGTAGCTGGGCACGTCCAGCACGAAGACATGGCTGATGCGCCGCTCGGTGCGCAGGCCGGAGCCGGGCTTGACCACCTCGCTCATGAGCTCGTCGGTGTGCAGGCTGCCCTTCATCAAGGCGTGGGCCTCGCCGCGCTGCACCAGGGCCACGGCTTCGGCTGCTGCGGCATGGCTGTGGGGCACGTCGATCAGGTGCAGGCCGGCGATGTTCAGGCCAGCGGCAGCGGCCACGGCGCGCACCTTGTCGGCCGGGCCCACGAGGATGGGGTTGATCAGGCCCTGGGCCTGGGCGTCCAGCGCACCTTGCAGGGCCTCCGGGCTACAGGGGTGCACCACGGCCACCGTCAAGGGAGGCAGGCCCTGGGTGAGTTTCAACAGCGCCTGGTAGCGTTGCTGCGGGTGCGACAGGCGCACGCTTGCAGGTGCCATGCGCGGGCGCCTGACCTTCTCTGTGGGGGCCACCACCCAGGCGGTGCCGGCAATCACCGCCTTGCCGTTCTGGTCGGTGCAGCGGCAGTCCAGGCAGACGTGGTGCTTCTCGTCGACCTTCTCTTTCACGGTCACCTGCACGTCCAGCGTGTCGCCCACGTGCACGGGCCGCTCGAAATGCAGGCTCTGGCTGATGTAGATCGTGCCGGGCCCGGGGAACTGCGTGCCCAGCACCGCCGAGATCAGCGCGCCGCCCCACATGCCGTGGGCGACCACGCTGTGGAAAGGCGTTTGCTGGGCGTAGTCGGCATCCAGGTGAGCCGGGTTGGTGTCGCCCGACATGGCGGCGAACAACTCGATGTCGTCGTTCGTCAAGGTGCGCTTCAGGTGGGCGGTGTCACCCACGCGGATCTCGTCGTAGGGGTGGTTCTCCATCCAGTCGTTCGGTTGCAGGACATCGGTCATGGCGGGCAAGGGCGGTTGCAGGGAGGTGTTCATGTTGAGCCCAATCGCTTGTCGCTGGCATGACAGGTGGCCGAATCCCGCCAGGAATTGATGTGCATCAAATTGCATAAGTCAAGGCCTGCAGGCCCCCCAGTTTGAAGCGCGCAGCTAGGGATGGCCGTTCGTCCGCAAAGCCCAGACAGTGGCGGCTGCCGTCCGGGCTCGTCTGGCCGTCGCGGCCTCACCACATCGACCACTCTTTGGAGATCCACCATGTTTCAGGCCTACCACGGGGTCAATGGCACCCAGCACCAAGCCAACTTCAACACCTTCAGCGCCCAGGGCTACCGGATGATTTCGCTGAGCGTCTACGGTGACCCGTCGGATGCGCACTACGCGGCGGTGTGGGTGAAGCGCGCGGGCAGCGCCTGGGTGGCCGTGCATGGCGTCAACAGCGAGGGTTACCAGTCCTTCTTCAACAACTGGACGGCCAAGGGCTATGTGCCGGTGCTGGTGACGGGCACGGGCACCGCCGCCAACGCCGTGTTCGCGGCGGTTTTCGAGCAGGGTGTGCCTGGCACCTGGCTGGCCCGACACGGCATGACGTCCGGCCCCGAGGCCAATGTGGGCACCTTCCAGAACCTGAACAAGTCTGCCCACAGCCAGGGCATGGTGCTGCGTTCCGTGGCCATCTACGGCACGTCTTCGGACCGCCGCTACATGGCCGTCTGGCACGCCAACCCAGGCTACGTGAAGTGGCACGCCCACCCCTCCGACACCGGCGAGAGCTACCAGGATGTCTTCAACGCCGAAGTGCAGCTGCCTGGCTACCAGCTCTCGGGTTACCGGCCGGCCTATGTCGCCGTGTCCAGTGACCACATGTATTGCTCGGTGTTCAAGGACGACGTGGTCGGCACCTGGGTGGCCCGCCACGGCATGAGCGCCAGCGACTACCAGACCGAGTTCGACAAGCAGAAGGCTGCCGGGCTCTATCCCATCTGCGTGCAAGGTGGTGGCGTGGGCAACGACATACGCTATGCCGCCATCTTCGCCAAGCAGGACCTGCCCATGGCGCGGCAGTGGTCGGTGACCGGCACGGCGGTGCCGGGCTTGGCCGCTCTGGACCATGCGATGCAGAACTTCATGCAGACGCATGGCGTGCGTGCGGCCCAGTTGGCGGTGGGCAAGAGCGGCAGCATCAAGTTCTCGCGTGCCTACACCTGGGCCGAACCTGGCTACCGCGGCACCCAGCCCAGCGACCGTTTCTTGCTGGCCAGTTGCAGCAAGATGTTTCTGGAGGCAGCGGTGCAAGCCCTGTACGACAGCAAGAAGCTGACGCCCACGACCAAGGTCTACCCGCTGCTGGGCTTCTCGCACCCAGCCGACCCGCGCAGCGACAACATCACCGTCCAGCAGCTGCTGGACCACACCGGTGGCTATGACGACACGGGGACGGGCTCCGGCTTCGACCCGACCTACAACATGCGCAAGATCGCGCTGGACCTGAACCTGGGGCACCCGGCAACCAAGCTGGACGTGGCCCGCTACATGTACGGCCGCCCGCTGGACTTCACCCCAGGCACCAACAACAAGTACTCCAACTTCGGCTACCTGCTGGCGGGTGCCGTGGTGGAGAAGGTGACGGGTCAGCACTATGCCGACTTCGTCAAGTCGGCGCTGCTCACGCCAGCGGGCATCAGCGAGGTGCAGGTCATCTCCACCCTGGCCAGTGGCCGCAATGCCCACGAGGCGATCGCTGAAGACCAGGGCCTGGGCCTGAGCCCGCTGGACCTGGCGTCCAGCCGCTTGATCCCGGCCGTCTATGGTGGCGATGGGGAGATCAACGAAGTGGGTGACCCCAACGATGGCCTGGGCGCGTCGGCGCAAGCCATGGTGCAGTTCATCCACCTGCACGCCGTGTGGGGCAACGGTGGCCGCGCGGCCAATTCGGCGCGTGCGGGCAGCACCCCGGGGGCGTCCACCCTGGCCGTGTCTCGGGGCGATGGCGTGGACTGGGCCTACACGGTCAACACCCGTGACTGGGCGCCAGGCCGTTCGCCCACGCTGGATGACCTCGGCAACAGCCTGACACATGTCTTCGACACGACCGTGATAGCTTGACGCTGCCGCAAGGCCCGCTGTACCCCCTGTGGCGCCAGGTCCGAAACCTGGCGCCACGTTCTTGTTCGTTGCATCTGGAGAAACAACATGACATTGAGGAATGCGCGTTTGGCATGGGTCCTGGTGCCCGTGGTGATGGCCTGTGCCGCGTCGCCGGCGCTGGCGGTGCAGAGCAGCGCCTACGCGGTGTCTGCCGACCTGACGGTGGATGGCGCACGCGGCGTCAAGCTGGGGCCGCTGCTGGCCACGGCCGGCAGCACCACGCTCGGACAAACCTACGACCAGCCCTTGAGCAGCGCCTTGCTGGCCAGAACGGCGGTGCTGGCACCGGGTGTGTCTCGTGGTGCCGTCCTGGCCTTTGCCGAACAGAAGGCCGCCACCGACGCCTCGGGCGGCATGGGCGTGGACGCGTCCAACGCCAGTGGCCAGGCCGGCGCGGCCAATGGCCTGCTGCTGGTGCAGGGCGGTGCCGCCGCCGTCACCTTGGACCCGGCCTCAACGATGTCAGCCGCCAGGCTGCCTCTGCCGGCGTTGCGCTTGCAATTCAGCAAGCTGGCGACCACGGCAAGCTATGCGCGCATCGTGCCCAGCCCCTCGCGGCGCAGCGGCAGCACCAGCGTGGCCTCGCTCACCTTGAGCGGCAGCTGGGTGGGGCAAGCGCTGAACTTGCGCGGCGACCTGGCGCCCAACACCGTGGTGCTGAACACCCCCACCGTCAAGGTCACCGTCAACCAGCAGTTCATCCCGCAGCAGCCGGTGTGTCTGCCCGGTCAGGTGTGCCCGCTCTACCGCGTGCTGGAAACTGTTGAGACCCGCGCCGTGGTGGTGGACCTGACCGACGCCGTGGTCAATGGCCACAAGGTGAGCGGACAGATCATCGTCGGGGACGCGCAAGCGGGTGAGTGACACCACCCAGGGTGAACCTGTGTCGATGGTCCGGGTACATTACCGCGCATTGAAACAAAGGTTCACCATGAAAAAAAGCATCGTCCTTGCTGCCTTGATCGCTGGTCTGTCCCTGGGTGCTGGCGCTCAAACGCAGGCCATGCCGGGCACCGAGCCCTCGTCAGCCTACAGCTCGGTGGGGCAGCAGCCCACCAAGCCCCACCATGTGGCCGCCCACAAGGCCAAGGGCAAGAAGGCACACAAGGGACCCAAGGCACATAAGGCACACAAGGCCAAGAAGGGCCACAAGGCGCACAAGAAGGCGCAGCCACGTCACCAGGCCACTGCCCATTGACGCTGCGGCCCTTGCCACCCGTCGCGCGCACAGACCGGTCATCCGGCCTGTGTCATTTCAGGGCCACCAGCCCGTTGAGCAGGCTCACCACATTCGGTGTGCCCAACCCGGTCACCAGGTCGTAGCCGGTGGTGGCCTTGCAACTGGCGCAGGTGCCATTGCTGCCGCTGCTCACGTCGACGAAATTGGCGCGGTAGTTGGCGCTGGCCGCACCCGTGCCGTAGAGCGCCTGCTGGAAGCCCGTGCCGGCGAATGCGGCCTTGCCCGACAAGCCCCGTGCCGCGTTGACCACCGCCACCAGCGCGGCCCATTGCGGCGAGCCCGCGCTGGTGCCACCCACGCCGAACCAGGCGCCATTTTGGTAGACGTACATGCCCGAGTAGGGGCTGGCGTTGTAGGCCACATCGGGCACGCCGCGCCGCATCAGGCTGGCGTTGGCCGTGTTGTTGGCGGGGTTGCCCGGGATGCTCACGGTGGACTGCCAGGAGGGCATGAGCGTGTACAGGCTGCGCCCGCCACCGCTGCCGCTCCAGGCCACTTCACTGCGTGGCGACAGCGTGTTGAGCACGGTGCCGCCCACGCTCAACACATTGCGGGAGGATGCGGGCCACGACACGCCACTGCCGTAGTCCCCGGAGGAGGCCACCCAGGTGGGCGAGCCGGTGATCACCGTGTCCAGCGCCGGGGCGCCCGCGTAGTCTGATGTGCCGTAGGACATGGTGACCACCTGCCCCCCCAGCTTGCTGGCGAAGGCCATGGCGTTGACCAGGGCCGTGCCCGCACTGGACGAGGCTTCCACCAGCACGATCTTGGCCATGGGGGCGATGGCGTGAGCCCATTGCACATCCAGGTTGATCTCGGTGGCCCAACCCGCATCCGTGGCCGGCGGCGTGGCCGACTGCGCGCCAGCGGCGTTCACGTACAAGGCCTGGAAGCTGCAGCCGTCTCCGGCCTTGGGCGACGTGACGAGTGCCGACACGGCGGTGCCTGCCTTGTAGCTTCCGGGCAGCAGCGTGCAGGTGGGCAGGCCGAACTTGGTGGAGAAGGTGTTCAGGTCCGGCCCGGCGTTGGCCTGGTGGTAGGCATCGATGATCACGATGACCTGCCCGGAGCCTTGGTAGGCGGACTTGTTGGCCACCGTGTTGGCGGGCAATGCGGCAAAGCCATAGGCCTGTCGGATCTGGGCAGGGGTGTAGACCACCGCGCTGGTGGTGGCCGCCGCCTGGACCTCGCCTGGCCCGCTCTGGCTGTTGCTGCCTTGCGTGCCGTCGTGCGTGCCTCCGGTGCCCACGGGGATGCGGACCACGGCCGGCGCTTGTGTGGCCGATGCGTTGAGCCCGCCAGCATCGATGTCGCTGGGTGCCTGCATGGCGACGACGCTCAGCTTCGGAGGGTGAGGCGCGGCCATGGCCGATGCGACGGCCAACAGGGCGGGGCTCACGGCGCTGGTGCCGTCGGGCGGGGCGCCTGCTGCAGCGGCATCGGGCGTGTTGGACAAGGCGAGCGGCAGCGCGGCCGTCGTGGCGCCGGTTGGTGCCAGCGCAGTCACGGCGCCTGTCTGGCCGGATGGCGCAGTGCCATGTTGATCTCGTCGCAAAGTGGCTTGCACCCTTGCCAGTGGCCCCACCTCGCGTGGCGACGGCCAACGCAGGGTGCCGGTGACCAAGGGGGCGTGAACGGGGGTTGCCACGGGGGCAGACAAGGGCCCATCGTCAGGCCAGGCCGCATACAGCAGGCCAGAGACGGCCGCCATCGACGCCACCGCGGTCAGCTTGCGCGCCCGGGTCCATGAGGACGTCTTGGGCGGGTGAGGGTGTTGCTTCATGCGGTCGCCTTGTTTGCGTCTGTGGGAGAGCAGCAAATGGGCGACGGCCCGCCACCGGCCTGTGGCCCTGGCGTGTGGCGGCCCCGCTGGCATCGACCTGGTCGGTCCTTAGCCCGGAAGCTTTGCGTCCCCGGCTTTCGCCGGGTTTGCCCATGTGGCAGATGTTAAGCAAGGCTGGATGCTGTGGTGTGTCGCCTCCGTCAAGTGGCGTGCGCGGTGCGTGTGAAATGCACGGGATGCGGACGCACGCGCCAGCCAGGCATCCTCAGCTCGAGGTGTGCCCCGCGTGGTCAAGGCTCACCGCTTCACGTTCACAGCCCCAGCTCGCTCAGGCCGGGATGGTCGTCGGGCCGACGGCCCAGTGGCCAGTGGAACAGGCGGTCTTCGGGCCGGATGGGCAGGTCGTTGATGCTGGCAAAGCGCTGCGCCATGAAGCCTTCGGCATTGAAGGCCCAGTTCTCGTTGCCGTAGCTGCGGAACCACTGGCCGGAGTCGTCGTGCCACTCGTAGGCGAAGCGCACGGCGATGCGGTTGTCGGTGAAGGCCCACAGCTCCTTGATCAGCCTGTAGTCCAGCTCACGCGCCCACTTGCGCTGCAAGAAGGCCTTGACGGCCTCACGGCCCACCGGGAACTCGGCGCGGTTGCGCCAGCGTGTGTCTTCCGTGTAGACACGGGCGCAGGTCTCGGGGTCGCGCGTGTTCCAGGCGTCTTCGGCGCCGCGCACTTTGCGGGTGGCGGTGTCCAGCGTGAAGGGCGGCAGGGGCGGGCGGGTGTCGGGTGTGCTCATGGTGGCGTCTCTGCAGGGGATGGGGATAGGCGGGCTGGGCGTGAGGTTTCCCCACAGCAGCCTGCCAGAGTTTGGCGCTGCCCGGCTACAGTGCCGCCTGGGAAACCCTGTTGAAGGCCGAGTTTTGTTCGGGTCGCATTACCGTGAGTTGCTGGCGCATGGCGCCTTTGTGCGTTTCTGGCTGGCCCGACTGGCCGGGATCATGGCCAACCAGATGCTGATGGTCGCGGTGGGGTGGCACATGTATGACCTCACCCGCAGCCCCTGGGACCTCGGGCTGGTGGGGCTGTTCCAGTTTGTGCCCGCCTTGCTGATGACCTTGCCCGCAGGCCAGCTGGCCGACCGCTGGCACCGTGCGCGCATCTTCGCCGGCAGCGCGGCCACCCAGGGTGCCGTGGCCACCTTGCTGGTGCTGGGCACGCTCACCGGCCACGTCAGCAGAGACGGCATCCTCGCGCTGTCCGTGTGCCTGGGGCTGGCGCGTGCTTTCCAGATGCCGGCTCAGCAGGCGCTCACGCCTTTGCTGGTGCCACGTGAGTTGCTGCCCAGGGCCGTGGCGCTGAGTGCGTCAGGCATGGAACTCGCCGTGATCGTGGGGCCGGCCTTGGGCGGCGTGCTGTATGCCTTCGGCCCCCTGGGCGTGTACCTCACCTGTACGGTGCTGTTGGCCCTGGCTTGCACGCTGGCGCTGAGCGTGCGGTATGCCTTCACGCCGGCCACCAGCAAGGCGCGCCTGTCGGAGCTGCTGGGCGGGCTGCGTTTCGTGGGCCAGCGCCAGGTGCTGCTGGGCGCCACCACGCTGGACCTCTTTGCCGTCTTGCTGGGCGGCGCCACGGCCTTGCTGCCCATGTTCGCGCGCGACATGCTGCACACCGGACCCTGGGGGCTGGGCCTGCTGCGGGGCGCACCCGCCATGGGTGCGCTGACCATGTCGCTGGTGCTCACGCGCTGGCCCCTGCAGCGCGGTGTGGGGCCACGCTTGCTGTGGTCCGTGGCCGCTTTCGGCCTGGCCACGGTGGTGTTTGGCTTGTCGCGCGACTTTGGCCTGTCCATGCTGGCCCTGGCCTTGACTGGCGCGGCCGACAACATCAGCGTGGTCACGCGGCTCACGCTCACCCAGTTGGAAACGCCCGATGACATGCGCGGCCGGGTGGCGGCCGTCAACTCCATATTCATCGGGGCATCCAACCAGCTGGGCGAATTCGAATCTGGCGCGACGGCCGCGGCCTGGGGGCCGGTGGGCTCGGTGGTGGCTGGTGGCGTGGGCTCGATGCTGGTGGCGGCTGTGTGGTGGCGCCTGTTTCCTGAACTGGCACGCCGTGACCACATGACGACACCGGATTGAAGGGCCTCATTCGGGTGCCCATGCCTGCGCCGATGGCCACATCTGTCGGAAAATGATAAATGCGTTGCTGTGCAATCGGGTGGGTGCGTTCATGAGGTGTCGGGATCTGTTTGCGGTGCTGCTGGGCTTGTGCGGTCTGGCTGCCAGCCAGGCTGCAGTCTTGCGTTGCGCGGATCGCATTGGCGTCAACGCGGCGGTTTTGTCCAACGGCTTTGGCTTCAACCTCGCCAACACCCGCCAGCAGGACTCTGCACTGACGGCCGACAACGTGGCCCGCTTGCGTCTGGTGCGCACACACGTGGCCCCAGGCAGCATTGAAAAGCGCGGCGCGCCCGTGCTCACCGCGCAAACGGTGTATTTCACCGAAGGCACGAGCCTGGTGGCCGGCGACCGCCAGAGCGGCTGCGAGCACTGGCGCTACGACGGTGCCGCGCACAACAAGCCTTTGCTGGGCAGCAGCGCCTTGCGCTCGTCGCCCATCTACGTGCCGCCGCGCGGCCAGCGTCGCGCCCTGGTGCTGGTGGGCGACTTCAACGGCGTGGTCTATGCGGTGGACGCGCAGTCCGGGCAGGAGGTCTGGCAGCGCTTCCTGGGCACCGACCCGTCGCAGCACATGATCACTGGCTCGCCCCAGGTGCACGAGGGCGTGATGTACCTGCCCGTGGCCTCCAAAGAGGTCGTGTCCACGGTGCTGAGCTTTTTCTCGCCCTGCTGCACCAGCCATGGTCTGCTGCAGGCCGTCGACGTCTACACCGGCCGCATCCTGTGGACTTACCACACGGCCCCGCCCGCCGCCTACAGTGAGGCCACGGGCATGAGCGGCCCCAGCGGCATGAGCATCTGGGGCGCGCCCCTGGTCGACCCGACGCGCCGCCAGGTGCTGGTGGGCACGGGGCAGAACCTCAGTCGCCCGGCCACGGCCAATTCAGACGCCATCATCGCGCTGGACATGGCCACGGGCCGCGAAAAGTGGGTGTTCCAGGCCGTGAAGGGCGACACATGGAATGCGGCCTGCCAGGCGCCGTCCATCCTGAGCAGGCACTGCCCTCACCCTGCTGGCGCAGACTTCGACTTTGGCGCGCCCCCCGTGCTGGCCACCTTGCCCCAGGGCGGGCAACTGGTGCTGGCCGGCAGCAAGAACGGCACCGTCTATGCGCTCGACCCGGACACGGGCAAGCTGAGGTGGTCGCAGGCGGTGGGCGTGGGCGGCAGCCTGGGCGGCATCCACTGGGGCCTGGCGGTGGACGGCGAGCGGGTGTATGCCGGCGTCACCGACGTGTGGGTCAACAAGATGTCGCGGCTGGCCATTGGCGAGCTGATCTCCGGCGGGCTGTTGTCCAACATGGCACAGGTGCCGGGCGGGCACCCAGGTGTGTACGCGCTGGACCTGGCCACGGGGCGCGTGCTGTGGGCGCGTCACATCCAGCACCGCGTGGCGGGCAAGCCGGTGGACAGCCTGTTTTCTGCGGCGCTGAGCGTGAGCAACGACGTGGTGTGGGCCGCCAGCCTGGACGGCACCGTGCATGCGCTGCGTAGCCGCGATGGCCAGCCCTTGTGGTCATACGACACCGCGGTGGCCGTGACCGATGCGAACGGCGTGGCGGGCCATGGCGGCACCACGGACTCAGTCGGGCCGGTGCCCCAGGGGCGCGAGCTGTATGTGAACTCGGGCTACAACACCTTTGGCGGGGCCAACGCCTGGCAAGGCGGCCCCGGCAACGTGCTGTTCGTGTTCAGGTTGCCCTGAGCTTGAGTCCGAGCTTCAGCTCAGCGCGGCGTACATGCGCTCGCCGGCCTCGATCGGGTCACCGGTGGTGTCGAAGGCCTGGCGCCAGTGGGCGTACAGGTCCATCTCGCCCATCATCCAGGGGTGGAAGCCGGGCTTGAAGTACTGCACGTAGTGGCCCACGGCCGACATGTACAGGCCGCCGGGTTTGTAGAGCCACCAGATGCCCTTGGCGATGGTCTTGCTGCGGGCCCAGAAGCCCAGCTTGTCCACGTGCAGCATGTAGAGCGCCACGAAGAAGGTGTAGAAATTGAAGCCCAGGGTGACGGCCAGCAGCGCGAAGACGCGGCGCAGGTAGCCCACCTTGGCCACCTTCTGCATCACGTCAAAGGCCACCGACTTGTGCTCGATCTCTTCCATGGCGTGCCAGGCGAACATGGCGCGGATGCGGGGGTCGGCACCGTTCATCATGTCCTTGCTGACGAAAAAGCTGTGGGCCATGATGGCCGTGAGGTGCTCGGTGGCGGCGGTTTCGGCCAGGGTCTGCGGCTTGGGCGCGTACTTGCGGGCCACCTTGTCGAACAGGAACTTCAGCCCGCCCTCCAGCTTGTCCACGGGGATGCCCTGGGCCTGAAGCCGGTCGTTGAACTGGGTGTGCACGATGCCGTGCTGGCCTTCCTGGCGGATGAAGTCCTTGATCTCCTGCAGCAGCACCGGGTCGGTGACCTGGTCGCGGTAGTCGCGCACGCAAGAGATGAAGAAGCGCTCACCTTCGGGGAAGAGCGTGGACATCGCATCGAAGAAGCGCGTCTTGAACGGGTCGCCCGCGAACCAGTACTTGGGGATGTCGCCGGTGAGGTCGAAATCCAGTTTTTCACGGGGGATGATGGGGTGCGTACTGCTCATGGGGAAGCTTTCGGGCAGGCGGCCAGGCC
>CANBQJ010000034.1 GCA_947371645.1 Burkholderiales bacterium | reverse complement strand
GTGGAGGCCATCATCCGCGAGGAAATGAACCGTGCAGGTGGCGTGGAGCTGACCATGCCCGTGGTGCAGCCCGCCGAGCTCTGGCAGGAAACAGGCCGCTTCGACAAGATGGGCGACGAGCTGCTGCGCTTCAAGGACCGCCACGACCGCGACTTCGTCATCCAGCCCACAGCCGAAGAGGTGGTGACCGACATCGCCCGCCAGGAACTGCGCAGCTACCGCCAGCTGCCCAAGAATTTCTACCAGATCCAGACCAAGTTCCGCGACGAGCGCCGCCCGCGCTTTGGCGTGATGCGCGGCCGCGAGTTCACGATGAAGGACGCCTATTCCTTCGACCGCGATGAGGCCAGTGCCCTCAAGACCTACGACGGCATGTACGCCGCCTACACGCGCATTTTCGAGCGCCTGGGGCTGCAGTTCCGCGCCGTGGCGGCCGACACCGGTGCCATCGGCGGCGACCGCTCGCACGAATTCCAGGTGATCGCCGACACGGGTGAAGACGCCATCGTCTATTGCCCCACCAGCGACTACGCCGCCAACATCGAGCTGGCCGAAGGCGTGGCCCTGATTGCCCAGCGTGGCCCGGCCACCCAGGCCTTCGAGCAGGTGGCGACCCCGGGCAAGAGCACCTGCGCCGACGTGGCCGCGCTGCTGGGCCTGCCGCTCACGCAGACCGTCAAATCCCTGGTGCTGGCCACCGACGAGACCAACGACCAGGGCGAGATCGTCAAGTCGACCGTCTGGCTGCTGCTGGTGCGTGGCGACCATGACCTGAACGAAGTCAAGGCCGGCAAGCTGCAACTGGCCGACGGCACGGGTTTGAAGGCGGGCTTCCGCTTCGCCACCGAAAAAGAAATCATCGAGCACTTCGGCACCAAGCCCGGCTACCTGGGCCCGATCAAGCTGGCCAAGCCTGTCAAGGTGATCGCAGACCGCACCGTGGCCAACATGGCCGACTGGGTGTGCGGTGCCAACGAAGAAGGCTTCCACATCCGTGGCGTGAACTGGGGCCGTGACCTGCCCGAGCCCGACCTGGTGGCCGACATCCGCAATGTGGTCGAAGGCGACCCGTCCCCCGACGGCAAGGGCGTGCTGGCCATCCAGCGCGGCATCGAAGTGGGCCACGTGTTCTACCTGGGCACCAAGTACTCCAAGGCCATGAACGCCACCTTCCTGGACGTGGATGGCAAGCCCAAACCTTTCGAGATGGGCTGCTACGGCATCGGTGTCACGCGCATCCTGGGGGCGGCCATCGAGCAGCAGCACGATGAGCGCGGCATCATCTGGCCGGCCAGCATCGCGCCCTTCACTGTGGTGCTGTGCCCCGTGGGCTATGACCGTTCCGAAGACGTGAAGGCCGCCGCTGACAAGCTGTATGCCGAGCTGCTGGCCCAGGGCGTGGACGTGATCCTGGATGACCGTGGCGAGCGCCCCGGTGCGATGTTTGCCGACTGGGAGCTGATCGGTGCGCCCCATCGCGTGGTGCTGGGCGACAAGGGCCTGAAAGAAGGCCTGGCCGAGTACCAGGGCCGCCGCGACGCCGCTGCCACCAAGGTGCCGGTGGCCGATGTGCTGGCCCATGTGCTGGTGCAAATCAAAGCCTGAGCTTCAGGAAAGCGCCCGTTTGGCCGAGAACCCAGCATGAACCGTGTTTGCCGCCTGCCCACCTTGACGCGCTGGTCGCGTGTTGCGTTGGCGGCTGCACTGGCCTGGACGCTGGCGGGCGCGGCGCACGCGGGCGCCCAGGTTGAAGAGCCCTTGATGGACGCGGTGCGCAGCGCGCTGTCGGCGGCGATCGCGCAAAAAGCCCCGCCCACGCCAATTTTCGCCGACGACACGCAACGCGTGGTCTTCGAGCGCTGGGCCACCACGTCCGACGACAAGCTGGTGCGCAAGAAGCCCGAAGAGCTGGTGCGCCGCGAATTTTTGCAGACCGTCTGGTACGAGGCCAAGCGCGCCGGCCTGGACCCGGGCCTGGTCATGGGCCTCATCGAAGTCGAAAGCGGCTTTCGCAAATACGCCATCTCGTCGGTGGGTGCGCGCGGCTACATGCAGGTGATGCCGTTCTGGTCGCGCAGCATCGGCGACGGCAACGCCGCCGCCCTGTTCCACATGCAGACCAACCTGCGATTTGGCTGCGTGATCCTGCGGCACTACCTGGACGCGGAGAAGGGCAACCTCTTCCTGGCCCTGGGGCGCTACAACGGCAGCCGGGGCAAGGCCCAGTACCCCAATGCGGTCACGGCCGCCTGGCGGCGCTGGACGGTGCCTGCGGTGGTGGTGGCGGGTGCGCCAGGGGTGATGCCGGTCAAGGCGTCAGCTGGCGTGCAGACCGCGGCGCGCTGAAGCGCTGCGCTGCGCCGTGGTTCAGGGCTTCACAGCCCTGGCCAGCTCTGCGGCTGAGCCCGCTGCACCTGCACCAGCGCCAGCACGCGCTCGACCGTCTCGTTGACCAGCTCATCAATCGTCTGGGGCCGGTGGTAGAAGGCCGGCAGCGGCGGAAAAATGATGCCGCCCATCTCGGTGACGGCCGTCATGTTGCGCAGGTGGGCCAGGTTGAAGGGCGTTTCGCGCACCATCAGCACCAGGCGGCGGCGCTCTTTGAGGGTGACGTCGGCGGCCCGCGTCAGCAGGTTGTCGCCCATGCCGTGGGCGATGGCCGCCAGCGACTTCATGGTGCAGGGGGCCACCACCATCGCGTCGGTCATGAAGCTGCCGCTGGCGATGCAGGCGCCCACGTCGCCGGGCGCGTGGGCCTGCGTCGCCAGGGCTTCGAGCTCGGAGCGGCTCAACCCCAGTTCATGGTGCACGTTGAGGATGCCTGCCGGGGTGGCCACCAGGTGGGTGGTCACGCCCAGTTCGCGTGCGCGCTGAAGCAGCCGCACGCCATACACCGCACCGCTGGCACCGGTGATGCCGACGATCAGGCGCGGGGCCGGGGACACCGGTCCCGCGGAGGCTGCCGTCACTTGGCGGCCAGTGCCTGCTGCAGTTCGCCCGCCTGGTACATCTCCATCATGATGTCGGAGCCGCCGAGGAACTCGCCACCCACATAGAGCTGGGGGATGGTGGGCCAGTTGGCGTAGTCCTTGATGCCTTGACGGATGTCATCGTCTTCCAGCACGTTGACCGTCTTCAGGTCGGTCACGCCGCATGACTTGAGGATCTGGATGGCGCGGCCGGAGAAGCCACATTGCGGAAATTGCGGGTTGCCCTTCATGAAGAGCACCACACGGTTGCCCTTCACCAGGGCGTCAATGCGTTGTTGAACGTCGCTCATGGTCTCACCAGTCATCTGAAAGTCTTCGATGATCGGTTTATATCAGGCCTGGGCAGGGCGCGACGCGGCGGTGGCAAATAGCCGAGCGCGGTGCGCGGCCCCCAGACCCGAGGCTCAGAAGGCGTAGCCCACCGACACCTTGACGTTGGGGCGGATGCGCAGTTCGCGCAGCACGTCGTCCATGCCACGGTCCTGCTGTGCGGGCGTCAGGCGGCCGAGGTTGTCGTTGTCGATGGACAGCAGGCCCAGGTCGGCGTTGAAGCGCCACAAGGTGGGGCTGCCCTTGAAACCCAAGGGGGTGCTGTAGCCGGCGCCCACGTAAGGGTGGACGTTGCGGGCGTTGGGGTCGCTGTTGACCAGGTTGGTGCTGGACAAGACCCCGGAGGCGTTCAGGCGCTGGTAGCTGGTGCTCATGCTGCCGTAACGCTCGGTGTGGGTGGTCCACCAGTTGTTGGTTTCGGTGCGGATCAGGCCAGCCGTGGCCCGAAAACCCCCTTCCGCGGAGTAGTCGGGCAGCATCTGCAAGCCGCGCAGGCGCATCACGGTGTCGTGGCCGAGTTCGGCGCTGAGCAAGGCCACGGGTGAGCCAGCCGGTTGGTAGACCGACAGGCGAACACGGCTTTGCACGCTGGCCCAAAGGCCCCGCAGGGAGGTGCTGAGGCGCTGCAGGGGTGAGGCGCTGGTCTCGCTGACCGTGTGCGCTGACAGGTCTGCGCCGGTGTCGCCGTCCATGGCGGGCGCTGCCGCAGCCAGTTCGGTTGCGGCCGGTGCCGCCGCGGCAAAGAGCGCGTTGCCGCTGTCGCGCGCCAGGGCCGTCGATGTGGGCCAGGGTTTGCCGTTGGGGTCGGTCCCCGGGCTGGCCGTGGCCGGCGAGGTGGCTTCGTCTGTGGCCGCCAGGGCCCAGTCGATGTGGGCCGCGGGCAAGGTGTTGCGGCTCAGGAGCTTGCCTGGCTGTGCGGACGCCACACTGGCCCAGGTGCCCAGCACCACACCGGCGGCCAGCCAGGTGAGGCGGGCGGTCTGCACCCCGGGGCGGGGGCATCGTGTGGGGTGACTCATGCGGGACTCCTGATGAACGCTTTCATCCTATGTCTCCCATTTCGGCAGGGGGGACGCAGTTGTGAGCGCTCGTCACTGCATTTTCATGTGCTGCAAGCTTGGGGTGGTCGGGGGATATACGGATCGCTAATCCGGCAATTTGCCCGCTGTGCAGCGCAACACGCCGCCCAGGTCGCGCCGGTGGTCGATGTGGTGCAGGCCTGCCAGGTGCATCAGTTCGGCCACGGCGGCGGCCTGGTCCCAACCGTGTTCAACCACCAGCCAGCCGCCCGGGAGCAGGTGGGCCGGGGCCTGGGCGCAGATCTGGCGCAGGTCGGCCAGGCCGTCGGGGCCGGCGGTGAGGGCGCTGGTGGGCTCGTGGGTGAGGGCGGCCAGGTGGGGGTCGCCCTCGGCGATGTAGGGCGGGTTGCTGACGACCAGGTGAAAGCGCTGGCCGGCCAGGGGGGCGAACCAGCTGCCCTGGGCGCCGTGCACAGCCAGGCCCAGTCGCTGGGCGTTGGCCAGGGCAGTGGCCAGGGCGCTGGGGCTGGCGTCGGTGGCGGTGAGGTCGAGCGGGCCGCCGTGGGCGGCCAGGGCCAGGGCGATGGCGCCGCTGCCGGTGCCCAGGTCCACGGCCCGCAAGGCCTGCGCGGGGTGTGCCTGGTGGGTGCGCAGCTGGCGGATCAGGTCCAGGGCCCAGTCGACCAGGGTTTCGGTGTCGGGGCGGGGCACCAGCACGGCGGGGGACACCTGCAGGCTCAGGCCGAAGAATTCCTTTTCGCCGACCAGGTAGGCCAGCGGTTCACCCTTGGCGCGGCGGGCCATCCAGTCGTGCCAGCGGGCGGTGTGGTCGAGGCTCAGGGGCGCGTCGTCGTGGGCCAGCAGCCAGGCGCGGTTGCGCTGCAGCAGTTGCCCCAGGGTGAGCTGTGCGTCGACACGGTCCAGCCCGTGGGTGTGGGCCAGGGCAAGGGCCTCCTGCACAGTCAAGGCCGGCAAGCTGGTGGGCAAGGAGAGGGGCGTGTGGGACATGCGCATGGGGCCGGCGGCTGAAGCGACAGGCGATCAGACCCCGCTGGCGGCTTCCAGTTCCGCCAGCTGCTCGGCGGCCTGGGCAGAGATCAGCGCGCCCACCACGTCATCGAGCTCGCCGTCCATCACCATGCCCAGCTTGTAGAGCGTGAGGTTGATGCGGTGGTCGGTGAGTCGGCCTTGGGGGAAGTTGTAGGTGCGGATGCGGTCGGAGCGGTCGCCCGTGCCCACCAGGCCTTTGCGCAGGGCGGCCTCCTTGGCGGCGCGTTCGCTGCGGTCCTTTTCCTGGATGCGGGCTTGCAGCACCTGCAGGGCCTTGGCCTTGTTGCTGTGTTGGCTGCGCCCGTCCTGGCATTCGGCGACGATGCCCGTGGGCAGGTGCACCACGCGCACGGCCGAGTCGGTTTTGTTGATGTGCTGGCCACCGGCGCCGCTGGCGCGGAAGGTGTCGATGCGCAGGTCGGCCGGGTTGAGCTGGATGGCCTCGGCCTCGTCCGGCTCGGGCATCACGGCGACGGTGCAGGCGCTGGTGTGGATGCGGCCTTGCGATTCGGTGGCGGGGATGCGCTGCACGCGGTGGCCGCCGGATTCGAATTTCAGCTGGCCATAGACGCCGGGGCCCGACCCACCATGGTCGATGCGCAGCACGATTTCCTTGTAGCCACCCAGGTCGGCATCGTTGGCAGACATCACCTCCACCTGCCAGCCCTGGCGCTCGGCGTAGCGGCTGTACATGCGGGTGAGGTCGCCGGCGAACAGGGCGGATTCGTCACCGCCCGTGCCCGCGCGGATTTCGACGAAGGCGGGGCGGGCGTCGTCCGGGTCTTTGGGCAGCAGGGCGGTTTGCAGTGCGGCCGACAGGGCGTTCAGGTCGGCTTCGGCCGCCGAGATTTCTTCAGCGGCCATGGCGCGCATGTCGGCGTCGGCGCCGGCTTCGTCCTGCATCTGGCGGGCGCTGGCCTGGTCGCGCTCGCGCTGGGTGTGGCGGCGGGCCAGGTCGACCACGGCGGCCACTTCGGCGTGTTCACGGGAGATGTCGCGAAAGCGGCGGTGGTCGGCGGCGACTGCCGGGTCGGCCAGGGCGGCGTCCAGCTCTTGCAGGCGGCGGGCCAGGCGATCGAGCGAAGAGGCAAGTGAGGGCGCCAGGGCGCGGCTCACGTGGGTTCCTCGTTGCGAGGCGGCGTGCGGCCGCCGTTGCCAGGCAGCTCGCCGCGCAAAAAGAGGCGCGACAGCGTGGCCGCCACCTGCGGCCGGTGCTGGGTGTCTGCGGCGTGCAGCTCGGCCATGGCGCCGTGCAGCATCTTTTGCGTGAGGCCTTTGCTGAGCGCTTCCAGCACCGCTTCGATGTCTTCGCCCTTGGCCAGCAGCTTGCGGGCGCGGGCCAGCTCGGTCTGGCGCCAGCTGTCGGCCTGCCCATGCAGGGCCTGGATGAGCGGCACGGTGCTGCGCTGGTCCAGCCAGTGCACGAAGCCCTGAACGCCGGATTCGATGATGGCTTCGGCCTGGGCGACGGCGGCCTGGCGCTTTTCGCCGGCGGTCTGCACGGCGGCGGACAGGTCGTCCACCGTGTAGAGGTAGATGTCGTCAAGCCGGGCGACTTCGGGCTCGATGTCGCGGGGCACGGCCAGGTCGACCATGAAGATCGGGCGGCGCTTGCGGGCCTTCAACGCCCGCTCGACGGCGCCCAGGCCGATGATGGGGACCGAGCTGGCGGTGCAGGACACGACGATGTCGAACTCGTGCAGGCGCTCGGGCAGGTCGGCCAGGCGCATGGCCTGCGCGCCCAGGTGGGTGGCGAGCTTTTCGCCGCGCTCCAGGGTGCGGTTGGCCACGGCCATGGCGCGCGGGTTGCGCGCGGCAAAGTGCGTGGCGGTGAGCTCGATCATCTCGCCGGCGCCCACAAACAGGATGCGCGTGCGGCCCAGGTCTTCAAAGAGCTGGCCAGCCAGGCGCACGGCGGCGGCGGCCATGCTGATGGAGTGCGCGCCGATTTCTGTTGACGTGCGCACCTCTTTGGCCACCGCAAAGCTGCGCTGGAAGAGCTGGTGCAGGGTCGTGCCCAGGGTGCCGGCGGTGTCGGCTTCGCGCACGGCCTGTTTCATCTGGCCCAGGATCTGGGGTTCGCCCAGCACCATGGAATCGAGCCCCGAAGCCACACGGAAGGCGTGTCGCGCGGCCTGGCCACCTTCGAGCAGGTAGGTGTGGCGCATCAGCTCTTCGCGGCTGACGTTGCCCACGCTGGCCAGCCAGTCGCCGGTGGCGTGCAGCAAGGCATTGTGGTGCTGGCCCAGGCCGGAGGCGGCGCAGTAGAGTTCGGTGCGATTGCAGGTGGACAGCAGCGCCACTTCGGGCTGAGGGCCCTGGGCGACGCCCTGCAAACGCTGGTGCAAGGTGCGCAAAACCGGCGAAAGCTGGTCTACCGCGAAGGCAAATTTGCCCCGCAGGTCCACGGACGCGGTGGTGTGGTTGAGGCCCAGCGACAAGACGGTCATGGCCGGCATTATAAAATCGACGGTTCGACTGAAAGGTCGTGAACTGTGCCGGTTAACCCCGCATCCTGTGGTCAAGCGCAGAATTCTTGTGCTGGATCAAGGGTGAAACTGGCCACAGGGGCGCTGCCAGACCGCTGGACGTGCAGTTTTCGCGATGAACAGGCCCCCATGGACAGTGCTGATTTCCTCAACCACCTGCTGAACTTTTTCGCCCCCGCCCTGGGGATGGCCCTGCTGGTGCCCACGCTGGCGCGTGTGTTCTGGCACCGCGCCCTGGCCGGCACGGCCTGGTCCACCCAGGTGGCGTGGGTGCTGGCCGCCAATGCCCTGGTGATGGTGCTGGGCCTGCTGGCCCTGGGGCGAGACGGTGCCATGTGGACCTATGTGGCCCTGGTGCTGGTGTCGGCCCTGGGTGTGTGGTGGACAGGCATGCGCCGCTGACGAGACCAACGGATGACATACAGCGTCAAGGAAACTTTCTACACCCTGCAGGGCGAAGGCACCCATGCGGGCCGCCCGGCGGTGTTCTGCCGCTTCGCCGGCTGCAACCTCTGGAGCGGCCGCGAAGCCGATCGCGCCAGCGCCGTCTGCCGCTTTTGCGACACCGAGTTCGTGGGCACCGATGGCCTGGGCGGCGGCAAGTTCGCCGATGCGGCGGCGCTGGCGGCCCACATCGCTGCGTTCTGGCCCGACACGCCGTCTGGCCGCCAGGGCCGCAGGTTTGCCGTGCTCACCGGTGGCGAGCCCCTGCTGCAGGTGGATGCCGACCTGATCGAGGCCCTGCATGCACAAGGCTTCGAGATTGCCGTGGAAACCAATGGCAGCGTGGTGGCGCCGGACGGGCTGGACTGGGTGTGCGTCAGCCCCAAGGCCGGCGCGCCGCTCTTGCAGACCCGGGGCCATGAGCTCAAAGTGGTGGTGCCGCAGGCCGGTTTCACCGAAGCCGACCTGCTGGTCATGGAGCAGATGGACTTTGCCCAGATGCGCGTGCAGGCCATGGACAGTGCCGACCCTGCCGCCCGTGCGGCCGCCCAGCAGTGGGCGCTGGACTGGTGCCTGGCCCACCCCCGCTGGCTCTTGAGCGTGCAGACGCACAAAGCCCTGGGCATACGCTGACGGGGGCTCTCGCCCCGTCACCCGTCTCTGCTTAGCCCACCTTGCTCTTTGCATTCCCTTGCGCCCCTGGACCCCCCGATGTTCGAACTCAGCCAGACCTTCACCTTCGATGCCGCCCACACCTTGAAGCGCCAGGTGTCGCCGGAGGAGGCCGCAGGCAGCCGCCGCATCCACGGCCACACCTACACAGCCGAGGTCTACGTGCGTGGCCCTCGCCAGGCCGAGTCCGGCATGGTGGTGGACCTGGCCGTGCTGCGCGCCGTGATCGCCGAAGTGCGCAGCCAGCTGGACCACCACTTCCTGGACGAGGTGGCCGGCCTGGGTGTCGCCACATTGGAAAACCTCTGTGTGTTCATCTTCGAGCGCGTGCAGGCAAAGTTGCCACAGGCCAGCGCCGTGGCCGTGTCGCGCGCATCGGGCGACCGTTGCCTGTACCGACCGGATTGACCTTGACCCCGTCCCCATTGCAGCGACACTGAACGCCATGCACCAGCCCCAGTCCCAGCGCATGCCCCCCCTCAGCTGGTCTGAGCGCAGTGCGCAGGCCGTGTGGCACCCCTGCACCCAGATGAAGGTGCACGAGGCCCACCCCCTGCGCGCCATCGTGGCGGCCGAAGGTGCCTGGCTGGTGGATGACCACGGCCACCGCATCCTGGATGCCGTCAGTTCGTGGTGGGTCAACCTCTTCGGGCACGGCTTTGCGCCCATCCGCAACGCCATCACCGCGCAGCTGCAGCGCCTGGACCACACCATGCTGGCCGGCCTCACCCACCCACCGGTGGTCGAGCTGTCCGAGCGCCTGGGGCAGCTCACCGGCCTGGGCCACGCTTTCTACGGCAGCGATGGCGCCAGCGCCACCGAGATCGCCCTGAAGATGAGCGTGCACAGCTGGCGCAACCGGGGCTTGAGCGGCAAACACAGCTTCGTGGCCCTTCAAGGCGGCTACCACGGCGAGACCGTGGGTGCCCTGGCCGTCACCGACATCCCGCTGTTCCGCGAAGCTTATGCGCCCCTGCTGCGTTGCGCCGCCACCCTGCCTTCGCCCGACCCCCGCCTGGCCGCGCCGGGCGTGAGCGCCGCCCAGCACCTGGCCGATTGCGTGGCCACGCTCGAAGCCCACTTCGCGGCCCACCACCACGAGCTGGCCGCCATCATCCTGGAGCCCCTGATGCAGGGCGCGGCGGGCATGGGCATGTACGCCCCGGACTACCTGCTCGCCGTGCGCCGCCTGTGCGATCAACACCAGGTGCACTGGATCGCCGATGAGATCGCCACCGGCTTTGGCCGCACGGGCAGCCTGTTTGCCCACCAGCAGGCCGTGGGCGCGGATGGCCAGCACGTCAAGCCGGACTTCATCTGCCTGAGCAAGGGGCTGACGGGCGGCGTGCTGCCCATGTCGGTGGTGCTGACGACCGATGCCGTCTTTGATGCCTTCTGGGACGAGCGCAGCAGCCACGGCTTCCTGCATTCGCATTCCTACACCGGCAACCCGCTGGCCTGCAGCGCGGCCCTGGCGGTGCTGGACACCTTCGCCCACATCGATCCGCAAGGCCTGGACCAACTGGCCCACAACCGCGTGCGCGCCGCCCGCCTGGACGCCTTGCTGCAGCCCTTGCACCGGCACCCGCGCGTGCGCCATGCGCGCCACCTGGGCCAGGTCTGGGCCTGGGACATCGCCGATGTGGACGCGGGCTTCTCGGCGCGCTTTCACCGTGCGGCCCTGGACGCCGGCGTGCTGCTGCGCCCCATTGGCAGCAGCCTCTACGTGATGCCGCCCTACACCCTGAGCGACACCGAGCAGGACTTCCTGGCCGATGCCACCTTGTCCGTGCTGGACCTGGTGCTGGCCGAAACGCCACCGGCTTCGTTGCAAGCCGGTGCCGCCACCTCCAACGACCCTGCCATGCCATGAGCGCCTACTTCATCACCGGTACCGACACAGGCGTGGGCAAGACCCGCGTGAGCTGTGCCTTGCTGCATGCGCTGCGCCAGGCCGGTCACCCGCGCGTGGTGGGCATGAAGCCCGTGGCGGCGGGTTGCGACTGGGTGGAAGAACGCCCTGGCCATGGCGAATGGCTCAACGAAGACGTGGTGGCCTTGCGGGCGGCGTCCAGCCTGCAGGTGCCCACGTCCTTCGTGAACCCCTATGCCTTGCCCGACGCCGTGTCGCCGCACATCGCGGCCCAGCGCGCTGGTGAGGTCATCGAGCTCAACCACATCGAGGCCAGCTTCCATGCCTTGCGCCAGCACGCCGACGCGGTGGTGGTGGAGGGCGCCGGCGGCTTCATGGTGCCCCTGCACGAAGGCCCGCTGGGTGAGAGCAGCTGGACCACCAGCGCCGACCTGGCCCAGCGCCTGGCCCTGCCGGTGATCCTGGTGGTGGGCCTGCGCCTGGGTTGCCTCAACCACGCCTTGCTGACGCAGGAGGCCATCCTGCGCCGGGGCTTGAAATTTGCCGGCTGGGTGGCCAATGTGATCGACCCCGACATGCCGGAACAAGGGGCCAACCTGGCCACCTTGCGCGCGCGCCTGATGGCGCCCATGCTGGCCCACTGGGGCTGGGACGCAGCAGCCCAAGCCGAGCAGCTCAAGCTGGACCTGCCGCCCGCCCTGGGCTGATCACCATCCGCCTGTGGGCTGGGCTTCTGCCTCGCCCCAGGCCTGTGCCCAGGCTGGCATGGGCACGGTGCAGCCCAATTCGGTTTGCGCGGGCAGCGCCTGCTGGCGCAGGGGCAGCACACCAGCCCAGGCGGGCCAGCTGAGGTCTTCTGCCTTGTCCAGCGGCGGGCCCGTGCGCACCTTGGCCGCGGCCTCGTGCAGCGAGATGCCCAGCACCGTGGTGGCGGCCAGTTCATTGCGGTCGGCCGGGCGGGCCTCCTGGCTGCGGCCCGGCATGATGTGGTCGACCAGGGCGTCCAGGATGCCCGGCTTGTCGACGTCGCTCACGGGCTCGAACTGGCCGTGGATGACCACCGACCTGAAGTTCATCGAGTGGTGGAAGGCCGAGCGCGCCATCACCAGCCCGTCGACGTGCGTGATGGCCACGCAAGCCTGCGCACCCCCGCCCAGCAGCTTCATCATGCGGCTGCCATTGGAGCCATGGATGTAGAGCCGCTCACCCACGCGCCAGCACACCGTGGGCAGGCAGATGGGCTCAGGCGCGGCGAAGGCCACGTGGCAGACCTGGGCCGCGTCCACGATGGCACGGATGGTGTCGGCCTCGTAGTGGCCACGCTCGGCTGCGCGCTTGACCCTGCAGCGTTCGCTGGCTGGTGGCGTGTCGGTGCGGGAGGCTGCTTGTGGGTTCATGGTCTTCCTGATGGGGTTGAAGGTCAGGGAGGCAGTGTGGTGCAGAGGTGGTTCTGTGAAAAGATCCACATCCTCATCAAAGTTTGGAACCACGATCTGACGTGGTGCCGCCCGCCATGACCGACCTCCACTTGCACCTGCAAGGCCGCAGCCTGCGCCGCCAGGCCCGACAGCAAGGCCTGAGCCTGCAGCGCTTGCTGTACACCCGCCTCAAGCAGCTGATCTCGCAAGGCGAGCTGACTGGGGGCACGGTGCTGCCCGCCAGCAGGGCACTGGCACAGGAGCTGGGCCTGTCGCGCAACGGCGTCGTGCACGCGTATGCCCAGTTGCAGGCCGAAGGCCATGTGCAGAGCACCCGGCAGGGCACGGTGGTGGCGGTGCTGCCTGTTGGGCGTCAGGCGGCGGCGTCCAGCGCGACGTCAAAGGCCAGGTCAAGTGCGAGGTCAAGTGCGAGGTCAAGCGGCAGGTCACCCGGCACGTCCGGCCTGCAGCCATGCCCAGGCGACGCGTCGGCACCATCGGCCGCACCGGGCCTGGCCGCATCGCTGTCTCAGCGTGCCCAGGGCCTGGCGCGCCGCCGCCCCGCCGAGATGGACACCTGGCCTTTGATGCCCGGCATCCCCGCGCTGGACGCCTTCCCCATGCGGCGCTGGTGCGCCCTGGTGGACCGCCACGCACGTCAGCAACACTCCGACGACGCCGCCTACCGCGACAGCCAGGGTGAGCCCGACCTGCGCCAGGCCATCGCCACTTACCTGCGGGCCTCACGCGGCGTGGTGTGCGACGCCGAGCAGGTCAGCATCACCGATGGCACGCAAGACAGCCTGGCCCGCTGCGCGCACTGGCTGGCCGATGTGGGCGACACCGTCTGGATGGAGCACCCCGGCTATGGCGCGGCCACGGCGGCCTTCCGCCTGGCAGGGCTGCGCATCCGCCCCTGTACCGTGGACGCCCAGGGCATGCAGATGCCGCTGGACGGCCAAGGCCAGGCGGAGCAGCCGGCGCCTCGGTTGGTCTACACCACACCATCGCACCAGTACCCCCTGGGCGCGGTGCTCGGCCTGAGCCGGCGCCACGCCTTGATCGCGCACGCGCAGCACGTGGGTGCCTGGATCCTGGAGGACGACTACGACAGCGAGTTCCGCCACGATGGGCCGCCACTGGCCGCCATGCAGGGGCAGGTGGCGGACGCGCCGGTGGTCTACCTGGGCACCTTCAGCAAGACGCTGTTCCCTGCGCTGCGCCTGGGCTTCATCGTGTGGCCACAGGCCCTGCTGCATGCCGCTCAGGGTGTGACCGGCGCCATGGTGCGTGCGGGCCGCGTGGCCGAGCAGCGCGCGCTGGCGGAGTTCATCCAGGAGGGCGAGTACACCCGGCACCTGCGACGCATGCGGCGCCTGTATGCCGCACGGCAAGCGGCCTTGCGCGAGGCCATCGACCGGCACTGGCCATTGCCCGGCCAGGTGCTGGGCGGGCAAGCGGGCCTGCACCTGGTGCTCAGCCTGCCCGGGCCGGATGCCGGCGGCGTGTCGGACCTGGCTTTGAGTCAGGCGGCGGCCTTGCACCGCTTGAGCCCCAGGCCGTTGTCGGCCTACCTCAGCGGTGGGCCAGAGGGTTTCAATGGCCTGGTCATGGGTTACGCCAACACGCCGGAGGCGGCCATGCCCCATGCCATCCGGCAGCTGGTCGGCTGTTTGCCCGCTGCGCTTCAGCGCAGGTAGCCGGCGTCGCGCATGCGCTGTTCGGCCAGGGCCTGGGCCTTGTCCAGGGTGTTGTCGACATCGCCCTGGGCGTGCAGCAGCGTGGCCACCAGTTGGCCCACCGCCGTGCCGATGCCCTGGAACTCGGGGATCGCGGCGAACTGGATGCCCACGTAGGGCGATTTGGGCAAGGTGGCGTCCAGCGGGTTGGCGGTGGCAATCGCCTCGCGTTCGATGCTGGCCTGGGGGTTGGCCTTCAGGAAGGCCGCCTCGGCATAGGTGGACTGGCGGGTGCCGGAGGGCACCGCGCCCCAGCCTTCGCTGCGGGCCACGAGCTGGATGTAGGGCCGGGATGTGGCCCACTCGATGAACGCTTGAGCCACGGCTGCCTTCCTGGAGCTGGCGGGCACCGCCAGTGCCCAGGTCCACAGCCAGTGCGAGCCCTTGGGTGTGCTGGCCACGGGCGCCTGCAGGAAGCTCACCCGGCCGGCCACCCTGGAGGCGCCGGCGCGGTTGACGAAGCCGCCCGCCACGGTGGCGTCCACCCAGATGCCGCAACGGCCATCCATGAACAGGGCCAGGTTCTCGTTGTAGCCATTGGCCGCAGCGCCTGGCGGGCCCCAGTGCTGCAGGAGGTCCAGGTACATGGCCAGGGCCTGCTTCCAGGCCGGCGTGTCCAGCCTGGGCTGCCATCGGGTGTCAAACCACTGGCCGCCGTAGCTGTTGGCCATGGTGGTCAACAGGGTGATGTTTTCGCCCCAACCGGCCTTGCCGCGCAGGCAGATGCCGGCCACGCCATGCGCCGGGTCGTTCAGCCTGGCGGCCGCCGACCGGATCTGGTCCCAGGTGGGGTGGGGAGGCAGCGTGACGCCTGCTTTGTCCAGCAGGTCCTGGCGCACCATGGTCATGGAGCTTTCGCCATAAAACGGCAAAGCGTAGAGTTTCTGTTTGACCGACAGCGCCTGCCGGATGGGGGGCAGGAGGTCGTCCACGTCATAGGCTGCACTGGGCTTCAGGGCCTGGAGCCAGCCCCTGCGCCCCCAGATGGCGGCTTCGTAGGCGCCGATGGTCATGATGTCGAAGCGGCCACCGCCTGTGGCGATGTCCCGGCTGACCTGCTGGCGCAGGGGGCCTTCTTCCAGCGTGACCCACTTCAGGTGAATGCCCGGGTGACTGACCTCAAACTGACGCGACATTTTTTGCAGCGTCAGCATGTGGCCGTTGTTGACCGTGGCGATGGTCAAGGTGGTGTCGCTCTCTGCTGACCAGGCCACCCCGGCGTGCAGGGCGATCAGGGCGACGCCCAGCCCCAGCCAGGCACGGGTGCCGGGCTTGCAGGTGAGGGTTCGCAGCAACGTTGAAAGCATGTCGGGCGCGGCGACAATAGGACAGGTCGACGGATGTCTGAATCGCCTAAGTTTATGCCCTCCCAGGGGCCTTGCCACCTCGGTTTGCCACACCCCGCATCAGGTTCACGTATGTCTGATCTGCCCCTGTCGGCTCGCGTGATGCCCCACCGCAGCGTGCGCGCCCGCGTGGCGCTGTTCACGGGGCTCAGCGGCGTGGTGTTCGCGGTGCTGATGGCCGCCTGGGTGGTGCAAGATCAACGCGGCAGGCTGCAAGACGCCGTGGGGGCCATCGTTCGGCGTGAAGCGCATGTGGCGGGGCAGTTGATCTCTGTCTTGCTGGCCGAAAGGCAAAGCCAGATCCTGCAACTGGCCACCTTGCCCGAACTGAGCAGCGGCCCGGCCGATGCCGGCGTCGTGCGCTTGCTGCTGGAGCGGGTGCGCAGCTACCACCCCGAGTTCGAGTGGCTGGCTTTGACCAGCGCCAAAGGCGTGGTGCTGACGGCGACGGGGGCCAGGCTGGAGCGCACCGATGTGGCCCGGTCGCCCTGGTTCCTGCATGGCCGCCAGAGCCCGTGGATAGGTGCCCCTGCGCCTGCTGCAGAGCTGGCACCCTACCTGCCGCTGGACGAAGACGGCCGCCCCGTGCTCCTGCTGGACATGGCGGTGCCCGTGGTCGACTACGAAGGCCGCATCCTGGGCGTGCTGGTGGCCAAGCTCAACTGGCGCTGGATCGTCGACCAGCAGGCCGGCATCAGCGCCCATGACCCCAGCGCCCGGGACACCCTGTTGCTGGGGCCGCAAGGCGAGGTCTGGCTGGGGCCGGCGTCGGCCATCGGGCGTCGCCTGCTGCCGGTGTCCGGGGGGCAAGTGGCGCCCGGCGAGCCGCCCCGGCCGGTGGTCTGGCCCGACCTGGGCGAGCGCCTGAGTGCGGCCGCACCCCTGCCGCTCAAGTTGGGCGAGGCCGCTTCGCCAGGCCTCATGGTGGTGCGCCAGGACCCGCGCCAGCTGCTGGGCCCCGGCGAAGCTCTGGGCTGGCGCCTGCTGGGCGTCGGCTTGCTGGGTGCGGGCCTGTTCATGGGTTTGAGCTGGTGGCTGGCGGGGCACATCGTGCGGCCATTGCGGTCGCTCACGGCCGCCGCCCAGGCATTGAGGGACGGCGCGCAGGTGGCCTTCCTGCCCGACCGCACCCGACACGACGAAATCGGCACGCTGTCGCAAGCGCTCCAGGCCATGCAGGACCAGCTTCACGCGCGCATGCAGGAGCTGGCCGCCTACCGAGACCACCTGGAAGTAAAGATCGGCGAGCGCACCGTGCAGCTCACGCACGCGCTGGACCGGGCCGAGGCGGCCAACCGCGCCAAGAGCGCCTTCATCGCCAACATGAGCCACGAGATCCGCACCCCCATGAACGCCATCCTGGGGGCCACCTTTTTGCTCAAGCGCTCGGCGCTGCCGCCGGCCGGTGCCGAGCGCCTGCAGATGATCGAACAGGCCGCTGCGCACCTGCTGGAGATCATCAACGCCATCCTGGATTTGTCCAAGATCGAGGCGGGCATGTTCACCCTGCACCCTGAAGCCGTGAACCTGCCGGCGCTGTTTGGCCAGTGCGTGGACATGGTGGCCGCGCGGGCCCGGGAGAAAGGGCTGCGCATCACGGTGGACGACAGCCGCTGCCCGGCCTGGGTGATGGCAGACCGCACCCGCCTGTCTCAGGTCCTGATCAACCTGCTGAGCAATGCCGTGAAGTTCAGCGACCAGGGCGGCGTGCAGCTGGTGGCGACGGCCATGAACGAGCCTGTCGCCCCACCAGAGCCAGCAGGCCAGGCCAGACAGCTGACCTTGCGCATCGAGGTGCACGACGAAGGCATCGGCATTGCCGCCGCCCAGCAAGCGCGCCTGTTCAACGCCTTCGTGCAGGCCGATGACTCCACCACGCGGCGCTTCGGCGGCACCGGCCTGGGCCTGGCCATCACGCGCAGCCTGGTGGAGTGCATGGGGGGGCAGATCGGGGTGAGCAGCGAACCGGGCCAGGGCAGCGTCTTCTGGTTCACCTTGGCGGTGCCAGGGGCGGAGGCGCCCGCCGTCCAGCCTCGGCGGTCGCTGGCGCCCGGTGCTGACCTGCCGCCCGCCACGGTGGGTCTCTCGGCCAGCCCGCAGCCAGCCGCCCTGCCGCCACAGCTGGATGCGGCCTTGCAGGCGCTGCGGCAACGCCATGCCGACAAGCTGGTGCTGGTGGCCGACGACAACCTCGTCAACCGCATCCTCACCACCGAGCTGCTGGCCATGGCCGGCCTGAAAACCCGGGTCGCCACCGGCGGGCAGGAAGCCATCGATGCGGTGCTGCAGGCCGGCGATCCACCGGTGTCGCTGGTGCTGATGGACGTCCACATGCCCGGCATGGACGGCATGCAGGCCACGCGCGCCATCCGTGCGCTGCCTGCGCACCGCGACCTGCCCATCCTGGCCATGACCGCCAGCGTCTTGCAGCAGGAGCAGGACGACTGCCTCAAGGCCGGCATGAACGCCCACCTGTCCAAACCCATCGACACCACCCAGCTCTTCACCGGGCTGCTCCACTGGCTGGACCGTCCCTCGCCTGATACCGTTGCCGCATGAACACCCGCCTCACCCGCATGCTGGGCATCGCCCACCCCATCGTCCTGCCGGGCATGACCTATGTGGCAGTGCCGCAGCTGGTGGCCGCCGTCAGCGAGGCCGGAGGGCTGGGCATCCTGGCCTCGGGTGGCATGTCACCCGATGAATGCCGCGCCGCCATCCGCGAGGTGCGCAGCCGCACCGACAAGCCCTTTGGCGTGGGCTGCAGCCTCAAGATGCCCGGTGCGGCCGACTGCGCGCGCGTGGCCCTGGACGAGCGCGTGAGCGTCATCAACACCTCGATGGGCAAGGGCGACTGGGTGGTGGACGCCGCCCAGGCCTACGGCGGCAAGGTGATCGCGACCATCTCGAGCGAGCAGCATGCGCGGGCCGCGCTGGCCTTTGGTGCCGATGGCCTCATCGTCACGGGGCACGAAGCGGCGGCGCATGGCGGCGCCGTCACGTCGATGGTGTTGATCCCCGCAGTGCGCGACATGACGGACAAACCCATCATCGCCGCCGGAGGCTTTGCAGACGGCCGTGGCCTGCTGGCCGCGCTGGCTCTGGGCGCCGACGCCGTGGCCATGGGCACGCGCTTCGCCAGCTCGCGCGAAAGCCCGGTGCATGCCAGCACCAAGCAGCACATCGTCGACAAACCCGCCGAAGACACCATCTATTCGCGCAACTTCGACACCTTCCCTTGCCGGGTCATGCGCACACCGGGTGGCGAGCGCTACACCGCGCGGCGCCTGAGCCCGCCCGTGGCCATGGGCCGCGCCCTGGCCGCCGCGCGAGAGCTCAACACCCCCTTGAGCCACCTGGCCCGCGAGGCCTTGTCGCAAGGCCTGGTGCCGGCCATGGAAGTGGCCTATTTCGGTGCGGCCACGCTGGCCATGCGCAAGGCGATCCACGACGGCAACCTGGTGGACGGCGTGCAGCTGATCGGCCAGAGCCAGGGCCTGGTGCACGACGTGGCCTCCGTGGCGGACATCATGGCGCGGGTGCTGCAGCAGGCCCGTGAACTGGGCGCAGGCTTGCCGGCGCTGCTGGACTGAAGGCCCGCGCCGCCACGGTGCACCCGTGCTAGCCTCCTCGGCCATGACTGGAGATTTTTCGCAGGCCTTGGGGCCGCAGCTGGACGACTGGGCGCGGCAGCACCTGCTGCGCCACCGCCGCCAGGTGCAGGTGCTGCACCAGCACCCCGATCTGGACGCCCAGGCCGGCCTGGGCAGCGTGCTCAGCCTGGACGGGCGCGCCATGCTGGCCTTTGGCAGCAACGACTACCTGGGCCTGGCGCACCACCCTGCACTGAAGGCCGCTGCGCAGGCCAGCGCCGAGCGCGACGGCGTGGGTGCCACGGCCTCTGCCCTGGTGTGCGGCCACCACCACGCCCATGAGGCCCTGGACCAGGCCCTGGCTGCCCACGTGGGCCTGCCGCGCGCCTTGAGCTTTCACTCGGGCTACGGGGCCAATGTGGGCATTGTCCCCGCGCTGGTGGGGCCGCCCGACGCCGTGTTCTCCGATGCGCTGAACCACGCCTGCCTCATCGATGGCATCCGCCTGTCCAAGGCCGCGCTGCACGTCATCCCCCACCGGGACCTGCAGGCACTGGACACCGCCCTGGCCGCGTCGACGGCCCGCCGCAAGCTGGTGGTGAGCGACGCCGTCTTCAGCATGGACGGCACGCTGGCCGATGTGCCCGCGCTGCTGGCCCTGTGCGAGGCCCACGACGCCTGGCTCTTGCTGGACGATGCCCATGGCCACGGCGTGCTGGGCCCGCATGGCGAGGGCGTCCTGGCCCACCATGGCCTGGCAGGCGAAGCCTTGCAGCGGGCATCAGGCCGCCTCATCTACATGGCCACCCTGGGCAAGGCCGCCGGTGTGGCGGGTGCTTTCGTGGCGGGTCAGGCGGTGCTCATCGACTGGCTGATGCAGCGCGCCCGCACCTACATGTTCGCCACCGCGCCGCCGCCCATGCTGGCCCAGACCTTGTGCGCGTCGGTGCAGGTGATGCGCGAAGAGACCTGGCGGCGCGAACGCCTGCAGGCCCTGCGCACGCAGCTGGCCGAAGGCGTGCTGCGCCTGCGGCTGCCCTGGCCCTTGATGCCCTCGGTGACGGCCATCCAGCCACTGATGGTGGGCAGCAACGAGGATGCCATGGCGCTCATGCAGGCGCTGGAGGCCCAGGGCGTGTGGGTGCCGGCCATCCGTCCGCCCACGGTGCCGGTGGGTACGGCGCGCCTGCGCATCTCGCTCACGGCCGCGCACAGCCCCGCCCAGGTCGACCGCCTGCTGGCGGCGCTGGCTCAGGCGGTGCGGGGCTGAGCCACGGGCGACACGGGGCCGGGCGCTCAGATGGCGCTCAGGCGGGTCTTGAAGGTGCCGCGGGGCAGGGCATCGGTCACCTTGAACGGGGCGAGGGCGGTGTCGCGGTTCAGCGCCTGGGGCAAGGCCCTGCCCTGTGCATCCAGCAGGCTGCGCACCTGCGGCTGGTGGGCCACCTCGCCACGCCGCACCACCACGCCGATGTCGCCATTGGCCAGGCGCACGCAGGTGCCGGGCGGGTAGATGCCGACTTCCTTGATCAGCGCCGCCACATAGGGGTTGTGCTGGCCATTGGTCTGGATGAAAAGGGTGCGTGCCGCCACGTGTGAGGGCTGGGCAGGCCGTGTGGCGCGGGCGCTGATCTTGGCCAGGTAGACGTCTGCGTAGTGCAGCATGCAGGCCAGGTCGCCGGCCTGCGCGTGGTGCTCGGGCAGGGGGCCGCCATTGGGCGTGAGGTGGTGGTGTTCCACCGCGTGCAGCCACAGCAGGTCGGTGACGCCGGCCTGTTCCAGCAAGGCGCGGCTCAGGCGCCCGTGGTCGTCCACGGCCTGGCGTTGCGCGCGGTTGAGCGGTGTGCGTTGCAGCGCCAGTTCGGCTTGCAACCTGGTCATGCCCAGGTTCATGCTGAGCGCGGCCTGGGTGAGGGTGCTGCGCTCGGTGTCGCTCCAGCCCAGGCGGCTGCCCACCAGGTTGGCCACGAAGGCCGACTGCAGCACGTGCGAGACCGCGTAGTGCTGTGGGTCGTCGCCCTGCATGGCCTCGAACAGGGCGATCTCGCGGTGGTGTTCGACCGTGTAGAGCAGGTCTTGGGCGACGTCTTGCAGCGTGCTGGCCAGGTCCGGTGCCCCTTGAGGCACGCCAGGCGCCTCGTCCGGCCCTTCCGCTGGCGCGCCGTCCAGCGCATGGGCCATGCGCTGGTGCAGGTCGGCCCACAGGGCCACCGGGTCAGCGCGGCGCGCGGCCTGGCGAAGCTCGCGCTCCTGGCGGTCGACATCGGCCTGGTCCGCGAAGGCACCGCGCGCCACCAGCTGCGCCAGCTGGGGCTGGTCCTGCATCAGGTAGCCACGGTGCAGCAGCAGCTGGCTGTGTTCGTCGTAGACGTTCCAGGGCAGGGGGTGGCCCACCTGAATCTGATCGGTGCACAGACGGAGGAGTTGCATGGCGACGGCGACACAGTGCACGGTCGTGCGGAGGTTTCAGTGTGCGACCGCCTGGTGCCCGCGCAAGCCCGCATCAGACGGCCATAACGGCCTCTGTTTGATGGGCCTCGCCCGGCCTCCCCCCGGTCTTGCCAGGCAGGCCTTCAGCGCAAAGGCAGTTCGGCGCGCAGCGAGTGCGGGTAGGCCTTGGTGATCGTCACGTCGATCAGTTCGCCCAGCAGGCGATCGCGCAGGGCCTGGGTGGGGCCCGCAGCAAAGTTGACGATGCGGTTGCACTCGGTGCGGCCCATGAGCTCGGACGGGTCCTTGCGGCTGGGGCCTTCCACCAGAATCCTTTGCGTCTTGCCCACCAGCGCTTCGCCGTAGCGCAGCACATTGGTGTCCAGGTAGGCCTGCAGGGTTTGCAGGCGCTTGAGCTTGACCTCTTGCGGCGTCGTGTCTTCCAGGGCGGCGGCGGGCGTGCCGGGGCGGGCGCTGAAGATGAAGCTGTAAGAGGCATCGAACTCGAGCTCGGTGGCCAGCTTCATGAGCTTGTCGAAGTCTTCGTCGGTCTCGCCGGGGAAGCCGACGATGAAGTCGGTGGACAGGCGGATGTCAGGGCGCACGGCGCGCAGTTTGCGGATGGTGCTTTTGTACTCCAACACCGTGTAGCCGCGCTTCATGGCCATGAGGATGCGGTCCGAGCCGTGCTGCACGGGCAGGTGCACGTGGTTGACCAGTTTGCTGGTCTTGCCGTAGACGTCGATCAGGCGCTGGCTGAACTCGTTGGGGTGGCTGGTGGTGAAGCGGATGCGCTCGATGCCGGGGATCTCGGCCACGTACTCCAGCAGCATCGCGAAGTCGGCCACCTCGGCGGTGCCGCCCATCTTGCCGCGAAAGCCGTTCACGTTCTGGCCCAGCAGCGTCACCTCTTTCACGCCCTGGTCGGCGAGGTCGGCCACTTCAGTGAGCACGTCATCGAAGGGGCGCGAGACCTCTTCGCCACGGGTGTAGGGCACCACGCAGTAGCTGCAGTACTTGGAGCAGCCTTCCATGATCGACACGAAGGCCGAGGCACCGTCCTTGCGCGGCGGCGGCAGGTGGTCGAACTTCTCGATTTCGGGGAAGGAGATGTCCACCTGCTGGCGGTTGAGCGCCTTGCGTTGCGCCAGCAAGGCGGGCAGGCGGTGCAGGGTTTGCGGGCCGAACACCACGTCGACATAGGGCGCGCGCGCGATGATGGCCGCGCCTTCCTGGCTGGCCACACAGCCGCCCACGCCGATCATCACGCCCTTCTCCTTGAGGTGCTTGACGCGGCCCAGGTCGGAGAACACCTTCTCTTGCGCCTTCTCGCGGATGGAGCAGGTGTTGAAGAGGATGAGGTCGGCTTCTTCGGGGTTGTCGGTGGGCGTGTAGCCCTCTGCGGCGCGCATGACGTCGGACATCTTGTCCGAGTCGTATTCGTTCATCTGGCAGCCGTAGGTCCTGACGTAGACCTTCTTGCCGGAGGCGTCGGGTGAGGCAGGTGCGGCGGCTGCGATGACTGTGGAATCGGTGGGGCTCATGGGGCGTACTTCTTCGTCTGTCGTCTATCAGTTCGGCTTGATCCAGCTCTTGCTGGCCACATCGAAGCGCCAGGTGGCGGCCTGTTCGGGCGTCTCTGGCCAGGGCAGGGCGGCTTCTTCGGCACGCAGCACCCAGACCTCCTTGACCAGCTGGTAGCTGTCGACCGTGTAGTGCACCAGCAGCTTCTGGCCGCTCACCGAACCCGGCAGCTGCAGCAGGTTGTTGGTGCCGCGGATGCGCACGCCCGGGGCCAGGCGGGCAGCCCGGCCGTTCATCGCGGCTTCAGGTGACACGCCCACCTGCAGGATGCCGCGCAGGGCATTGAGCGGGAATTCACGCGTGGATTGCGGTGCGTTGACGTCCACCGTCGTGGTGTTGGACGTGAGCGTGGCCGTGGCGTCAGATTGGGCGCGGGCCAGGGGGGCGACGGCGCAAGCGGCCAGCGCGAGCGCGCAGGCCAGTGGCAGACAGCGGGGCATGGTGTAGATCCAGGGGCTGTGAGAGAAGGGCGATTTTAGCCGCCCCCCACCCGCCGTGGGGAAAGCATTTCCACTGCTTTGCCCTAAGATGTTTCCGCCAAGAAGAAGGAGGAAACCATGGGACTGGTCGATTTCATCAAGAAACAGTTTGTCGACGTCATCGAGTGGCTGGAAGCCGGCGACGGCGTGCTGGCCTGGCGTTATCCCTTTCAGGACCGCGAAATCCAGAACGGGGCGACCCTGGTGGTGCGCGAATCGCAGATGGCCCTCTTCGTCAACGAAGGCAAGGTGGCCGACGTCTTCGGGCCGGGCACGCACAAGCTCACCACGCAGACTCTGCCCCTGCTGACCAACCTCAAGAACTGGGACAAGCTCTTTGCCTCGCCCTTCAAGAGCGACGTCTACTTCTTCAGCACCCGCCAGCAGATGGACCAGCGCTGGGGCACCAGCCAGCCCATCACCCTGCGCGACAAGGACTTCGGTGCCGTGCGCCTGCGCGCGTTTGGCAACTTCAGCCTGCGCCTGGTCGACCCGAAGCGCTTCCACACCGAGATCTCCGGCACGCGCGACAGCTACTCGGTTGAAGAGCTGGACACCCAGCTGCGCGGCCTGCTGCTGCAGCACCTGAGTGATGCGGTGGCGCAAAGCGGCATCCCCTTCCTGGACCTGGCCGCCAACCAGATTGAATTTGCCAAGGCCCTCAGCGCCGCCGTGGCCCCGTCCTGCGAAGCCATGGGCTTGAAGCTGGAAGGGCTGACGGTGCAGAACGTGTCGCTGCCCGAAGAGCTGCAAAAGATCCTGGACCAGAAGATCGGCATGGGCATGGTGGGCAACAACCTGGGCCAGTTCATGCAGTATCAGGCCGCACAGGCCCTGCCCACCCTGGCTGCTGGCCATGGCGGCGGTGGCATCGCGGGCGACGCAGCAGGCCTGGGCGCCGGCCTGGCCTTGGGTCAGGCCATGGCCCAGTCCATCCAGCAGGGGCTGGCCGGGGTGGGCGCCAGCGCCACGCCTGCGGCTCCAGCGGCCACGCCGGCTCTGGGTGCCGATGAAGTGCTGGCCACCATCGAAAAACTGGGCGAGCTCAAGGCCAAGGGCATCCTCACCGACGAAGAGTTCAGCGCCAAGAAGGCCGAGCTGCTCAAGAAACTGGTGTGAGGCCTGAGCCCGAACATGAGGCCAGACCATGAGTGAGCCGGGTGCCCCGCGCGCCTGGCGAGCCAACTGCACGTCCTGCGGCGCGCCGGTCGAGTTCCGATCGGCGACATCGCCCATGGCCGTGTGCAGCTTTTGCCGCAGCACCCTGGTGCGCGACGGCGACACGCTGCGCCGCATCGGCCAGTCCGCCGAGCTCTTTGACGACCACAGCCCCCTGGGCCTGGGCGCGCGCGGCAGCTTTGCTGGCGAAAGCTTCACGCTGCTGGGGCGCATGCAGTACGCCTATGCCGACCTCGACGGCGAGGCTGGCGGGGATGGCCGCTGGACGGCCTGGCATGCCCTGTTCGACAACGGCCGCAGCGCCACCCTGAGCGAAGACAACGGCGCCTACGTGCTGAGCTGGCCGCAGGCCCGTGCAGGTGGCGAGGGTGCTGGCCTGGGGCTGGACGAGGCCGCTCTGGCCGATTTGGAGCGCCTGAGCGTGGGCGCAGCCGTGCGCGTCCTGGGCCGCACCTGGACGCTGAGCAGCCGCGTGCAGGCCCGCGTGCACGCGGTGCAAGGCGAATGGCACTTCCTGCCCGCCACCGCCCAAGGCTTTGCCGTGCTGGAGCTGCGCAA
>CANBQJ010000033.1 GCA_947371645.1 Burkholderiales bacterium | reverse complement strand
ACAGCGCCCAGGAGCAGCAGGGCCTGCGCGACCTGACGGGCGTGCAGGTGCTGGCCAGCCTGGAGCGCACCAACTACCCCCTGACCTTGTCGGTGGACGACTACGGCCTGGACCTGGCCTTGACCACCCAGGCCCGTGCACCCGCCCGGGCCGCGCAGGTCAACGCGCTGATGTGCCGGGCCTTGCAGGCGCTGGCCGATGCGCTGGCGCAAGCCCCGGGCGCAGTGGCCCCGGCACAGCTGCACATCTGGCCCGAAGGCGAGCGGCCTTTGCGGGCAGCCCGTGCGCCGGTGCTCTCGCCGGTGGCAGCGCTTGCGCTGGCCAGGCCGGTCACCGACGACGCACCCCAGGGCCCCATCGAGCAGGCGCTGGCCGCCATCTGGTGCGAACTCATCGGCCTGCCGCAGGTCGGCCGGCACGCGCATTTCTTCGAACTGGGCGGCCACTCGTTGCTGGTCGTGCAGATGGTCGAGCGGCTGCGCCAGCAGGGCTGGGTGGTGCAGGTGCGCGAGGTGCTGGAACACGGCCGCCTGTCCGAGCTGGCCGCGTGTGCCCGGCCGGTGAACCTGCTTGCTCAGTCGTCAAGCGACGTGGCACACGGTGTGCCGCACGATGCCCGCCGCATCCACCTGGACCACCTGCCCCTGGCCCGCCAGGCCGGCCTCACCGACGAGCTGCTGCAGGCCTGGTGTGCCCGCACCGGCCACAGCCCGGCGTCGGTGCAAGACATCTACCCGCTCACGCCGCTGCAAGAGGGCATGCTCTTTCACCGGCTGCTCGGCGCGGGCGCCGCGCCAGCCGAAGGCGCACAAGCGGCCCCTGACGGCTACCTGCTGCCCATGGTCTTTGCCGCGGCAGACCGGGCGGCCGTGTCGCGCTTCCTGCAGGCGCTGCAAAACCTGGTGGACCGCCACGACGCGCTGCGCACCAGCCTGTGGTGGCAAGGCCTGCCCCGCCCGCTGCAGGTGGTGCACCGCCAGGCCACCTTGCCCGTGCTGGACGGCCTCCAGCCGGTGCCCGCACTGGCCCTGGCCGAGGCCCCGCTGGGCCGTGTGATCCTGGTGCCGCCGCACGCGGCCTGGGGTGACTTGCCTGACGACGCCCGCTGGCGCGTGGTCGTGCAGATGCACCACCTGGTGTGCGACCACGTGTCTCAGGCTGTGCTGCTGAGCGAGCTGCAAGCCCTGCTGGCCGGCACGCCGGTGACGCAACTGCCGCCGGCCGTGCCTTACCGTGGCTTCGTGGCCCGCGCACTGGCGCAGACACCCGATGCCGCGCGGGGCCATTTCAGTGCCTTGCTGGGCGATGTCGACACCCCCACCTGGCCCCTGGGTCTGAGCGACGTGCAGGTGGCTGGGCGCGACATTGGCGAGCACCGGCACCACCTGTCCACCTCACAGGCTCAGGCCCTGCGGGGCCACGGCCGACGCCTGGGCCTGAGCCCCGCCGTGCTGTGCCACGTGGCCTGGGCCTGGGTGGTGGGCCTGTGCAGCGGGCGCGACGACGTGGTGCTGGGCACGGTGCTCTCAGGCCGCATGCACGGCGGTGACGACGCCGACCCCTCTGCGTCTGCCGGCCTGGACCGCGCCCTGGGCCTGTTCATCAACACCTTGCCCTGGCGCCTGAACTGGTCGGATGCGCCAGATTTGCTCACCCTGCTGCAACGGGCCCGCCAGGGCCTGGTGGGCCTGCTGGCGCATGAGCAGGCATCGTTGGCCGATGCCCTGCGCTGCAGCGCGCTGCCGCCTGGCCAGGCCTTGTTCAGCGCCGTGCTCAACTACCGCCACACCAGCGCCGACGTGCTGGCCCCCGAGCTGGGGCGGCCCGGTGAACTGAGCCTGCTGCACAGCGAAGAGCGCAGCAACTACCCTTTCTCGCTGAGCGTGGACGACCTGGGCGAAGGCTTCATGTTCAGCGTGCAGACCCGACTGCCCGGCGCGCTGGATGGCCAAAGCGGCGTGGCGCCTGAGCGCGTCATGGCCTGGGTGCTGCATGCCGTCGACAAGCTCTGCGCCCAACTGGATGCCACCGCAGCGGCGGGTGAAGGTGCCCCGGTGCATGGCCTGGGCTTGCCGGTTGCAGAACTGGCAAGGCTGCAGGCCCTGGAGCGTTCGCACGACGTGGCCATCGACGATGCCGATTTCGAGCCTGTCCATCAGCGTGTGGCCCGCATGGCCCGTGCAAATCCGCAGGCCGTGGCCTTGCACGACGCACACGGTGAACGCACGTATCCGCAGCTGAACGAACAGGCTCAGGCCTTGGCCGCCCGCATGCGTGTGGCCCTGGCCATTGGCGCGCAGGCCGCTTCGCCGCCGGACACGGCCGTCAGTCTCCCCATCGTGGCCTTGCTGATGCCCCGTGAGGCCGCGTCCATCGTGGCCGTGCTGGCGACCTTGCACGCGGGCGCGGCCTACCTGGTGCTCGACGCCAGCTACCCCGCCGCACGCCTGCAGCAGATGTGGGCGGACGCCCGCCCCGCCTTGCTGCTGGCCCATGAGGCCTTGGGCGAGGTGCATGCCGCGCTGGCCGCCAGCCTGCCCGATGGCGCCTTGCCCACGATGTGGCTCAGCGCAGACGCTCACGTGCGCGACGAGGCCAGGCCTCTGCCGGATGCCCACGCGCCGGCCTGTGAGGCGCAGGCCGCCACGCCACCGCGGCCAGACGACCTGGCCTATGTGGTCTACACCTCCGGCTCCACCGGCCGACCGAAGGGCGTGATGGTCAGCCATGGCGGCTTGTGGCACCTGGCCACGGCTCAGGCCCATGCCTTCTCCATGGGCCCCGGCGACCGCGTGCTGCAATTCGCCGCGCAAGGCTTTGATGCCTTTGCCTTCGAATGGCTGATGGCCCTGACGCAAGGTGCCGCGCTGCACCTGGCCCCACGCGAAGCCATCATGCCTGGCGCGCCTTTGCAAGCCTTGCTGGGCCAGCGTGGGATCACGCACGTCACCTTGCCGCCCGTGGCCCTCTCTGCCATGGACCCTGAGCAAGTCGGTGAGCCCTTGCGCGTGCTGCTGGTCGCTGGCGAAGCCTGCCCGCCGCTGCTCATGCAGCGCTGGGCTCAGGGCCGCCGCTTCGTCAATGCCTACGGGCCGTCCGAAGGCACGGTGTGTGCCACCCTCCATGAATGCGATCCGCAGCGTGACGCGCGCGCCGCTTCGCTGCCCATCGGCCGCCCAATTGGCCGTGTCGAGGTGCGCGTGGTCGATGGCCATCAGCGTCGCTTGCCGCAAGGCGCCGTGGGCGAAATCTGCATCGCCGGCCCTGGTCTGGCCCTCGGCTACCTGCATCAGCCTGAACTGAGCGCAGCGCGCTTTGTGCCCGATCCCGAGGCCCCAACGGGCAGGCCTGCTCAGCGGCTTTACCGCACGGGTGACCTGGGTTGCTGGCGAGCGGATGGCACGCTGGCTTTCCTGGGACGTGCCGACACGCAGATCAAGCTGCGGGGCCACCGCATCGAAACCGACGAGGTGGCTCACCACCTGATGCAACAGCCTGGCGTGCGAGACGCGGTTGTGGCCTTGCGCACAGACGCGCTGGGCGAGCCGCTGCTGGCCGCGTGGCTGGTCGCCAGCGACGCCGTTGCCACCCTGCCGCTGGACGCCCTGCGCCACGCCCTGCGCCAGGCCTTGCCCGCCCCCATGGTGCCGGCCGTGTTGGTGCAAGTGCCCCGGCTGCCGCTCACGCCCAACGGCAAGGTGGACCGCCAGGCCTTGCACCTGCCCGACGCGGCCGCCCACCCAGGGCCTGCAGGCGACCACGCTGAGCGCGACACCCTGAGCCCGGTGGCCGCGCAGCTGGCCCGCTTGTGGGCCGAGGTGCTGGGCTTGCCTGCCACGCAGCGCATCGGCATGCACACGTCCTTCATGGACCTGGGCGGGCACAGCCTGCGTGCCGTGCAGCTGCTGGGCCGCGTCCAGGCGCAATGGGCGATCGAGCTGCCCCTGCAAGCGGTGTTCGGTCATCCGGCCCTGGGTGACATGGCCATGCAGATCGAAGCGCGCCTGCCCCAGGCGGCATCGGCACAGGCCGTGGCAGCCGATGCGGCCGGCCCCGGTGATGGCCAGCAAGCGGCTGCTGCCCCAACGCCCCATGGCATCGAACAAGCGGGCCACCTGCAGGCCCGCCACCTGCGCCACCCGCCGGTCGCCCCGGATGCCCCGCTGCCGCTGTCCTGGGCGCAGCAACGCATGTGGTTCGTGGACCAGTTCCCTCAGGCCCGGCGCGCTTACGTGCTGCCCCTGGCCCTGCTGCTGCGGGGCCCCATGGGCAGCGCTGGCCTGGCCCGCCTGCAGGCCAGCCTGAATGCCCTGGTGCAACGCCATGAAGGCCTGCGCACCCGCTTCCCCGTGGTCGATGGCCAGCCCGTGCAGCACGTCGATGCCGCCCAGCCCCTGACCCTCACGGCGGTGGACCTCAGCGGCTCTTGGCGCGAGCAGGTGCCCAGCGCCGAGGCCGTGTCCCAGCTGCTGGCGGGCCGGTCGGACGAGTTGCTGGCCCCCTTCGACCTGGCCCAGGGCCCACTGCTGCGTGTGCGCTTGTGGCGCTTGCGTGCAGACACCCACCTGCTGTGCGTGGTGTTGCACCACATCGTGGCCGACGGCTGGTCCATGGGCGTCTTGACGAACGAGCTGACCCAGCTGTGGTCTGACGACCATGGCGAGCACACCTTGCCGGCGCTGCCTCTGCAGTACCCCGACTACGCCCTGTGGCAACGCGGCCTGGAAGGGCAGGGCGTGCACGCTGCCCGCATGGCCGCGCAACTGGCCTGGTGGCGCCACACCCTGGACGGCGCGCCGCCCCTGCTGGCCCTGCCCACCGACCACCCACGCGGGGCCATGCCCAGTCACGCCGGCCGCCACCTGAGCCTGCGCGTGGACGCAGCCACCACGGCGGGCTTGCAGCGCCTGGCCGGGCAGCACGGTGCCACCTTGTACATGGTCTTGCTCAGTGCCTGGGCCATGTTGATGGCCCGCCTGAGCGCGCAAGACGAGGTCGTCATCGGCAGCCCGGTGGCCAACCGGCCGCTGCCCGCGCTGGAAGGCGTGGTGGGCTGCTTCGTCAACACCGTGCCCATGCGCGTGAGCCTGCCCGAAGGGCTGAGCCTCGATGGCCTGCTGGCCCAGGTGCGCGAGCGCACGCTGGCGGCGCTGGCCCACCAGGCCTTGCCCTTTGACCAGCTGGTCGATGCCCTGGCACCGGCGCGCAGCCTCAGCCACAGCCCCATCTTCCAGACCACGCTGACCCTGCACAACACCCCGGGAACGGGCTTGCCCGGCGGCCCCTGGCAAGCCGAGCAGGTGGACTGGCCCCGCCAGGGCACGCCCTTTGACCTCAACCTCAGCCTGCAACTGCAAACCGCGCCCGACGAGCGGGCAGGGCAGGGTGGTGCGGAGCTGGTGGGCGCCATCGAATACGCCACCGCCTTGTTTGACGAGGCCACCATCGCCCGCTGGGCAGACAGCCTGCGCACGCTGCTGGGTGCGATGGCCGATGAGGCCAGGCGACCATCGGTCGACCAGGCGCCAGCACCCTGGCACCGGCTGCCCTGGCTCAGCGAAGGCCAGCTGGTCGCCTTGAAGGCCCACAGCCATGCCCAAGCTCAGGCCCTGGCCTCGGATGGCGAGGCCGCAACCCGCCGCCTGGAAGCCTGCATCGGCGACTGGGCCCGGCGCACCCCGCAAGCCGCCGCGCTGAGCTGGCAGCAACAGACCTGGACTTATGCCCAGCTGGACGCCCAGGCCGACCTGCTGGCCGCCACCCTGCGCGCGCAAGGCGTGGGTCCTGACCGCGTCGTGGCCTTGCTGCAAGACCGCGGCCCCGCACTCATCGTGTCCATGCTCGCCGTGCTCAAGGCCGGTGGCGCCTACCTGCCTCTTGACCCGGTCTACCCCGTGTCCCGCCTGGCCTTCATGCTGGCCGATGCACAGCCCTTGGTCCTGCTGACGGCCCACGGCCACGGCGAGCTGGTCGACCGCCTGCAGCCCGGCGCACACACGGCTGTGCTCTGGGTGGACGATGACCGCACCGCCTTCAGCGGTGAAGCCCATGCAGCCACCCAGTCACCGGCGCCGCATGTGGACGACCTGGCCTATGTGATCTACACCTCCGGCTCCACCGGCGAGCCCAAGGGGGTGATGGTGTCGCACCGTGGCCTGTACCAGCTGGCCCAGGCCAGCGCCCCGGCCTTGGGCCTGAGCACCGGCAGCCGCGTGCTGCAGCTGGCCTCGCCCAGCTTCGATGCCTGCGCCTGGGAATGGCTCATGGCCTTGTGCCACGGTGCCTGCCTGCACCTGGCGCCACGCGAAGCGCTCATGCCGGGCGCCCCCTTGCGCCAGACCCTGCAAGCCGGCCGCATCACGCACGCCCTGCTCACCCCATCTGCCTTGGCCGCCAGCGAGCTGGGCAGTGCGCACAGCCTGCAAACCCTCATCGTGGGCGGCGAGGCCTGCGCACCCGCCACCGTCGCGCCTTACGTCAAGGCAGGCCTGCGTGTGGTCAACGCCTATGGCCCCACCGAGGCCTCGGTCTGCGTCAGCTGGCACCCCGTGTCAGAGGCCGACCTGCAAGGAGATGACCTCAGCCTGGGCCAGCCCTGGCCACGGGTGCAGCTGTACGTGCTGGGCGCCCACATGCAGCCCTTGCCCATTGGCGCGGTGGGCGAGGTCTACGTCGGCGGTGAGGCCCTGGCCCGCGGCTACCTGCACCGCCCGGACCTCAGCACCCAGCGCTTCGTGCATGCCGCGCCTTTTGGCCGACCGCAGCGCCTGTACAAGACTGGCGATCTGGCCCGCTGGGACGCCCAAGGCCGCCTGCACTACCTGGGCCGCAACGACCACCAGGTCAAGCTGCGCGGGTTCCGCATCGAGCTGGGCGAGGTCGAGTCCCGCCTGCTGGCCTGCCCCGGCGTGCGTGAAGCGGTGGTGCTGCTGCACGCCGCGCCTGCTGGCGACCAGCTGGTCGCCTATGCCACCTTGCACGCCTTGGCCCATGCCTTGCCTGATGCCGATGTGGTCACGGGCGGCAGCCTGCGCGCACAACTGCGCCTGCGCCTGCCCGAGCACATGCTGCCTGCGTGCGTGATGGTGCTGGACCAGTTGCCGCTCACCCCCAATGGCAAGCTGGACCGCGCCGCCCTGCCCGCACCGGACCTGTCTGGCAGCGAGACCCCGCAGGCCGAGCCCCAAGGCGAGGCCGAACAGACCCTGGCCGCCGTCTGGTGCGAGCTGCTGGGCCTGGCCCGGCTCAGCCGCCACGACCGCTTCTTCGAGCTGGGTGGGCACTCCCTGCTGATCGTGCGCATGATCGAGCGACTGGCCCAGAGGGGCCTGAGCCTGACGCTGGACGACGTCTTCAACGCCCCCACCCTGGCCGACCTGGCCTTGCGCCTGCGCCCTCTGGTTCAGGCCGTGGCGCCTGGCGCCTTGGCCGCGTGCCACGGCCTGCCCCTCGGCACCGCGCAGATCCAGCCGCAGATGCTGCCCCTGTTGGCGCTCACGCTCGATGACATCGCCCAGGTGGTGGCCCGCGTGCCCGGTGGCGCCCCGCAGGTGCAAGACATTCACCCACTGACGCCGCTGCAAGAGGGCATGCTGTTTCACCACCAGGTGCACGGTGAAGGGCGAGACGCCTATGTCTTGCCCGTGCTGCTGGAGGTGGCGGATGAAGCCACGCTGCAGCGCTTCCTGAGCGCCTTGCAAAGGGTGGTGAACCGCCACGACGCCTTGCGCACCGCCATCCAGTGGCAGGGCCTGAGCCAGCCCGTGCAGGTGGTGTGCCGGGAGGCCCCGCTGCCCGTGCACAGGAGGCCGCAGGCCCTGTGGGCAGGCGATGACGCCAGCACCGCCCTGGCCCACGCTCCCCAGCGCATGGACCTCACGCGGGCCCCGCTGCTGCAGGTGCACACCCACGGCCTGCAGGTGCTGCTGCAGCTGCACCACATGGTGTGCGACCACATCTCGCTGGAGCGGGTGATGGCCGAAGTGGCCGTGTTGATGGGCGGTGTGGGTGACGTGGGCCAGGCCGACGCCCAGGCCAGCCTGCCCGCGCCGGTGGCCTATGCCGACTTCGTGGCCCACGCCGTGCGCCACCGCGACGACGCGGCCGCGCAGGCCTTCTTCAGCGCCCGCCTGGGCGACGTGGACACCTGCAGCGCACCCTTTGGCCTGCTGGACACCTGGGACGACGGGCAGGCCTCGCAAACCGCCACGCTGGACCTGCCCGCCGACCTGGCCCGCCAGTTGCGCGCCCAGTCACGCCAGGCGGGCGTGAGCCCGGCCGCCTTGTGCCACCTGGCCTGGGCCCTGGTGGTGGCGCGTTGCAGCGGGCGCGAAGACGTGGTGTTTGGTACCGTGATGTCCGGGCGCATGCAAGCCGCGCAGGCCCTGAGCGGTGCCCACGAGGTGCTGGGCCTGTTCGTCAACACCTTGCCCTTGCGCGTGAACCTGGGTGAGCAGGCCGGTGAGCCGGTGAGCGTGCAGGCGGGCCTGCAGGCCACGCACCGCGCCCTGCAAGACCTCATGCCCTTTGAGCAAACGCCCCTGGCGCTGGCCCTGCGCTGCAGCGCCGTGGCCCCGGGTGCGCCCCTGTTCACAGCGATGTTGAACTACCGCCACAGCCAGCCCGCCGGCGCTGCCGATGCCAGCTGGCATGGCCTGCGCGTGCGCGCCAGCCTGGAGCACAGCAACTACCCCGTGTCCCTGTCGGTGGACGACACCGGTGCTGGCTTCACGCTCGGCACCGAGGCCCGCTCGCCCGTGTCTGCAGAGCGCGTGAACGCCTGCATGCTGACCGCCTTGCAGCACCTGGTGGCTGCCCTGACGCACGACGCCCAGCACGGTGGCCACACCTTGCTGAGCGACCTGCACGTCTTGCCCGAGGCCGAGTTGGCGCAGCTGCTGCCCGCCCTGCCTGAGCCGCTGCCCGCCAGCCACCTGGCCTTGCCCGTGCACCGCCGCATCCACGAGATGGCGCTGCAGCAGCCCGATCACCCGGCCATCGAAGCCGCCGGCCGTACGCTCAGCTATGGTGAGCTGAACGCCCGCAGCACGGCCCTGGCCCGTGCCTTGCGTGACCAGGGCCTGCCACCCGAAGCCATCGTGGCCGTGGCCCTGCCGCGTTGTCCCGAGCTGATCGTGGCCATGCTGGGCACCTTCCAGGCCGGTGCGGCCTACCTGCCGCTGGACCTGAACCACCCCGATCAGCGGCTGGCGCAGATGCTGCAGCAAGCCGGCGTGCAGCACCTCATCGCTGATGCCGACGGCCTGGCGCGCCTGCAGTCACTGGCGCCAACGGCCCACGCCCACACCGTGGACAGCCTGTGTGACGTGGGCCAGGCTCTTGCCTTGTCCACAGACCTGGTGTCGCCCGACCACGATCAGCTGGACGCGCTGGCGTATGTGGTCTTCACGTCGGGCTCGACCGGCCAGCCCAAGGGCGTGATGGTCACGCACGGCAATCTCGCGGCCTACGTGAGCGCAGCGCAGCAACGCTATGGCTTGCGCGCCGACGACCGCATGCTGCAGTTTGCGTCGCTCAGCTTTGACGCCGCCTTCGAAGAGACCGTGCTGCCGCTGTGCACCGGCGCCACCGTTGTGCTGCGTGACGACGCCATGCTGGCCTCGCCGCGCGACTTCATCGCGGCCTGTGTGGCCCGCCGCATCAGCGTGCTGGGCCTGCCCACAGCCTACTGGCGCGCGCTGGCCATGGCCGGTGATGAGGCGCTGGCCTTGCCAGAGGCCTTGCAAGGCGTGCCGCCCTGGCGCCTGCTGGTCATCGGTGGCGAAGCCGCCAGCCCGCAGGCCTTGCAGCGTTGGCAGCGCCGCTTTGGCGCGCATGCCCGGCTGCTCAACAGCTATGGACCGACCGAGACCACCATCGTTGCGACCGTGGCCGACGTGCCCGCGCAGCCACCGGAGGCCACACCCGGCCAGGCCGTGAGCATTGGCAAGCCCTGGGCCGGCACCCTGGTGCGCATCCTCGATGCCCAGGGGCGGCCTGTGCCTGTGGGCGTGGCCGGTGAGCTCTGCATCGGCGGGCTGCAGGTGGGGCGAGGCTACCTGGGCCAGCCTGAGTTGAGTGCATCGCGCTTCGTGCCCGACCCCTTTGCAGCGGCCGGCACGCCACCCGCGTCCGCACGCCTCTACCGCACTGGCGACATCGGCCGCTGGACGCCATCCGGCGAGATCGAACACCTGGGCCGCAACGACGACCAGGTCAAGCTGCGTGGTTTCCGCATCGAATTGGGTGAGGTCGAGACCCGCATCGGCCAGCTGCCTGGCGTGCGCGAAGCCGTGGTGCTGCGCCGCGAAGACGAACCTGGGCAAGCTCACCTGACGGCCTATGTGGTGCTGGACGAGGCCGATGCCGGTGGCCTCGCCGACCCCGCGACCACCGCTGCGCTGACGGCCCGCCTGCGCACCCATCTGGGTGCGGCCCTGCCCGACTTCATGCTGCCCCAGGCCATCGTCTGCCTGCCCAGCCTGCCGCTTACCCCCAACGGCAAGGTCAACAAGCAGGCCTTGCCCGCGCCGGACCGCCTGGCCTTCGCCGCCAGCCGCCATGAGCTGCCACAGGGCCCTCAAGAGGCCTTGTTGGCCGGCATCTGGCAGCAGATCCTGCCGCGCGTGCAAGGCGTGGCCATCGGCCGCCACGACCATTTCTTCGAGCTCGGGGGCCATTCCCTGCTGGTCATGCAGATGGTCGAGCGCCTGCGTCAGGCCGGCTGGCAGCTGCCCGTGCGCAAGGTCTTCGAGCAGCCACGCCTGCTGGACCTGGCCCAGGCCCTGCTGCCTGTGGATGCACAGCCTGACAGCCCTGGCTTGCGCACCCACACCGCCGCTGTGGACCGCTTCACCCCGGCCATGCTGCCCCTGTGTCGGCTCAGCCAGGCTCAGCTGGACGCGGTCGTGGCCACCGTGCCGGGCGGCGCCCCCGAGGTGCAGGACATCTACCCCCTGGCCCCGCTGCAAGAAGGCATCCTCTTCCACCACCTGCTGGCCCAGCACGGTGAGTCGGGGCCGGCCGACGACCCCTACATCCTGCCCACCATCCTGCGCCTGGACGGCGATGCACGCCTGCAGGCCCTGCTGGCCGCCTTGCAGCAGGTGATCGACCGCCACGACATCCTCCGCACGTCTTTCGTGTGGCCACAGCGCCTGGGTGTGGACATGCCGCATGCCGTGCAGGTGGTCTGGCGCCACGCGGCGCTGCCCGTGCTCACGCTGCGCGCTCAGCCCGGTCAAGACCCGCTGGCCAGTCTGCAGGCCCTGCTGGCCGGCCCGCAGCAGCTGGACCTGCAGGCCGCGCCTCTGCTGCGCGTGACCGTGGCCAGGCCCGCCGATGAAGGCCTTGCGCAGGGGCCCATCCACGTGGCCATTCAGGTTCACCACATCGTCAGCGACCACGTCTCGCAAGACATCGTGCTGGCCGAGCTCCAGGCCTGCCTGGCCGGTCAGGCAGCGGCCTTGCCCGCGCCGGTGCCGTATCGCCACTTTGTGGCCCATGCCCTGCAGCAGGCCGATGGGGTCGCGGCCATGGCCTTTTTCCGCGAGCGCCTGGGCGATGTGGACGAAGGGACGGCGCCCTTTGGGCTGCAGGACGCGCACGGCACAGCGCCCGCCGCATTGGCCGATGCTGCTGTGGCCGATGCCGCGCCCGCAAGCACCGGTCACCAGGCCGGTGCCGCCCGCGTCGACGAAGCCCGCCTCGTGCTGGATGACGGCCTCGCCCTGGCCTTGCGCGATGCCGCCCTGGCCCAGGGCGTGAGCTGCGCGGCCTTGGCCCACGCGGCCTGGGCCCTGGTCGTGGCCCGCCTGTCTGGCCGCCAGGACGTGGTGCTGGGCACCATCCTGTCTGGCCGCATGCAGGGCCTGGCCGGTGCAGACCGCGTCATCGGCATGTTCATCAACACCTTGCCGCTGCGCGTTCGCCTGGCGGGCATGCCTGCCACGGGGCTGGTGCAGCACCTGCACCATGAGCTGCTGGCGCTGCTGCCGCACGAGCAGGCCTCGCTGGCCCAGGTGCAGCGTTGCAGCCAGGTGGCGGGCGACCAGCCCTTGTTCAGCGCGGTGCTCAACTACCGCCACAGCGCCAGCCCGGGCACGCCAGGACAGGACCTCTGGCCGGGCATCGCCATGGTCTTCAGCCAGGAGCGCAGCAACTTCCCGCTGGCGATGTCGGTGGACGACCTGGGTGAAGGCTTCATGCTCACCGCGCAGCTGCAAGGGGCAGGCCAGCAGGCCGACCGCAGCGCCCGGGTGGTGCTGGACGCCATGCTCCAGGCCTTGCGCCTGCTGCTGCAGGCCCTGCGCCCGATGCCCGCACCAGATGCCTCAGCCCAGGACGTGCTGGCCCTGGATGTGCTGCCCCCCGCCGTGACCCGTTCCTGGCTTCAGCAAGGCCAGGGCCCCGACGTCACCACGCGCCAGGCTCTGAGCGTGCCTGCCCTGTGGGCACTGCAAGTGGCCCGCCAGCCGGATGCCATCGCGGTCATCGACGGTGACGCCCAGCTCAGCTACGCCCAGCTGGACACCCGCGCCCGCTGCCTGGGCATGCACCTTCAAGCGCGCCTCGGCGTCGAGCCGTGCGGCGGCCAGACCGTGGCCCTGCTCATGGGCCGCAGCACTGCGCTCATCGTGGCCGAACTGGCCGTGTTGCAACTGGGCGCCTGCTACCTGCCCATTGCCCCGGACACCCCAGCGGCGCGTCAAGCCTTCATGCTGCAAGACAGCGGCGCCTGCGCCGTCATCGTCGATGGCCTGCAGCCCTCGTGGGATGAGGCCGATCTGGCGGCGCTGCCCCTCATCGACGTGCGGCGGGAGGCCGATGCCATCGCCCTGTGCGGCGCTGGCGCGCGGGCCTCCTCGCCCGTCGCGCCCAACACGCTTGGCCCCGACAGCGTGGCCTGTGTGATGTACACCTCCGGCTCCACCGGCCAGCCCAAGGGCGTGCGCGTGCCGCACCGTGGCATCGCACGCGTCACCGTGGACAACGGCTACCTGGACATCCAGCCCGATGACCGCCTGGCCCACCTGAGCAACCCGGCCTTTGACGCGGCCACCTTCGAGGTCTGGGGCGCGCTGCTCAATGGCGCCAGCCTGGTGGTGCTGGACGCGGACACGGTGCTGGCACCGCAAGCATTGGCCCAGACGCTGCTCACCCACGAGGTGAGCATCATGTTCATGACCACGGCGCTGTTTGGCCTGCACGCCGACACCCTGGCGCCGGCTTTTGCCCGCATGAAGGCCGTGCTCTTTGGCGGCGAGACCCTGGACACCACGCCCGTGCGCCGCACCTGGGCCCGAGGCCGCCCGCAACAGCTGCTGCACGTCTACGGCCCCACCGAGACCACCACCTTTGCCACATCGCACCACATCACCGAAGCGGATGTGGCCGAGTCGGCAACCCGCCGCATCCCCATTGGCCGGGCCATTGCCGCCACCCAGGTGCTGGTGCTGGACGACGCCATGCGGCCCGTGCCGCCGGGCGTGGTGGGCGAGGTCTACATCGGCGGCGCGGGCGTCGCCCTGGGCTACCTGAACCGGCCCGCGCTCACCGCCAGCCACTTCGTGCGCGACCCCTTCCAGCCTCATGAAGCGGGCGCCTTGCTCTACCGCACCGGCGACCTGGGCCGCTGGCGCACCCCCGGCGTGCTGGACCACATGGGCCGCAACGACCAGCAGGTCAAGCTGCGCGGCCTGCGCATCGAGCCCGGCGAGATCGAGGCCCGCCTGATGAGCTGGCCTGGCCTGCACGAAGGCCTGGTCATGCTGCGCGAAGACCACCCGGGCGACAAGCGTCTGGTGGCCTACGTGACCTCGGCTGCGGCCTCAGCTCAGACCGATGAATCCGCCTTGTTCGAGGCCTTGCGTGGCCACCTGCGCGCCACCTTGCCCGACTACATGGTGCCCACCGCCTGGGTGCTGCTGGACGAGCTGCCCCTCACCCCCAACGGCAAGGTGGACCGCCGCGCGCTGCCTGCCCCGGCCGCCTCCAGCCAGGTGACGGCGGCAGACGAGGCCCCGCAGACCGACACCGAGCTGGCCCTGGGCGCGGTGTGGCAGGCGCTGCTGCACGTGGCTGCCGTGGGCCGTCACCAGAGCTTCTTTGACCTTGGCGGCCATTCGCTGCTGGCGGTGCAGCTGGCCGCCCGTGTGCAGGCCCGCTGGCAGGTGCAGCTGCCACTGCGCCAGGTCTTCGACACGCCCACCCTGGCTGCGCTGGCCGCCCACATCGATGCCACCGTGGACGCCGGTGTGGCCGCCGGGCTGGGCGCAACCGGTGCACCTGGCAAGACCGCAGGCCGCCCACATGCCCGTGCCGATCGGACAGGTCAGCGCCAGACCTTCACCGCGCCGCTGTCACTGGCCCAGCAACGCCTGTGGTTCCTGAACCAGCTGGGTGGTGATGGCGACGCCTACGTCGTGCCCGTGGCCTTGCAGCTCGACGGCGACCTGAACGTGCCCGCGCTCCAGGCCGCCCTGGACGCCGTCTTGTGGCGCCACGAGGCCCTGCGCACCACCTTCCCCGTGCAGGACGGCCAGCCTGTGCAGCGCATCGAGCCCGCGCGGTCATTTGACTTGCAGGTGCTGGCCGTGGCGGGTGAGGCCGACGCGCTCGCGGCACGCCAGGCGCTGCTCCACAAGCCCTTTGACTTGCGCACCGGTCCCTTGTGCCGCGCGGCCCTTTTGCAACTCGGGCCCCAAGCCGGCGTTCAGCGCCACCAACTGGTGCTCAGCCTTCACCACATCGTCACCGACGGCTGGTCCATGGGCGTGCTGGTCGGCGAGCTGACCGCGCTCTACCAGGCCGCCGCCACGGGCCTGGACACGCAGGCCCTGCGCCAGTTTCTGCCTGCCCTGCCCATCCAGTATGCCGACCACGCCCTGTGGCAGCGAGAACACCTGAGCGGCGAGCACCTGGCCGCACAGGCTCGCCACTGGCAAGCCGCTCTGGCCGGTGCACCCACCGAGCTGCCTCTGCCGCTGGACCGCCCCCGCCCCGCCACCCACAGCCAGTCTGGTGGCCGCCTCCAGGTGACCCTGGGCGCCGCCCGCAGCGAGGCCTTGCGCCAATGTGCCCAGGCCCATGGCGTGACCCTGCACATGCTCTTGCTGGGGGCCTGGGCCCTGTGCCTGCGGCGCCTGAGTGGTGAGCCCGACGTGGTCGTGGGCACGCCCGTGGCCAACCGCAACCAGCCCGAACTGGAAGGGCTCATCGGCTTCTTCGTCAACACGCTGCCCCTGCGGACGCCTGTGGACGACGACGCCCTGCTGGGCGACTGGCTGCAGCGGCTCAAGCACAGCGTGCTGACGGCCTACGCCCACCAGGACCTGCCTTTCGACCAGATCGTCGAGGCCGTGCAGCCCCCGCGCGACCTGCGGCACGCGCCCATCTTCCAGGTGCTCTTCAGCCTGAACAACACGCCCTCGGCTGAAGTCAGCCTGCCTGGCTTGCACCTGAGCCCTGTGGACATCCCGCCAGGCGGCACGCCCTTCGACCTGTCCTTGAGCCTGCAAGACGGCGCTCGCGAACTGCGCGGCACGCTGGAGTTCGCCAGCGCCGTGCTGGACGAAACCACTGTGGCGCGCTGGCATGGCCACTGGCTCACCTTGCTCGACAGCCTGGTGGCCGCGCCCGCCCAGCTGCCCCTGCACCGCCTGGCCTGGTTGAGCGATGCCCAGCAGGTGCAGGTGCTGCAAGGCTTCAACCCGCACGGCCAGGCCGCGCAGCAGGCCGCCAGACCGGCGCTGCCTGCACACCTGGCCTTCCTGCAACAGGCCCACGCCCACCCCGAAGCCATCGCGCTGCACGGTGCAGACGCGGCCATCAGCTACGGCCAGCTGGACGCCGACAGCGCCCACCTGGCCCTGCACCTGCGCGAGCTGGGTGTGGGTCCGGATGCCCTGGTGGGCATTGCGCTGGACCGGGGCCCGGCGCTCATCACCGCCATGCTGGCCACGCTGCGCGCCGGTGGCGCTTACCTGCCGCTGGACCCGCACTACCCACCGGCCCGCCTGCAACACATGGTGGCCGATGCCCGCCCGCGCGTGCTGCTGACCGATGCCGCCCACGCCCCGCTGGCCCTGGCCCTGCAAGGCCAGGCGCAGCAAGCTGGCCAGACCGTGCGGCTGTGTCGCGTGGACGAACTGCCGCCGTCTGCGCATGCACGGGGCACCGAGCGCGCCAGGATGCAGGCCGCCGCCCGCGCCGCTGCCTTGCCCCGCCACGCCCTGGCCGATCAGCTGGCCTATGTCATCTACACCTCCGGCTCCACGGGCCTGCCCAAGGGCGTGACCTTGGCCCATGGTGGCCTGGCCCACCTGGCCCAGTGGCTGGGCGATGCCTTCCAGCCGCAGCCTGGCAGCCGCGTGCTGCAGTTCGCGTCGCCCAGCTTCGATGCCTGCACCTGGGAATGGACCATGGCCCTCTGCCATGGCGCCACCCTGGTGCTGGCCGACCGGGACGCGCTCATGCCCGGCGATGCCTTGCTGGGTACCTTGCGTCAGCAGGCCATCACCCACGCCACGCTGCCGCCCGTGGCCTTGAGCGCCATGGCGGTGTCTCCGGCCCAGCTCGCGTCCCCGGAACCGGGCGCCACCTGCCCGCCTCACCTGCCGGCCCTGCACACCCTCGTCGTGGCCGGTGAGAGCTGCCCGCCTGCCGTGGCCAAGGCCTGGTCTGCCGGCCGGCGCTTCTTCAATGCCTACGGCCCCACAGAAGGCACCGTGTGCGCCACCGTGCATGAAGTCCAGGCCGACACCGTGGCACTGGACCAGCCCCTGCCCATCGGCCAGCCGCTGCCCTACGCCCGCTGCCTTGTTCTGGACGCGCATGGCCAGCCTCAGCCCATCGGCGTGGCGGGCGAGCTCTGCATCGGTGGTGCGGCGCTGGCCAGCGGCTACCTGAACCAGCCAGAACTCACCGCCCAGCGCTTCGTGCCCGATCCCTTCCCAAGCGCGGGCATGGCGGCCATGCAGGCCAGCCCGCGCCTGTACCGCACGGGGGACTGGGCCTGCTGGAATGCCCAGGGTCAGCTGGTCTTCCTGGGCCGCAGGGACGAGCAGGTCAAGTTGCGTGGCCTGCGCATCGAACTCAACGAGATCGCGTCGCAGCTGCAGCGCCAGCCCGGCGTGCGCGAGGCCATGGCCCTGGTCCAGGGCCACGGCGCCGATGCCGTGTTGCTGGCCTTTGCCTGCCCACAGGCCACGTCCACCCAGCCCGACGAAGGCGACGCAGCGGTGCAGGCCCGCGCCTGGGCACAGGCGTCCAGCGCCGACTGGCTGGCGGCCTTGCGCCAGAACTTGCCCGCGCACATGCTGCCTGCCTGCGTGATCGGCGTGGTGGCCTGGCCGCTCACGCCCAATGGCAAGGTCGACAAGGCCGCCTTGCTGGCCCTGGCCACCGCATCCGGGGCGCAGCCTGGCCCGGACTTTGGTGCCGAGCCCGGTGACGGCCCCGCCACCGAAGGCCCACTCACCCCGCTGGAGCAGACCCTGTGCCTGCTGTGGCAAGAGACCCTGGGCCTGCCCGGTGCCTGCGGCCGCCACGCCCACTTCTTCGAGCTGGGCGGGCATTCGCTGTCGGCCGCCCGCCTGATGAGCCGCGTGCAGGCCTTGGGCCTGAACCTGCCCCTGTCGGCGGTGTTCACGCACGCCACACCCGCGGCCATGGCCGAGCTGGCCGGTCTGCAGGCACTGAACACGCCCGCCCTGCCGGCCTTGCCGCCTGAAGCGGCCGGTGTGCAGCTGGTGCCCTTGCGCCATGGCGGTCAGCGGGCGCCGCTGTTCCTGCTGCATGACATCAGTGGCTCGGTCTTGCCCTACCTGCCCCTGGCCCGCAGCCTGGAAGGCGACCGCCCCTTGCTGGGCCTGGCCCTGGCCGACGGCCTGGCGGCGCCAGAGCTGGCCGCCATGGGGTCATTGCATGAGCTCGCCATGCGCCATGCAGCGGCCATCCGTTGCGCGCAGCCGCATGGGCCTTACCACCTGGCCGGCTGGTCTGCCGGGGGGCTCCTGGCGCAGGACGTGGCCGCTCAGTTGCGCCAGGCCGGTGAGGCCGTGGCCTATGTGGGCCTGCTGGACGCGCCCTGGCCCGATGCGCCCGCCGCCGACAGCGCCCCAGACCTGGCCACCACCACGCGCCAGGCCATCCTGGCCTTCGTCTCCCGCCAGATCGAGGCCTCGGGGGCCACCCCTGATGTGCAGGTGCAACTGGCCAGCCTGGTCGACCCGGTCGCCCATCCGGACCTGGGCACTGTGCTGCAAGCCCTGTCCACCAGCCCCTGGTGGCCCCGTGGCGCCAAGGTGGACACCCTGCGCGAGATGGCCGCCCGCACGGCGCAGCTGGTGCGCATGGTGGGCCAGCACCAGGTGGCCCAGGCCGACCTCACCCTGCACTACGTCGCTGCCGCGCCAGCCACCGGCCTGCATGCCAGCCAGGCAACCCAGCCCATCGACACCTGGCAAGCCCAGTGGCACACCCGCTGGGGCCGAGCCCTGCACACCAGCCGCGTGCCCGCAGACCATGCCCACATGCTGGCACCTGCCGCCGCCGCGCAGCTGGCCAACGTCATGGACGCGGCCCTTGATGCCGCTGCGGGCGAAGCCTCGCCCTGGGTCGTCATCCAGGCCGGTCGCGCTGGCGTGACGCCCTGGTTGTGCGTGCCCGGTGCCGGTGCCAACGTCACCTGCTTCGTGGCCCTGGCCCAGGCCCTGGGGCCTGACGTGCCCGTCTACGGCCTGCAACCCCGTGGCCTGGACCGCGACGAAGCCCCCTACGCCAGCGTCGAGGCCGCGGCGGCCGCCTTCGTGCAGGCCTGCCACCGCCACCACCTCGCCGGCCCCGTTCATGTGCTGGGCCACTCCTTTGGCGGCTGGATCGCGTGCGAGCTGGCCCAGCGCCTGTCTGCTCAGGGCTGGCCCGTGGCCTCGCTCAACCTGGTCGACAGCATGGCGCCTTCGGCACAAGGCCCGCGGCACGGTGCCGTGCGGGGCCTGGACGCCCTCCTGGCCCTGCATGGCCTGCTGGCCCAGCAGTGCGGCCACGACATGGGCCTCAACCGCGAGCTGCTGACACCGTTGACGCCGGAGGCCCGCGTGCAGCGCCTGCAGCAGGCCATGCGCGAAGCCGGCCTGCTGGGGGCAGGCCCGGCAGCGGCCCAATGCGCCCAGCTCACCCGCTTGCTGGCGGTCTTCGAGGCCAACCTCAACACCGGCTATGTGCCCGCACACGACCTGAGCGTGCCCACCCGCCTGCTGCGCGCCGCCGAACTGCGCCCCAGCGAGAAAGGGGGCGTTGCCGACCGTACTCAGGGCTGGCGGTTGTATGCTCGCATCGCATCCGACACGGTGCTCCCAGGCAACCACATGACCATGCTGCAGGCACCTCAGGTGCAGGCGCTGGCCCAGGCCTTGCTGGTGCCGGTGTCGGCGATGACCGCACACCAGGAGGCGAGATGAGCAGCACATCAGGCCTGGACATGCCCCAGGCCCCCCGAGCCAACAAGCGGGCGTGGCGTGGCGAATCGCCCGACGAGCGCGAGCAGCAACGCCGCGAGCGTTTCATGGGTGCCGCACTGGAGGCCTTTGCCCGACACGGCATCGCCAAAACCACGATGCGTGACATCTGCACCGAAGCGCGCCTGACCGAGCGCTATTTCTACGAGTCCTTCCGCAACACCGATCACGCCTTCGACGAGGTGTTTGCGCGCTTGCGGCAGGCCCTCGTCGCGCGGGTGATGGCAGAGATGGGGCAGGCCCCGCAAAGGATCGAAGACCTGGCCCGGGCGGGCCTGCGCGCCTTCTACACCTTCATTCAGGAAGACCCGCGCCGTGCCCGGGTGATGCTGTTGGACGGGGCCAGCGCCAAGCGCAGCAACTTCGAGCGATCGCGCGAGCTGTTCACGGACTACGTGGTGCTGATGGACCGCTTGGCCGCCACGCTCTATCCCAGCCTGCACAGCCAGCTCAACATGGAGTTCGTGGCCTGGGGACTGGTGGGCGTGGCCGTCCAGGTGGGCACGGTCTGGGCTGCCCAAGGCATGGACACCCCCGTCGACGAGGTGTTGGACTACAACCTCTACGCCTGGCGCGGCCTGCAAACATGGTTCGACGACCGCGTGGCCGCGGCCCAGCCCTGAGCGATGTTCACCTGGTTCTACCTGCCCCTGCGCAACGCCTTTCGCCAGCGCCTGCGCACCACGCTGACGCTGATCGGCCTGGTCGTGGTGGTGGTGGCGTATGGCCTGCTCGACACGGTGATCCAGGTCTGGTACGCCAACGCCGAGGCGTCGTCGCAAAGCCGCCTGGTGACGCGTTCGGCCATCTCCCTGGCCTATCCGCTGCCCCTGCGCTATGCCGAGCCCATCCGTGCGGTGCCCGGCGTCACGACCGTGTCCTGGCTGACCTGGTTTGGCGGCCGCTATGGCGACCAGAGCCGGTCTTTCCCGAAGTTCGCGGTCGACGCCCAGCACTACTTCGCGCTCTTCCCCGAGTACAAGCTCAGCCAAGCCGAAAAGCTGGCCTTCCAGCAGGACCGCCAGGGCGCCGTGGTGGGCGCGCAGCTGGCCAGGCTCTACGGCTTCAAGATCGGTGACGTCATCCCCATCCAGGGTGAGCAGTTCCCCGGCCAGTGGGCCTTCACCGTGCGCGGCATCTACCAGCCCCGCGACGACAAAACCGACGACACCCTGATGCTGGTGCAGGGTCGCTACATCGCCGACACCCTGGCCCTGCGCCTGGGTGGCCACGTGCCCGAGCTGGCCCATGCCTTCATCGTGGGCATCGCCGACCCGGCACAAGGCACGCAGGTGGCTGCGCGCATCGACGCGCTTTTTCGCAACTCGGCGCAGGCCACGCGCACCGAGACCGAGCGCGCCTACCAGCTGTCCATCGTCAACATGAGCAGCCAGGTGCTGTGGGCCATCCGCCTGGTCAGCATCGGCCTGGTGCTGGCCATCATGGCGGTCATGGCCAACACCATGACCATGTCGGCATCCGAGCGCCTCACGGAGTACGCCACGCTCAAGGCCCTGGGCTTCAAGCCTCGACAGGTGGCGGCCACGCTCTTCGGTGAAAGCCTGACGCTGGCGGCCATCGGCGCGGTGGTGGGCATCTTGCTCACCTACCCGGCCACCTCGCTGTTCATCGGGGTCTCGGGCGGGCTGGCCAAGGGCTTCACCGTGGCCACGCCCACCCTGGTGGCGCAGGTGCTGGCCTGTGTGCTGGTGGGGCTGGTGGGCGCGGTGGGGCCGGCCTGGCGCGTGGCGCGGCTCAACGTGGCGCGTGGGCTGCAACACAGCGCGGCCTGAACAGCCCAGGCACTGCGCCCGGCCTTCACTTCAGGGCCACCGGCGCGAAGTCCACGGGCACCGCGAAGGCCACGTTCACGTAGTTGGTGAACACATTGAGCGCCACATGGGCCAGCAGCTCCATGACCTGCTCGTCGGCAAGCCCCACCTCGTGCAGTTCGGCCACGTCGGCGTCGCTGATCTGGGCGCGTTGCTGCACCACCTTCAGTGCGAAGCGCAAGGCGGCCGAGGTGCGCGGGTCGTCAGACTCACCCAGCTGGGCGCGGGCCAGGGTGTCAGCGCTCACGCCGGCCTTCTGGCCCAACGCCGTGTGGGCGGCCAGGCAGTACTCGCAGCGGTTGGCGTTGGCCACGGCCACGGCCACCTGTTCGCCCAACGGTGCACCCAGCGTGCCGCCACCCAGGGCGCCAAAAGCCGCCCACATCATGCGCAGCGCGGCGGGCGAGTTGGCCGTGGCCTTGAACATGTTGGGGGTGGTGCCGCCAAAGGCCTGGGCGACCTGGTTCAGCGTGGGCTGGCTGTTGGCGGGGGTGCGGGTGGTGTCGAGGTTGATGCGGGCCATGGTGTGTCCTTTCGGGGGTGGTCTGTGGTGGTGTCTCGTCGGGGGCTGTTTGCCCCGTCGACGAAGTCAGTGTCTGCGTCAAGGCTGAATGAAAAGTCGCCATGCGTTCGGATAAGATGCCAATTCGTTCAGAACGGTAGACATCCGATCACCATGGGCACCTCCCCCTCCAGCCCGTCGGCCCCCATAGACAGGCTCTCTGGCCTGCTGGAGCGCTTTCGGGTGCGCCCCCAGTTGTTCCACAGCGGGCCCTTGTGCGGGGTCGACCATTTCGGGCTGGAACACGGCAGTGGCTTCCTGCACGTGCTGCGCAGGGGCAGCATGCAGGTCAGCCACCCGGGCTCGGCGCACCTGCCCAAGCGCCTGAGCATCAGCGAACCCACCTTGCTGCTCTACCCGCGGCCCTTCGTGCACCGCTTCCACAACCCGCCTGAAGAAGGCTCGGATTTCACCTGCGCGCAGCTGCACTTCGAGGGTGGGGCCAGCCACCCGCTGGTGCGCGCGCTGCCCGATCTCATCGCCTTGCCCTTGTCCCGCGTGGGGGGGCTGGACGCCGCGCTGAACCTGCTGTTTGCCGAGACCGACCGCGTGCGCTGTGGTCAGCGCCTGCTGGCCGATCGCCTGTTCGAGGTGGTCTTGTTGCAGCTGTTGCGCTGGTTGCTGGACCACCCGGAAGAAGCCGGTGTGCAGACAGGCCTGATGACGGCGCTGTCGGACCCCCGCCTGGCCCGCGCGCTGGCCGCGGTGCACGAGTCGCCAGGCGAGGACTGGACGCTGCCCCGGCTGGCGGAGGTGGCCGGCATGTCGCGCACCACCTTTGCCACCACCTTCCGTGAGGTGGTGGGCCAGCCCCCGGCCGACTACCTGGCCGATTGGCGCATGGCCCTGGCCCAGGCGGGCCTGCGCGATGGCCGCCCCATCAAGGCCCTGGCCGATGACTTGGGCTATGCCACGCCATCGGCCCTGTCGCGGGCGTTCGCGGCGAGGCTGGGGCTGTCGCCCCGGGACTGGTTGAAGCAGCAGGGTGCCGCGTCCCTGGCTGCGTCCAACGACGGTTGAGTGGGGGCAGCTTCCCCCGCATGGTGTCGCGGCGTCAAGCTGAGCGTTTGGCCTTGCGTGCCGGGGTGACTGCTGGCGGCTTGGGCATGGCCGACCGGGCGGGTCTGGCCAATGTTGCCGTTTTCAACGGAGCCACCGCCGCCAGCCCACCCAGGCCTTGCACCTGCGCCATCAGGCGCTGGGCAATCTGGCCGCAGACCAGGTCGCACAACTCGTAGGTGCGGGCGTCGGCCATCCGGTAGTACACGCTGGTGCCGCGCGCCTCGCGCGTGACCAGGCCGCTCTTGGCCAGCAAGGCCAGGTGCTTGGACACATTGGCCTGGCTGCAGCCCAGCTGGGCGGTCAGGTCACCCACCTTGACGGGGCCATCGCGCAAGGCATTGAGCAGGCGCAAGCGCAGCGGCTCGGCCAGCGCGCGAAAGTAGTCGGCAACGTGAGCCAGGGCGCCATCATCAAGGGCTTGCATGGGGGCCTCATCGAAGGGGTTGGATGCGCATCATCTTAACTGAATGCGTTATTGCGTGTATAACTATGTAGCTATATACTAATAATTAACCCCCAGGAGACGTCCATGCACCGCAGCCCCATGTCGGCCCCTGCCCAGCGCCCAGTGCAGCGTTGGGGCGCCGTGCCCTTGCTGACGGGGCTGGCCGCGTTGTCTCTGGCGAGCCTGGCTCAGGCCGCTCCCCTTGCCCCCCTGTCCACCGCCCCCGTTCAAGTATCGTCCAGCGCCCACACCCTGGTGCTGGATGGCACCCTGGAGGCCCGGGTGGACGCGCGGGTGTCGGCGCAGGTCAGTGGCCGCATCACCCAGGTGCTGGTCCGCGCGGGTGATGTGGTGAACGCAGGCCAGCCCTTGCTGCGCATCGACGCCACCCTGGCGGTCCAGCAGCTGGCTGCCAGCCGTGCCCAGCAGGCCCAGGCCGAGGCCCTGCTCCAGGCGGCTCAGGCCGACTTCACGCGCGCTCAGTCTCTGGCGGGCCAAGGCTACATCAGCCCGGCGGCGCTGGACCAGGCCCGCGCCCAGTTCAAGTCCGCGCAGGCCGGAGCCGAGTCCTTGCGCGCCCAGGCCCTGGCCAGTGGCACCCAGGCCGGCTTTCACGAGGTGCGCGCGCCATACGCGGGCCGGGTCACCCAGGTGATGGCCAGCGAGGGCGACCTGGCCTCCCCCGGCGTGCCTCTGTTGCAGCTGTTCTCGCCGCAAGGCCTGCGGGTGGCGGTGTCGGTGCCCGAGTCCGATGTGGCGCACCTGCAGCGCGAGGCGCCAGCGCGCTTCAGCTTGCCGCATGCGGGTGCGCGGTCCTGGCTGGTCTCGCGCTTCACGCTCTTGCCCGGCCTGGACCCTGTGACCCATGCCGCTACCGTGCGGATGGACTTGCCGGCGGATGCGGTCGATGCCGTGCAGGCGGTGGGCCCGGGCCAGCTGGTGCGGGTGAGCTTGCCCCTTCTGGCGGCAGGTAACGAGGCGGCCGCCCCGCGCGGTGGGACGCTGTCTGTGCCGACATCGGCCGTGGTCCAGCGCGGTGAGGTGCGCGCCGTTTATGTGGTCGATGGCCGGGGCGTGCCGCGACTGCGCCAGGTGCGGCTGGGCCAGGCCAGCGCCGAGCGCACCGAGGTGGTGGCCGGCTTGCAGGCTGGCGAGCGCGTGGCGACCGAGCCGCTGATGGCCGCCAGGCAATTGCCGTGACCCTCCCTGCGGTCCCCATCCACACAGGCCAGGACAAGTTCATGCCCAGCACGCAAGCCGATACCCCCATGGGCATCTCAGGCCGCATTGCCCAGCGCTTCCTCACCGCCCAGATCACCCCCTTGCTGGCCCTGGTGGCCTTGCTGCTGGGCTTGTTCGCGGTGATGGTCACGCCGCGTGAAGAAGAGCCCCAGATCGACGTCACCATGGCGCAGGTCTTCATGCCTTTCCCAGGGGCCGATGCGCAGGAGGTGGAGCAAGCCGTGGCCGCCCCGGCCGAGCAGGTCTTTGGCCGCATGGCCGGTGTGGAGCACGTCACGTCCTTGTCGCGTGCGGGCATGGCACTGGTCACGGTGCAGTTCAAGGTGGGCGTGTCCCGCACCGAAGCCGTGGTGCGCCTGCACGACACGGCGGCCGCCCACAAGGACTGGCTGCCGCCTGGCCTGGGCGTGGGAGAGCCCGTCATCCGCACCCAGGGCATCGACGACGTGCCCATCGTCACCCTGAGCCTGCATGCCAAGGCCCGCCCCGATGGCGTGGCCCTGAGCACGGCCTTCGATCTGGAGCGCGTGGCCCATGCCCTGGAGCCCGAGCTGCAGCGCGT
>CANBQJ010000032.1 GCA_947371645.1 Burkholderiales bacterium | reverse complement strand
GGCATCGGCCTGCTGCTGGTGGCGCACATTGAGCACCGAGGTGAACAGGGGCACGCCAGCAGGCAGGCCGGAGCAGCGCTGGGCCAGGGCCAGGGGCGCGTGGTCATGCGCCAGGCTGGCGACCAGCAGCGCTTGCGTGTGCTGCAGCAGCTGCACCACCGAAGCCGCGGCGGTGTTCAGCCGCACCGGCAGGGTGTTGATGAAGGCGCCCACCACCTCGCCTTCGGCCAGGCCGCCGTGCAGGCGGCCGCTGAACACGGTGCCAAAGACCACGTCGGTGCGGGCGCTGGTGTGGGCCACCACCAGGCCCCAGGCCAGGTGAAAGACGGCAGCCGGCGTGACGCCATGGCTGCGCGCCTGGGCCAGCAGCTGTTGGGTGGCCGTGGCGCCAAGCATGAGCTCGCCGTCGCGCACGCTGCTGCCGTCGCCATGCACGTCCATCAAACCGAAGGGTGCGCTGGGCTCGTCCAGGCCGGCCAGCTGCTGCGTGAAGAAGGCCTCGTCGCCGGCCGTCCGGGCGCGTTGCAGCGCACGGGCCACAAAGTGGCGATAAGGCTGGGGCGCGGCCAGCGTGTCGGCCAGGCCTTGCACGCAGGCACGCAGCTCGGCGCGCACCTGCTGCAGCGAGTGGTTGTCGTCCACCAGGTGGTGCAGGCACAGCAGCACGTGGCAGGCAGGCTGCGCGGCGTCGCCAGGGAAGCTGGGCGCCACTGTCACCTGCACCAGCGGGGCACGGCGCAGGTCCATCATCAGCTGCGAGGGGGCCATGCGGGCTTGCAGGGCGGCCAGCGCATCGGCTGCGGGCTGGGGCGGCAGCCACTGGACATCGGGCTGCGCGGCCCTCACCACCACCTGCATGGGCTGGGGCAGTCCTTCCCACAACACGGCGGTGCGCAGGGCATCGTGGCGGGCCACCACGGTGTGCAAGGCGTCCAGCAAGGCCTGCAGCCGAGCGGTGCTGTCCAGCGCCAGCAGCATGGGCATCACATAGGGGTCGCCCACGTCCTGGCCCGCGTGGTGAAAGAGCATGCCCTCTTGCAAAGGCGCAAGGGGGTAGATGTCCTGCACCTCATCGGGCCGCAGCTGCAGGGTGTGCAGGATGTGGTCCAGCGCCGCCTGGTCCAGGCCGGCCAGGGGCAGCATGTCGGGGGTGAGGCGATCCGCCTGCGGCGGAATGCGCGGGGCACCGAGGTCGACCGCATAGGCATGGCCAGCCTGTTCGGTCTCGCTGCGCAACAGCGCCGCCAGCTCGGCCAGCGATGGCGCCTCGAAGACCTGGCGCAGGCCCACCGTCCAGCCCAGCGGCTGCAGCCGCTGGGCCATCTGCAGCACCAGCAGCGAGTGGCCGCCCAGGTCAAAGAAGTGGTCGTGGCGCCCCACCTGCTGCAGGCCCAGCAGCTCGGCCCAGGTCTGCGCCAGCGCCTGCTCCAGCTCGCCTTGCGGGGCCTCATACGGCTGGCGGGCCAGGTCGGCATCGGTGGGTGCGGGCAGGGCCTTGCGGTCCAGCTTGCCGTTGGCGTTGAGCGGCCACTGGGCCATCACGACGATGGCGTGGGGCAGCATGTGCATGGGCAGGCGGTTGGCCAGCCAGCTGCGCAGCACGCCCCGCACGGTGGGCGTGGCCTCGCCGCGAAGCACCACATAGGCAACCAGGCGGGCATCACCGCCGGCGTCGCCAGTGTCGGCATCATCCCCGCCCGACCAGGCCAGCACCACCGCTTCGTCCACAGCCGGGTGGGCCTGCAGTTGGTGCTCGATCTCGCCCAGCTCGATGCGCTGCCCGCGCACCTTGATCTGGTGGTCCAGGCGGCCCAGGTACTCGATGGCGCCGTCTTCGCGCCAGCGGCCCAGGTCGCCCGTCTTGTACAGGCGCGCGCTGGCATCGGCCTCGGCAAATGGGTCGTGCACAAAACGCTCGGCCGTGAGCTCGGGCTGGTTCAGGTAGCCACGGGCCACGCCCACGCCACCGATGTGGACTTCACCGGCCACGCCGATGGGCGAGAGGCGGCCCTGCGCATCGAGGATGCGGATGCAGACGTTGTCGATGGGGCGACCGATGGGGACGCGGGGCAGGCGTGCACGCCAGGCGGTGGTCTCGTCAACGCAGGTCCAGGCGGTGACGTCGATGGCGGCTTCGGTGGGGCCGTAGAGGTTGTGCAGGCCGGCTTGCGGCCAGCGCGTGCGCGCCTGCTGGGCCAGGGCCCAGTGCAGTTCTTCGCCGCTGCACACCACATGGCGCAGGCTGTGGCCACTGCCCGCGCGGGCCTGCGCCAGATAGGCCTGCAGCATGGACGGCACGAAGTGCAGCACGGTGATGCCGGCTTCATCGATCAGCTGGCCCAGGTAGGCCGGGTCTCGGTGGCCGTCAGGCCGGGCCAGCACCAGGGTGGCACCGTTCATCAGTGGCCAGTAGAACTCCCACACCGAGACGTCGAAGGTGTACGGCGTCTTTTGCAGCACGCGGTCAGCTGGCGTGAGCGGGTAGGCCTTCTGCATCCACTGCAGGCGGTTGACCACGGCGCGGTGCTCGTTCATCACGCCCTTGGGTCGGCCGGTGGAACCGGAGGTGAACAGCACATAGGCCAGGCTGGTGGGCTTGGCGGGCACCGCAGGCCCGGCCGCGTGCTCACCGGCATCGCCCAGGTCGACATGGCCGTCGGCATCGAGCACCATCAGGCCGCCGACCCCATCGGGCAAGACACCGCGGTGCACCGCCAGGGTGAGGACAGCGCGGGGCGCCACATCATCAATCAGCTCGCGCAGGCGGGCCGGCGGGTGGGCCACGTCCAGGGGCACGTAGGCGGCACCGGCCTTGTGGATGGCCAGCAGGGCCACCACCAGCGCGATGCTGCGGTCCATGGCCACGGCGACCAGCTCATCGCCTTGCACGCCGCGTTGACGCAGTTGCTGCGACAGGCGCGTGGCGCGGGCGTCCAGCTCGCCATAGCTGAGCGCCCGGCCTTCGAAGACCAGCGCCGTGTGGCCCGGGTGACGCGCCGCCTGATCGGCGATCAGCCCGTCCAGGGTGGCCTGGTCGTCAAAGGGTGTGGCGGTGTCGTTGAAGGTGTGCAGCAAGGACTGCGCTTCTGCGTCAGACACGGTCGGCAAGTGCGCAATGGGCAGATCGGGGGCGGCCAGCGCGGCCAGGCAGGCGGTGTCCAGGGCCTGGGCCAGGCGCAGCACCTCGCTGTCTTGCAGGTGGGCGCGGGCGTAGACCAGCTCCACGTGCACGTCGGCATCTGCATGCAGGTCTTTCACGGCCACCGCCAGGGGCGTTTGCTCGTGGCCGTTGTGCATGGTCCAGTAGCGGGGGTGGGTGCTGCCCACCGGCACGTCGGCCTCGAAGTCTTCGTACGAGAAGGTGATGTCGAACATCTGGCGCCGGCCGGTGGCCGCCAGGTTGGCATCGCGGTTGATCTCGGCAATGGACAGGCGCTGGTGGCGCAGGCAGCGCCGCATCTCGTCGGCCATGCCACGCATCTGCTGGGTGAAGCTGCGGCCCATGTCCACCGTCATGCCCACCGGGTTCATGGAGGCGAACATGCCGATGGTCTGGCGCAACTTGGGGCTGGTGCGGTTGTGCACCGGCACGCCAATGACGACCTCGCCCGCCATGTCGCTGCGCGAGAAGTGCGCGTGGACCAAGGCCAGGAAGAAGTGCGCCGGGCTCAGCCCTTGGGCCTGGGCCAGCGCGCGGATGCGGTCCATGGTGGCGCGCGCCACCGACCACACCTGCTTGCCGCTGCCGGCGCGCTCACCCGTGGCCGCCACCCAGCGCGCGGGCAACAGCACCGGTGGCAGGCTGGCGAAGCGCTCGCGCCAGTAGCGGCGGTCGGCCTCATGGCGGGGCGAGGCCAGGTAAGCCGCTTCGGCGTCCAGGTAGTCCAGGTAAGACGGACCGGGCACGAACTCGGCGGGCTCGCCCGCCAGCCATTTGTTGTAGACCTCGACCACGCAGATGCCGGCCAGCGGCACGCCATAGCCGTCGTTGACCAGGTGGTGGTAGCGGTGCAGCCAGAGGTGGCGGTCGGGCGCGTAGCGCACCACCAGCATGTCCCAGGGTGGGACTTCGGCCAGCAGGGGCATGGGGTCCATGAAGTGGCGCTGCACCAGGTCCAGCGCGGCCTGGCGGGGGTCACCCAGCTTGGGCCCACTGCCCTCGCACAGGTCCACAAAGCGCCAGCCGGGCTGGGCCTCGTCCAGCAAGACCAGGCTGGGGCGGTCTGCGGCATGGGCACCGTCGCGCAGGCTGTGGGCGGGCGCCAGTCGCAGGCCATCGTGCTGACGGGTGGTGTGCTGCAAGGCGCGGTGCAGCAACGCCACGTCCAGCGCGCCGTGGATGTCGCCACACAGGCCGATCTGGTAGCAGGGCCAATCGGGCTGAAGCATCTGGTCGAACCAGATCACCGACTGCACCATGGACATCGGCAGCAGGCGTGCCGAGGGGTGTTGCGGTTTCAGCTGTGAGGACGTGACCAGATCGTTCATGGGTACTGCGAGACGGGGGCGGCAGAAGCCACCCAACGTTCCCCGGTATCCCGGACGGGCTGAAGCGCTTTCACCAAGTTGCCTTAGACGAGCCCATTGTTGACAGATACGAAAGTCAACATGGCTGGGGTTTTGTCGCAGGCAGGCCCCCAAAACATCGGCTCAGGGGGTATTTGGCGCGCAAATCATCATCTGCCTAATTGACAAGTCAGATGTTCTGAATAAGCAAAATCGCCTTGTGAATCAGGGCCTTTGGGTGAATTCACCCGCGGCCAGGAGGGGGTTGGAGGCGGGCAAGCTGCCCACTCGGACGCCGCATCGCCACCCTAAGACTGCCCGATGGCCGCAGTGAAACGGCATGTGCGTGACATATCTCCCCCTTCTGGCCCCGCCTGCCCCCAACTCACCGCCCAGCCGGCCGAAAACGACGACAGGATCCACGAGGCTTCCTCGGATCTCCCATCTGTTTGGCTTGCAGGAGCAATCGCATGAAGTTGGCGCCCAAAGAGGCTGCACATGGCCGCACCCGGCTGGGACGGATCGCCCCAGGCGCCGTGCTGGGCTGCGTGGGCGTGGTCCTGGCGGGTCAGTTCCCCGAACAGAGCGGCTACATCGCCCCGGCCCTGGTGGCGCTGTTGGCGCTGCTCGACTGGACGCTGAGCCGCCTCCAAACCACCCGGGCCTCCGAGCCCACCACCCGAGAGCACAGCAGCCTGCACACCTTGATGGCCAGCGTGTTGCCCATCTGGGCTCGCCAGGTGGACACCGCCAGCCGCCACATGACCGTGGCGATGGACGCCCTCACCGCCCGCTTTGCGGGCATGTCCCAGCGCCTGCACGGCACCCTCTCGCCCCAGCACGAGCACAACGGCCAGAACCTGCTGGTGGCGCTGACCGATGCCCAGCAGCAGCTCACCACCCTGATGCAGGAACTGCGCGACTCGCTGGGCATCCGCGCCGAGCTCAACGGCGAGGTCAAGTCCATCACCGAGTTCGTCGGCCAGCTGCAGGCCATGGCCGTGGACGTGGGCGCCATCGCCCGCCAGACCAACCTGCTGTCGCTCAACGCCGCCATCGAAGCCGCGCGGGCCGGCGAGCAGGGCAAGGGCTTTGCCGTCGTGGCCAAAGAGGTGCGCCACCTGTCGACCGAATCGGCCCGAACGGGCGAGCGCATCGTGCAGATGATCGACCAGGTCAACCAGGCCATCCACCGGGCCAGCCAGAGCATCGACAGCTTCACCAAGCAGGACACCGCCATGATGGACCGGGCCGGCAACACGATCGAAGGCGTGGTCGCCCGCATCCGGGACACGGCCGATGGCGTGGTGCAGGACGCCGAGGCCCTGCGGCACGAAAGCCAGGCCGTGCGCGCCGAGATCGACCAGGTGCTGGTGGCGGTGCAGTCCCAGGACCGCGTCAGCCAGATGCTGCAACACGCCAGCGCCGACCAGAGCCGCCTGCTGAGCTGCCTGAGCGCCGCCCACAGCGCCAGTGGCACCGACGCCGACGCGGACGCCCAGCTGGCGCCACAGGCCTGGCTGTCTCAGCTCAAGACCACCTACACCACCGCAGAAGAGCTGGCCGTGCACGAAGGCCGCCCCGTTCCCGAACCCACGCTCGCCTCCACGTCACAGGTGGTCGAGCAAGACACCACTTTCTTCTGAAACCGGAGCATTTTCATGCCCAAGACCATCCTGGTTGTTGACGACTCTTCGTCCCTGCGCACGGCCGTGCGCATCGCCCTCACGGGTGAAGGCTACGACGTGGTGGAAGCCGAAGACGGCAAGGTCGCGCTGAGCAAGCTCGACGGCCGCAAATACCACCTGGTGATCAGCGACGTGAACATGCCCAACATGGACGGCTTCACCTTCGTGCAGACCATGAAGCAGAACCCGTCCTACAAGTACACCCCGGTGGTGATGCTGACCACCGAGTCGGGTGACGACAAGAAGGAGCGCGGCAAGGCTGCTGGCGCCAAGGCCTGGATCGTCAAGCCCTTCCAACCGCCCCAGCTGCTCAAGGTGGTCTCCACCCTGGTGATGCCATGAGCGACGCACCCACCATCGACATCGGCGAAGACCTCACCGTCTACGCCGTGCACGCCCTCAAGCCTCAGCTGCTGGCCGCGCTGGACGCCCATGGCCACCTGCGCCTGAACCTCGACGAGGTCAGCGAAGTGGACGGCGCCGGCATCCAGCTGCTGCTGGCCGCGCGCGCCGAAGCCGTCAGCCGCGGCGGCTCCTTCACCGTCTCCGGCGTCTCGCCCCATGCCCAGGCTGCGCTGACCTTGATCGGGCAACTCGACACCCTGGAGGTCAGGCCATGAGCCACCACGACGAAGCCATGATGGCCTTCATCATCGAATGCCGCGACCTGCTCGACCGCATGGAAGAGGCGCTGCTGCACATCGAGCAGCAACCCGATGACGAAGAGACCATCAACGCCATCTTCCGCGCCGCCCACACCATCAAGGGCTCGGCGGGCATCTTCGGGCTGGACCACATCGTGTCCTTCACGCATGCGGCAGAAAGTGTGCTCGATGAAGTGCGCCGTGGCCGCATCCGCTTCGACGCCGGCCTGTCCAGCCTGATGCTGGGCTTTGGCGACCAGGTGCGCTGGCTGGTGCAGTGCCTCGACGTTGGCCAGGAGCCCGATGCCGCCGGCATGCAGCGCGGCGCCGACCTGCAACACCAGCTGGAAGCGCGACTGGTGGAGCGGGGCACCGCCCCGACCCCGAAGACCACGGCAAGCCGTGGCCAACAGCCAGCCGCCACAGCCGATGCCACAGGCGCCGACCGCGCCGACACCGGCCATTGGCACATCTCCATCCGCTTCGGTGGCGAGACCATCCGCGACGGCTTCGACCCCTTGAGCTTCATCCGCTTCCTGGGCACCCTGGGCCGCATCGTGCACATCGTCACGCTGACCGAAGGCCTGCCCCTGCTGTCGGCCCTGGAGCCCGATGACTGCCACCTGGGCTTCGAGATCAGCTTCGAGAGCGACGCCGACAAGGCCACCATCGAGAGCGCCTTCGAGTTCATCCGCGAAGAAAGCCAGCTGAGCATCCTGCCGCCGCACAGCAAGGTGCACGACTACCTGGCGCTGATCCAGGCCCAGCCTGGCTCCGAGCAGCGCCTGGGCGAGATCCTGGTGCAGTGCGGCTCCCTCACCCGCGCCGAACTGGAAGCGGCCCTGGACAGCCAGACCGTGCAGGCCTTTGAAGGCGCGCCCGTCGAAGCCCTGGGCGCCATGCTGGTCAAGCGCGAACAGGTGCACCCCGTGGTGGTGGACGCCGCGCTGGTGAAGCAGACGCAGGCCCGCGACGCCCGCCAGCCCGACGCCAACCTGCTGCGCGTGGACGCCGCCAAGCTCGACCGCCTGATTGACTTGGTGGGCGAGCTCATCATCGCCGGCGCGGGTGCCGCCCTGGTGGCCCGCAAGCACAAGGTCAAGGACCTGATCCAGGCCACACAAGCCGTCTCCAGCCTGATGGAAGAGGTGCGGGACTCGGCCCTGAACCTGCGCATGATGCAGATCGGCGGCACCTTCAACCGCTTCCAGCGCATGGTCCGCGACGTCAGCCAGGAACTGGGCAAGGACATCGTCTTGAAGATCACCGGCGGCGAGACCGAGCTGGACAAGACCGTCATCGAGAAGCTGGCCGACCCGCTGACCCACCTGGTGCGCAACGCCATGGACCACGGCATCGAAAGCGAAGCGCGCCGCACCCAGGCCGGCAAGCCCTTGCAAGGCACGGTGCACCTGCACGCCTTCCATGAGGCTGGCCACGTGGTGGTCGAAGTGGGCGACGACGGTGGTGGTCTGCCTAAGGACCGCATCCTGCAAAAAGGCATGGAGCGCGGCCTGGTGCCCACCGACGTCACCCTCACCGACCAGGACATCTACCAGCTCATCTTCGAGCCAGGCTTTTCCACGGCAGAGCAGGTCAGCAACCTGTCTGGCCGTGGCGTGGGCATGGACGTCGTCAAGCGCAGCATCACGGCGCTGCGGGGCAGCATCGAGATCGTGACCCGCGAAGGCGTGGGCACCACCATGCGCATCCGCCTGCCACTCACCCTGGCCATCATCGACGGCTTCTTGCTGGGCGTGGGCAAATCGGCCTACGTGGTGCCGCTCAACACGGTGGTGGAGTGCGTGGAGCTGTCGCGCCAGCAAACCGACGGCCGCGACTGGATCGACCTGCGCGGCGAGGTGCTGCCCATCATCCGCCTGCGTGAGCTCTACGGCATCGAAGGCGAGCCCGGCCGGCGCCAGAACGTGGTGGTGGTCAATGGCCATGGCCACGGCAAGCGGGTCGGCCTGGTGGTCGACCAGCTGATGGGCGAGCTGCAGACCGTCATCAAACCATTGGGCAAGGTGTTCCACCAGATCCGCGGGATCGGTGGCTTCACCATCCTGGGCAGCGGCTCGGTGGCCTTGCTGCTCGACCTGCCCACCCTGGTCACGCAGGTGGCCCACCAGATCGACGTGGGCTTGAAAGCGCCACATCGCGATGCGCACATCGCCACCACACCCATGTCCGTCTGAACCAAGGCTGAAACCACTGCCGCCGCCATCAGGAATCAGGAGCCTCCAGCATGAAGACCCTCACCGTTGCCCAGAAATTCTTCTTTCTGGTTTTGTCTGCCTTGACCGGCATCGCGCTGCTCACGGGCCTCTCGGCCGTGCAGATGAACAAGGTCTATGAAGCGGCCAACTACTCCTACGACAACGTGCTGCCCAGCCTCCTGGCGGTGGACGAGGCCGCAGGCCTGATCGCCACCATCCGCACCCGCACCTGGCAACAGGTGGCCGACGTGGACAAGGAGCGCATCGCCGAAAGCCAAAAACAAGTGGAAGACCTCACCGACAAGGTGACCGAGGCTTTCAAGAAGTACGAGCCCCTGGTCAGCGACGACAAGGACAAAGCCTTGCTGGCCGCCGACCGCGCCGCTTTCGCCGACTACCTGGCCTTCAGGGGCGACCTGATCAAGCTGGTCAACGCAGGCAAGCGCCCGGAGGCGGTGGAGCTCAACATCAAGAACCGCCCGCTGGTGACCAAGCTGACGGACACCTTGCAAAAGCACCGCGAGTACAACGTCGATCTCGCCAAAACCGGCTCTGAAGAAGCCTCACGCACGCAAAGGAACGCGCTGTACACCGCGCTCGTCGTGTCCGGCGTCACCCTGGTGGCCATCAGCCTGATCGGGTTCACCATCGCCCGCAGCCTGACCCGGCAACTGGGCGGCGAGCCAGCCTACGCTGCGGATGTCGTCCGCCGCGTGGCCCAGGGCGACCTCACCGTGCAGGTCAACATCCAGCCAGGTGACACCTCCAGCATGCTGGCGGCCATCAAGGGCATGGTGGACAAGCTCTCGCAGATCATCGGCGATGTGCGAGAGTCTTCGTCCGCACTGTCGTCGGCCGCCGAGCAGGTGTCGGCCACGGCACAAAGCATGAGCCAGGGCGCCACCGAGCAGGCCTCCAGCGTGGAAGAGACCTCGGCCTCCATCGAAGAAATGGCCAGCTCGGTGCAACAAAACGCCGAGAACGCCACCATCACGGAAGGCATGTCGGGCAAAGCCGCCAAGGAAGCCGTGGAAGGCGGCCAGGCCGTGAAAGAAACCGTGCAGGCCATGAAGGTCATCGCTGACAAGATCGGCATCGTCGACGACATCGCTTACCAGACCAACCTGCTGGCGCTCAACGCCGCCATCGAAGCCGCCCGTGCAGGTGAGCACGGCAAGGGCTTTGCCGTGGTGGCCGACGAGGTGCGCAAGCTGGCCGAACGCAGCCAGGAGGCCGCAAAGGAAATTGGCGAGGTGGCCAAGACCAGCGTCTCGCTGGCCGAACGCGCCGGCGCCCTGCTGGACGCCATCGTGCCCTCGATTGCCAAGACCTCCGACCTGGTGCAGGAAATTGCATCGGCGTCCAGTGAGCAGTCCTCGGGCATTGGGCAGATCAACTCGGCCGTGACCCAGCTGTCTCAGCTCACGCAGGAGAACTCCAGTGCCTCTGAAGAACTGGCTGCCACCGCCGAAGAAATGAGCAGCCAGGCCGAGCAACTTCAAGACCTGATGGGCTTCTTCATCACGCCCATGGTGGCCAGCTCCAACCACGCGGCCACGCAGGCCATCACGCGCATTGCTCGCGCCCCCAACCCACCAGCGGTCTCCAACCGCAAGCCGGTGACCAGCCGCCGCAAGCACGAGGCCCCGGCCCACGTGAACGCGCATGAATTCGTCAAGTTCGAGGAGTGAGCCATGTCCACCGCCATCATGAACAGCACCGCGCAGCAACGCACCCATGTCGGCCCCGCTGCCGCCGGCACCACCCCCATGGTCAGCCAGTACCTGATCTTCAGCCTCGGGGGTGAGCTCTTCGGCGTGGCCACGCTGCGTGTCCGCGAGATCATCGAGTACGGCAACATCACCAGCGTGCCCATGATGCCCAGCTACATGCGCGGCGTCATCAACCTGCGCGGCTCGGTGGTGCCCGTGATCGACCTGCACGCGCGCTTTGGCCGCAGCGCCACCGAGGTCTCGCGGCGCACCTGCATCGTCATCCTGGAGGTGCAGTCCGAAGAAGACACGCATGTGCTGGGCATCATCGTCGATGCGGTCAGCGCCGTGCGCCAGATCGACGCCAGCCACATCGAGCCCTCGCCCAGCTTTGGCACCCGCATGCGCGCCGATTTCATCGATGGCATGGCCAAGGTGAACAACAGCTTCGTGATCCTGCTCAACCTGGGCAAGGTGCTCTCGGTGGACGAGCTCTCGATGCTGCAGCCCGCAGGTGTCGCCAGCGATGCCGGCCGACCCGACGCCCACTGAGCCGCGCCATGGACGGCTTCGGCGTCCCCCTCAGCCAGCAGGACTTCATTGGCTTTCGCCGCATGATTTTCGATGCGGCCGGCATCCACCTGTCGGATGCCAAGAAGTCGCTCGTCAGCGGCCGCCTGGCCAAGCGCCTGGGCCAGCGTGGTGTGCTCAGCTATGGTGACTACCTGAACCTGGTCCACAAGGACGCCAAAGAACGGCAGGTGGCCGTGGACCTGCTCACCACCAACGAGACCTACTTCTTCCGCGAGCCCCAGCACTTCGACTTCCTGGCGCAGCACATCGCGCCAGGCCTCAAGGGGCGAAGCAGCATCCGCGTCTGGTGCGCGGCCAGTTCCACCGGCGAAGAGCCTTACTCCATCGCCATGACCCTGGCCGAGGCCTTGGGCCATCGCCGCTTCGAGATCCTCGCCTCAGACATCAGCACCCGCGTGCTGGACACCGCCCGCAAGGGCCTGTACCCACTGGAAGACGCCGAGAACATCCCGCGCGGCATGCGCGCCCGCCACTGCCTCAAAGGCATCGGCAACCAGGCAGGCTGGTTCCTGATCGACAAGCCCTTGAGAGACCGCGTGCGCTTCGAGCAGATCAACCTCAATGCGCGGCTGCCTGACCTGGGCGAGTTCGACATCATCTTCCTGCGCAACGTGATGATCTACTTCAACAACGACACCAAGGAAGCCCTGCTCAAGCGCCTGCTGCCCCACCTGCATGACGATGGCCACCTGTTCATCAGCCATTCAGAGAGCCTGCACGGCGTGACCGACGCCATGCAAATGATCAAACCTTCGGTCTACTGCAAACGAAACTGAGCCCATGAGCCCCCCACCCATCCGCGTGCTGATCGTCGACGACTCTGCCGTCGTTCGGGAGGTGGTGAGCAAGCTGCTGCAAAGCGACAAGCGCCTGCAGGTCATGGCCGCGGTCTCCGACCCGATCTTCGCCATCGCCCGCATGAACCAGGAATGGCCCGACGTCATCGTGCTGGACGTGGAAATGCCCCGCATGGACGGCCTGACCTTCCTGCGCAAGATCATGGCCGAGCGCCCCACCCCGGTGGTGATCTGCTCCACGCTCACCACGCAAGGCGCCGACACCACCATGCAGGCCCTGGCCGCAGGCGCCGTGAGCATCGTGGCCAAGCCCAAGATGGGCCTGAAGCAGCACCTCATGGACGAAGCCGACGACCTGATCTCCGTGGTCAAGGCGGCCGCCCAGGCCCGGCTGCGGCGGATCACACCTGGCCAGGCCATCGCCAAGCCGGTGGCGGCCAAACTCAATGCCGACGCCATCTTGCCGGCCGGCAAGCCCACCCAACGGGCCATGAGCGAAACCACCGACCGCGTGGTGGCCATTGGCGCCTCCACCGGTGGCACGCAAGCCCTGGAAGCCGTGCTGACCGCCCTGCCCGTAGACGCTCCCGGCATCGTCATCGTGCAGCACATGCCCGCCAACTTCACCACGGCCTTTGCCCAGCGGCTCAACAGCCTGTGCAACATCGAAGTGCGTGAGGCCGCAACGGGTGACCGCGTGCACACCGGCCTGGCGCTCATCGCCCCGGGCGGGCGCCACCTGGCGCTGGAGCGCAGCGGCGCCCAGTATCGCGTGAGCATCATTGACGGCCCGCCTGTCAGCCGCCACCGGCCGTCGGTGGACGTGCTGTTCAGGTCGGTGAGCCGCTCGGCCGGCCGCAACGCCTTGGGCATCATCATGACCGGCATGGGTGACGACGGCGCACGCGGCCTCAAGGAGCTGCGCGACACGGGCGCCCGCACCATCGGGCAAGACGAAGACAGCTGCGTGGTCTACGGCATGCCCAAAGAGGCCATGCGCATGGGCGGCGTGGAGCGCGAACTGCCCCTGGAAGAGCTGCCCGCCGCCATCATGCGGCAGCGTTGATCAGCCCTGTTACGCCACCACCGTCAGCGAAGCGATGGACGACATCATCTTCTCGGCCTGCTGACTGAGGCTGGCGGCGGCCGCGGCGGACTCCTCCACCAGCGCGGCGTTTTGCTGCGTGGCCTCGTCCAGTTGCGACACGGCCTGGTTGACCTGGCCCAGGCCCAGGCTTTGCTCGTGTGTGGCGGCCCGGATCTCCTGCATCAGGTCGGTGACGCGCTGCACACTGCCTCGCAAGGCGCCGATCTCCTTGCCCGCATCGGCCACCAGCGCAGCCCCCCCGTTGACCTGCTCGACGCTGGCCGTGATCAGGGACTTGATCTCCTTGGCCGCGTTGGCGCTGCGTTGCGCCAGGCTGCGCACTTCTGCGGCCACCACGGCAAAACCCCGGCCCTGCTCGCCTGCGCGTGCAGCCTCGACCGCTGCGTTCAGCGCCAGGATGTTGGTCTGGAAGGCGATGCCGTCGATCACACCGATGATGTCGCCGATCTTCTGGCTGGACGACTGGATCTCGTTCATGGTGTTGACCACCCTGGCCACCACGGCCGCCCCTCGCCCGGCGGACTGCGCGGCCTCGCTGGACAGTTGCGCCGCCTCTTGTGCGGTCTCGGAGCTGTGCACCACGTTCTGGGTGATCTGCTGCATGGACGCGGCCGTCTGCTGCAGGCTGGCCGCCTGGTGCTCGGTGCGGCTGGACAGGTCCTGGTTGCCGGCGGCGATCTCTCCTGAAGCAGCCGTCACCGAAGCGGCCGACTGGCTGATGCCCTGGATGAGCCCCCGCAGGGCGGCCTGCATCTTGGCCAACGAGGCGGCGAGCTGGCCCAGCTCATCTGCCCTGCTGGTGTCGATGTGGTTGTTCAGCCTGCCCGCCGCAATCTGCTCGGTGGCCACGATGGCTTCGGCCAGCGGCCGGGTGACGGAGCGGGTGATGAGCAAGGCCGCGACCACACTGGCCACCACCAGCAAGGCAGACACCACGACCAGGATGGTCAAAGCCGAGGAGTAGGTGCTGTCGCCGGCTTCGGTCGCACGCGCCGCCAGCTGCACGTTGTAGTCCAGGTCCTTTTTTGCAGCGGCCGCAGCGGCCTCATAGGACTTGAAGCTCACCCCCAGCACATGGGCGCGAACCTTGTCGGCGCCAGCGTGGGCATCACCGTCTGCAAACAGGCCCTTCAACGCGTCGAACTGCTGGTGGTATTGCGTGGCCGACGACAAGACCTCTTGCCAAGCGGCCTTGTCCGTGTCGTCTGACACCAGCGATGCATAGGCCTGGTGCGCCAGCTGAAATTGCGCCCAGCTCTTGTCGAAGCGTTGGGCAGTCTCGGCGCGGCTGGCAGCGTCGGCTTCCGTGATGTACCGCAGTTCCCAACGGCGCATGCTCTCCAGGTCCAGTTGGATGTCGGAGATCTGCTTCAGGGATGGCACCGTGTTGCGTGCCACATCGTCAAACTGGCTTTTCATGCGCACCAACTGCCAGCCCCCCAGCCCGGAGGCCAGCAAGGACAAGAGCACCACCACGGCAAAGCCCAATAGAAGGCGGCTGCCTACGCGCAGGTTGCTGAAGGTGAGCATGTGTAACCTCATTCGGACAAGTTCGGAACGCGCCGCGCACCCCGTGTGCGCGCCCACGCCTTTCATTTCGTCCCAATTCAGCAGCTCTGAAGGCCGACGCCGGAATGACCTTGGTTTCATTTCACAGGGAATGCCCTCTGCGGTGCCAGCTTGATCCGGGTCATAGTCCGCCGGACTTCGCAAGGAACCCCACATGACACCCCACCTTCAGAAACTGCCCTTGTGGAGCGCCATTGCGCTCCTGTCCGCCTGTGGCAGCCTGCCCGCGGGGGCTGCGGCCGTGCCCAACGCCGAAGGCGAAATCATCCCCGCTGACGAAACGGCAGCCATCGCCACCGTTGCTGACGCCATCAAGGCCTCGGTGCAAGCTGGCTTTGACAAGAACGGCCACGCTTTCCGCGACGCGCACCGCAAGGCGCACGGCTGCGTGCAGGCTCGCTTCACCGTCCTGGGCCAGTTGCCCCCCAAAGTGGCGCAAGGCCTGTTTGCCACGCCCCGGGCCTACAACGCGGTGGTGCGCTTCTCCAATGGCTCCGGCTCGGCGGCCGACGACCACACGGCCGACGGCCGCGGCATGGCCGTCAAGGTGATGGGTGTGGGCGGTGCCAAGCTGCTGTCCGACGAGGCTTCCGCCGGCACGCAAGACTTCATCATGATCAACCACCCGGTGTTTTTCGTGCGCAATGCGACGGACTACGTGGGCTTTCAGAAGGCCACGGCCAGCGCCTTGGGCCTGACCGGCTGGCTGGTCTCCCACGCCTTCCATGAGGCGCCGATCATCGTCGCCACGGGCACGACCAAGATCACCAACCCCCTGGACCAGCGTTACTGGAGCATGACGCCCTACAAGCTGGGCACCGAGCAAATGAAGTACTCGGCCAAGCCTTGTGCGGGCAGCACCTTCATCTCGACGTCGGACACGGCCAACCGCCTGGGCGAGAACCTCACGGCCACGCTGGCTGCCGGCGCCGCCTGCTTCGACTTCATGGTGCAGACGCGCACCGTACCGGCTCAGATGCCCATCGAAGACCCGACCATCGAGTGGAAAGAGGCCCAGTCGCCCTTCGTGCCCGTGGCCCGCATCGAGATCCCGGCCCAGACGCCCGAGTCTGCAGAGGCCTGCGAGGTGCGCTCGTACACGCCCTGGCACAGCATCGCCGAGCACCGGCCGCTGGGTGGCATTTCGCGTGCGCGCAAGACGATCTACCTGACCATCTCTACGCTGCGGCACCAACTCAACGGGCAGCCGCGCATCGAGCCTTGACCGCGGCGCCCGACGCCCGGTTTCAGGGCGCCGTGTCCACCGCCACCCCGGCCCCCATCGCCTGCTGGTCAGCGTGGTAAGAACTGCGCACCAGCGCGCCCACGGCCGCGTGCGTGAAGCCCATCTTCACGGCCTCCAGCTCGAACATCTTGAAGGTGTCGGGGTGCACGTAGCGGCGCACCGGCAGGTGGTGGCCTGAAGGCGCCAGGTACTGCCCGATGGTGATCATGTCGATGTCGTGCGCGCGCATGTCGCGCATCACCTGCAACACTTCTTCATCGGTCTCGCCCAGGCCCACCATGATCCCGCTCTTGGTGGGCACATCAGGATGCAGGGCCTTGAACTTCTTGAGCAGGTTCAGGCTGAACTGGTAGTCACTGCCCGGGCGCGCTTCCTTGTAGAGGCGGGGCGCGGTTTCCAGGTTGTGGTTCATCACATCGGGCGGCGCGGCCTTCAAGATCTCCAGCGCGCGCTCGTCGCGGCCACGGAAGTCGGGCACCAGGATTTCGATGCGCGTGGCCGGCGACAGTTCACGCACCTGCCGGATGCAGTCGACGAAGTGGCCGGCGCCGCCATCGCGCAGGTCGTCGCGGTCCACCGAGGTGATCACCACGTACTTGAGCTTGAGCGCTGCAATCGTCTTGGCCAGGTTGGCGGGCTCGTTCACATCCAGCGGGTCGGGGCGGCCGTGGCCCACGTCGCAAAACGGGCAGCGGCGCGTGCACTTGTCGCCCATGATCATGAAGGTGGCCGTGCCGTGGCCAAAACATTCACCGATGTTGGGGCAGGAGGCCTCTTCGCACACCGTGTGCAGCTTGTGCTCGCGCAGGATGTTCTTGATCTCGTAGAAGCGTGTGCTGGGCGAACCGGCCTTGACGCGTATCCATTCCGGCTTCTTGAGCACCTCGCCCGCCGGCACCACCTTGATGGGGATGCGGGCGGTCTTGGCCTGGGCCTTCTGCTTCGCAGTTGGGTCGTAGGCGGCGGGGGCGTCCTCAGCAGGGCTGGGCTTGACGGGTTCGCTGGACATGGGGAGGCGGTCCGGTGGGAGATCAAAAAGCGCGGGGGCGACAGCCCTTCACTGTAGCCGAAGGGCCCTGGCCCTGGGCTGCGGGAGGCCACATGCCCGGCCCGGGTGCCCGGCGGCAAAGTCAGGGCGCCAACTGGCTCACCAGGTGGCGGGCCAGCACGGCGGCGGCCTCGTCCCAGCCCACCTGCACGCCCAGCGTGGCCAGGTCCACGGTGCGCAGGCCGGCGTAACCACAGGGGTTGATGCGGTCGTAGGGGCTCAAGTCCATGGCCACGTTCAAGGCCAGGCCATGGTAGGTACAGTGGCGGCTCACCTTGATGCCCAAAGCGGCCACCTTGCCCAGCCCCTTGAACGGGTCGCGGGGGTCGGCGGGGGTGGTGAGCGCGGCGTGGGCAAAAGGGTCGTCGGTGCGCACATAGATGCCCGGCGCGCCCGCCACGCGGTGGCCCGTCACCCCGAAGTGCGCCAGCGTGCGCAGCACCGCCTCTTCCAGCCGGTACACATACTCTTTGACGAAGTAGCCCCGGCGCTGCAGGTCCAGCAGCGGGTAGGCCACCACCTGACCTGGCCCGTGGTAAGTCACCTGGCCACCGCGGTTGGCCTGCACCACGGGGATGTGATCGGGCCCGGGTGGGTTGAGCAGCAGGTGCTCCGCCTTGCCCGCCAGGCCTTGCGTGAAGGTGGGCGGGTGCTCGCACAACCAGACCTCGTCAGGCGTGTCGGGGCCACGGGCGGTGGTCAGGTCCTGCATGGCCTGGTAGGTGGGCAGGTAGTCGACCCGCCCCAGATGGCGCATCAAGGTGGCGCCAGGGGGCAGGGCCTCAGGCGGGGGGGAGGCGGCGCCTGAGGCAGAGAAGGCGCTGGGGATGGCGGGAGGCAGGGTGGGGTCGGACATCAGGGACAATTTTGTACCAAGGCCAGGGGCGGCGCGCAGGCGACAGGCTCATGCCCGGCCCAGCCGCTGGAACAAGGCGCCGGGCAGGCGGGCCACCTGGCCCATCAGCTCCAGCGTGAGCAGGTGGGCGCCCAGCTCGGCCGGGCCCCAGCCGGTGCGCGCCGACAGCGCCTCCTGGGTGACCGGGTCAAAGCCCATGGCACGCAAGATGGGGTCGGCTTCTTGATCTGCATCATGGGCCACGCCATCGGCCGCGTCGTCGACCGCAGCGCTGGCCCGGTGGCCTGCCGCGAGCGAATTGACCGCCGGGCCCAGGTCGCCCAGTTCCTCCAGCACGTCCTGGGCCGTTTCGACCAGCTTGGCGCCCTGCTTGATCAGCGCATGGCAACCGCGCGCCTGCGGCGCATGGATGGAGCCGGGGATGGCGAGCACCTCGCGGCCCATCTCGGCCGCCAGCCGCGCCGTGATCAAGGAGCCCGACTGCAGCGCTGCCTCCACCACCAGGGTGCCGCGCGACAGGGCCGCCACGATGCGGTTGCGGCGCGGGAAGTGCGGCGGCAGGGGCGGTGCGCCCAGGGCGAACTCGCTGAGCACCAGGCCGTGGGCCGCGATGCGTTGGGCCAGCCGGGTGTGACCTTTGGGGTAGACGGTGTCCAGCCCCGTGCCCACCACGGCGATGGTGCAGGGCTGAGACCGGGCCTCTCCGGCCAGCAGGGCGCCTTCGTGCGCGGCCGCGTCGATGCCCCGGGCCAGGCCGGAGACCACCATCACCCCGGCTTCGGCCAGGGCCTGGGCAAAGGCCCTGGCGTTGTCCGCCCCCTGGGGCGTGGCGTGGCGGCTGCCCACAATGGCCACGGCCGGGGCGTCCAGGGTGCGCAGGTCACCCTGTGCGAACAGCAGCAGGGGCGGGTCGGCGGCGTCCAGCAAGGGGGCGGGGTAACGCGGGTCGGCCAGGCTGAGCAGGTGGTGGTCGCCCAGCTCGGCCCATTGCAGCGTGGCGTCCACCTGCGCGGCCAGGCCATCAGGCTCCTGGGCCCAGGCACTGGCATCGGCCAGGCCCAGCACGGCGCCCCACTGGCGGGGCGACGCCGCCCAGATTGCTTGCGGGCTGCCCATCGCAGCCAGCAGGCGGCGGGCCTGCAAAGGGCCCAGCTTGGGGGTCAGCAGCAGGCGCAACCAGGCCTGCAGTTCGGCCCGGTCCAGGGTGGTGGACATGGCGCTCCTCGGTTTTGTTGGGGTGGATCAGGGCGCGGACACCCATGAAAAAAGGCAGCGCGGATGTTGCACCACGCTGCCTTGTTTTCGAAGGCACCCCACCCGCAGGAGGGATGCCGTTCACCCGTGAACGATCAGGGCTGCGTGAAGCGGTCTCCAGGCTTGACCGGCTCCTGCACCGTGAGGATCAGGGCGTAGGCCATGCGATCGAACACACGGAACACGAAGAGCAGGCCATGGCGCTCGTCAGGCAGCTTGATGCGCTCACGCTCTTCGGTGCTCAGGTCTCTGACCACATTGCCGTCACGCCACAAGGCCAGCACATGGCCCCGCTCGACACCGTCCTTGGCCCCGCGGTTGATCGACACGATCTGGTTCTGGCCAGCGGCCAGGCTTTCGCCATAAATCGACACGATCTGCCCAGCCAGCGCCGACGTGGGCGCATGCGGCACCATGTTCGTGAAGTCGCGGGCCGGCACGGGTGACAGGCGGTCGCCAGCGGCGGCTTCCTGGCGCAGGCTGGTCAGGGTGATGGTGGCAGGCACAGGCTGCGCAGACGAACCTGCTGCCGGCTCGATGCCTTCGCGCACCAGGGCCGCGGTGCCCACATACTGGCCTTCATAGCCCAGCACCTCGCCCGTCGTCGGGTCTTTCAGGGGCATGGGCTGGCGGAACAGGCGGAACTCACGCCGCGCACCCAGGTCGCCACGCACATAAGCGGTTTCACCGCGCGACAGGACCACGCGGCCCTCCTGCGTGGCCACCACACGGGGTGCCAGTTCCAGCTCTTCGGCCTTGTCGACGATCACGGCCTCGTTGAAGAAAGGCTCCAGCACGCGCACGTCCACCGAGCTGATGGCATCGTCCAGCGCGCCCGAGCGGATGCGCGGGTGCAGCTTGCCATCCGGGCCCAGCTGGTCGACGGCTTCGCCCACGCGCAGGCGGGCACGGCCATCGCTCTTGTCCAGATACAGGATCTGGCCGGGGAAGATCAGGTGCGGGTTGCGGATCTCCTGCAGGTTCATGCCCCACAGCTCCGGCCAGCGCCAGGGTGACTTCAGGAACAACCTGGAGATGCCCCACAGGGTATCGCCACGCTTGACGGTGTAGGAGTCGGGCGCGCTGGGCGAGAGCTCGGACAGCGGCACGCCGGCCTGGGCCACCTGCTGCGCCGTGGCCTTTTGCTGCGGGCTGATGGGCAGGTTGGGGAAGGTGGCGGCCTGCGCCAGCGACACTCCCGCAGCCAGGGCCAGGCCCAGAAGAACGGCGGGGGTGGCAACCACCCGGCGCGGGGCACCGTCGTGATGCGAAACGGCACCGGCCATCGCCGAGGAGATCAGCGGTCGCTGGATCATGAATACGGTCTCCGTTCACCGCCTGAAGGACATTCCCCGTGTCAGGGCTTCAAGGAAGCGGCAAAATCTGGTCAATGATCGGTCGATTCTGCCCGCAAATCTGGCGCGCTCGCAACGAGAATTGCCGGGTGTTACCGAGGGGCGGCGCCCCTGTACGCCCCTTGCCGTTGCGCACCACCCACAATGTGGGCTGAATCCGCCCGAGCCCGCGCCTGAGCCATCGCCTCAGCCCTTTCGTCCCCTTTGCCGTCTGAACCACGCTGCCATGGCCCTGCTGCCCATCCTCTGCTACCCCGACCCCCGCCTGCACAAGGTGGCCAAGCCCGTTGCCGAGGTCAACGAAGACATCCGCCAGCTGGTGGACGACATGCTGGACACCATGTACGAGGCCAAGGGTGTGGGCCTGGCAGCCACCCAGGTGGACGTGCACCTGCGCGTGGTCGTGATCGACACCAGCGAAGAGCGCAACCAGCCGCTTGTGCTGATCAACCCCGAAATCACCGAGGCCAGCGAAGAGATGATCGTGTGGGAAGAAGGCTGCCTGTCTGTGCCCACCATCTACGACAAGGTCGACCGCCACGCCCGCGTGAAGGTGCGCGCACTGGGCCGCGACGGCCAGCCCCATGAGTTCGAGGGTGAAGAGTTGCTGGCCGTGTGCGTGCAGCACGAGCTGGACCACCTGCTGGGCAAGGTCTTCGTGGAGTACCTCTCGCCGCTCAAGCGCAACCGCATCAAGACCAAGATGGTCAAGCGCACGCGCGAAGAACAGGAAGCCGACTGAACCCGCATCCAGCCTCCCCCCCGCAGCCCATGAACACCCCCACCGCCCGCGCCGGGCTGAAGGTGGCCTTTGCCGGCACCCCTGAATTTGCCGCCGTCGCGCTGGAGGCCATCCTGGACGCCGGCTTCCACGTGCCCCTCGTGCTCACCCAGCCGGACCGGCCAGCCGGGCGCGGCATGAAGCTGCAGGCCTCGGCCGTCAAGCTGGTGGCGCTGGCGCATGGCCTGGCCGTGGCGCAACCCACCAGCCTGAAGCTGGACGGCAAGTACCCGACCGAAGCCGCCGCCGCACAAGCCGCGCTGCAGGCCGCCGCCCCCGACGTGATGGTGGTGGCCGCCTACGGCCTGATCCTGCCGCAGTGGACGCTGACCTTGCCTCGCCTGGGCTGCCTCAACATCCACGGCTCGCTGCTGCCACGCTGGCGGGGTGCCGCGCCCATCCACCGCGCCATCGAGGCCGGCGATGCAGAGACCGGCATCACGATCATGCAGATGGACGCCGGGCTGGACACCGGCGACATGCTCACCGTGGGCCGCACCCCCATCGGCAGCACAGACACCACCGCCGTGCTGCATGACCGCCTGGCGGCCATGGGTGGCCACCTGATCGTGCAGGCCCTGGACGCGGCCTTCGCCGGCCGCCTGCTGCCGGTGCCGCAGCCCGCCGAAGGCGTGAACTACGCTCACAAGATCGACAAGGCTGAAGCCGCCATCGACTGGGCCCTGCCGGCCGCCCGGATTGCCCGGCGCGTGCGCGCCTTCGACCCCTTCCCCGGCGCCACCTTCAGGCAGGCCACGGCCAAGGGCGAAGAAACCATCAAGCTGTGGGCCGCCAGCGTGGTGCAGGCCACAGGCCAGCCAGGCGAGGTGCTGCATGCACAAGGCGACACCCTGGTGGTGGCCTGTGGCGAACAGGCCCTGGCCCTGCACACCCTGCAAAGGCCGGGCGGCAAGCGCGTGGGCGCGGGCGACTTCCTGCGCGCAGGCCCGCTGGCCGGGCGCGTGGCCTGAGGCCAGCTGGTGTGGTGAAGTTGTGCAAACAGCGGCCACTTCACTTGAACCGATGGCATTCACCCTGATCTAACCGATCCCAACACCTTCGTGGGCAGGAGGCCCGCCACCATGTTCAACCTGATGAAGACCGCCATCCTCATGGCGGCGATCACCGCCCTCTTCATGGCCATTGGCGGCATGATCGGTGGCCGCACCGGCATGATGGTCGCCCTGCTCGTGGCGGTGGGCATGAACTTCTACAGCTACTGGTTCTCGGACCAGATGGTGCTGAAGATGTACAACGCCCGCGAGGTGGACGCGACCAGCGCGCCGCGCTACTACGCCATGGTGCAGGAGCTGGCCCAGCGCGCCCAGCTGCCCATGCCCCGCGTCTACCTGATCAACGAAAGCGCGCCCAACGCGTTTGCCACCGGCCGCGACCCCGCGCACGCCGCCGTGGCCGCCACCACCGGCATCCTCAACGTGCTGAGCGACCGCGAATTGCGTGGCGTGATGGCGCATGAGCTGGCCCACGTCAAGCACCGCGACATCCTCATCAGCACGGTGAGCGCCACGATGGCCGGCGCCATCTCCATGCTGGCCAACTTCGCCGCTTTTTTTGGTGGGCGAGACGAGAACGGCCGCCCCACCAACCCGCTGGCCGGCATCGCCGTGGCCATCCTGGCGCCGCTGGCGGCCAGCCTGATCCAGATGGCCATCAGCCGTGCCCGCGAGTTCGAAGCCGACCGCGGTGGCGCCGAAATCTCTGGCGACCCGCAGGCCCTGGCCAGCGCGCTGGAAAAGATCCACCGCTACGCGCAGGGCATCCCGCTGGAAGCGGCCGAGGCCCACCCCGAGACCGCGCAGATGATGATCATGAACCCGCTGTCGGGCGGTGGCCTGCGCAGCCTCTTTGCCACCCACCCGCCCACCGAAGAGCGCGTGGCCCGGCTGATGGCCATGAGCCGCCAGGCGTGACACAGCGCACACACGGCCCGCCCGCAGGGCCCGGCAACCCCCTCAGCTGAGGGGGCACACCTCAAGGCGCCCTACGGCACGCCGATACCACGAGGGCACCCGATTCACGTCGGGCCCTTGTTGTATTGGACCTGCTGGATGCGGACGCCCTCCTCTCCTCCACCTGACCCCACCCAGGCCCTTCGCTGGTTCGCCCGCTCCGTGTGCCTCACCGGTGCGGGCCTGAGCGCGGCAGCCTGGTGGTGGGTCGGCAGCGCACCCCCGATCGATGCGCCGCTGGCCTTCGCCGTGGCCGACCCCAGCCTGCTGCAGTCCAGCTACTGGCGCCCTTTGCCGCTCTTGTGCGGCCTGGGCGGGCTCACCGCCACGCTGGCCATCACCTGGGCGCTGATGGACGCCGCCCGCCGCTGGCACCAGGCCTGGAAAGCCGGCGGCGAGTTGCTGCAGGAAAAGCAGGACGCCCAGCGCCTGCTGCGCAGCGTGCTGGCCCACACGGCCGATGGCGTGCTCACCTTTGGCAACGATGGCGTGGTGCTCAGCGCCAACCGTGCGGCGGCCCACATCTTCCAGGACGATGAATCCCTGCTGATGGGGCGCCACATCAGCACCCTGGTGGGTGACGGCCAGGCCAACGCCGCGCTGCACCTGCCCGATGCCCTGGCACGCATGGGCGTGGAAGTGGACGGTTGCGGCCAGCGCATCACCGGCCACTGGCCCGATGGCGAGCACTTCCCGCTGGAGCTCAGCGTGGTGCTGCTGCCCGGCACGCAACCGCCCCGCCACCTGGCGCTCACCCGCGACCTCAGCACCCAGGACCAGGCCAGCCGCGCAGCGCAGGAAGCCCGCCGCCAGCTGGACGAAGTCGACGAGATGCGCCGTGTCATCGTGCACAACGCGCCGTATGCCATCTTCGTGCTCAATGCCCAGGGCATCATCCAGACGGTGAACCCGGCCGGCGAGAAGCTGGTGGGCTTCAAGTCGCGCGAGCTGGTGGGCCGCAGCAGCACCCAGCGCTTCTTCGACCCCGAGATGGTCGCCGACCGCGCACGCCTGCTGGCCCTGCGCTTGAACGAGCCGGTGCGCGAACTCAATGTGCTGCAGCACCTGGCGGCAGAATCCCCCGGCGTGCCCAGCGAGTGGACCTTGCGCCGCTCGGACGGCAGCTTCATCGTCACCGAGATCACGGTGACCGAGCTGCGCGACGAGCAGGGCCTGCTCACCGGCTACCTGACCATGGCCTACGACGTGACCTCGCGCCGAGAGGCCGAGCACCAGTTGCAGCACATGGCCCAGCACGATGCGCTGACCTCGCTGCCCAACCGCAACATGCTGCAAGAGCAGCTCAAGCACTGCATGGCGCTGGCCGAGCGTCAGGGCCACCCCATGGCGCTGATGTTCCTGGACATCGACCGCTTCAAGAAAATCAACGACGGCCTGGGCCACCAGGTGGGCGACCTGGTGCTGGTGGAGGTGGCGCACCGCCTGCGCCGCACCATGCGCACCTCAGACATCGTGGCCCGCCTGGGTGGCGACGAGTTCGTGGTGTTGCTTCCGCAGATCACTGCCGCCGAAGACGTGGAGCACGTGGCCGCCAAGGTGCTTCAGCTCTTTGCTGACCCTTTGCGCATCGATCAGCACGAGCTGCGCGTCACGCCCAGCATCGGGGTGGCCATCTACCCCGAGCACGGCCGCGACAGCATCACCTTGATGCGCCATGCCGACCTGGCCATGTACCAGGCCAAGAGCAATGGCCGCAACCGCGTGCAGGTCTACAGCGAAAGCATGACCACGCCCACGGCCGAGACCCTGGTGCTGGAAAACGACCTGTACAAGGCGCTGGAGCGCGATGAGCTGCGGCTGCACTACCAGCCCCAGTTTGACTGCCAGAGCGGCCGCATCACCGGGGTCGAGGCGCTGCTGCGCTGGGAACACGGTGGCCGCCTGGTGCCACCCTCGGACTTCATCCCCATGGCCGAAGAAACCGGC
>CANBQJ010000031.1 GCA_947371645.1 Burkholderiales bacterium | reverse complement strand
GCGGTTTCTTCCAGGGTGTCGGTGCCGTGGGTGACCACGATGCCGTCCACATCGGCTTGCTTGGCCAACGCAGAGACGCGCTTGGCCAGCTTGATGAGGTGCTCGTTGGTGAAGCTCTCAGACGCGATCTGGAAGACCTGCTCGCCGCGCACATCGGCCAGGTTGGACAGCTCGGGCACCGAGGCCAGCAGCTTGTCCACCGGCACCTTGGCGGCCTGGTAGGTGGCGCTGTTGGCGGCCGAGGCGCCGGCCCCGGCGATGGTGCCGCCGGTGGCCAGGATGACCACCTTGGCCTTCTGTGTGGGGGTGGTGGGGTTGATGGTTTGGGCCATCGCGGCATGCGAAGGCAACAAGCCGATCGCCAGGGCCATGCCCAGGGTGCTCAGCAGGCGGGAAAGCAGGGTGTTCATGTCGTCACTCCGGTTGGGGTTGAGGCAATGCAGCGGCCCGGACTGGGCGCTCGTGGCGCCAGTCACAAGGGGCTGGGGTTTCAGGGGTTCAGCGGGGGGCGGTGCTGGTCACGGCCTCTGTGCGGGCCGCTTCACGGTTCAGCAACTCATTCGAAAGGCTTGTCGGTGGGCGCCTTGAACAGGGCCTGCACCTCGTCGGACATGGGCCAGTTCAGGTTCAGGCCTTTGGGCGGGATGGCGGTCTGGAACCACCTGGCGTAGATCTTCGCGGCCTCGCCCGAGGTCATGGCCTTGGCGATGGCCGCATCGACGATCTTCTTGAAGGCCGGGTCGCCCTTGCGCATCATGCAGCCGTAGGCCTCTTCAGACATGGGCTTGCCCACGATCACCCAGTCGTCGGGCTTGCGGGCCTTGGCCTTCTCGCCGTAGAGCAGGGCGTCGTCCATCATGAAGGCCACGGCGCGGCCGGTCTCCAGCGTCAGGAAGCTCTCGCCATGGTCCTTGGCCGAGATGATGCTCATGCCGGCCTTGCGCTCTTCGTTGAACTTGCGCAGCAGGCGCTCCGACGTCGTGCCGGCCGTCACCACCACGTTCTTGCCTTGCAGGTCGGCGAAGTCCTTGACGCCCGAGTCCTTCTTCGTCATCAGGCGCGTGCCCACCACGAAGATGTTGGTCGAGAAATCCACCTGCCGGGCGCGTTCGATGTTGTTGGTGGTGGAGCCGCATTCCAGATCGACGCTGCCGTTGAGCACCAGGGGGATGCGGTTTTGCGAGGTCACCGGCACCAGCTTGATGGCCACTGGCTTCTTCACCGCGGCCTTGATGGCCTCGACCGCCTTGAGCATCAGCTCCTGCGAGTAGCCCACCACCTGCTGCTTGTCGTCGTAGTAGGAAAACGGGATGGAGGATTCGCGGTGGCCCAGGCTGATCGAGCCGGTCTCGGCGATCTTCTGCAGCGTGGGTGAGGCCGGGGTCTGGGCCGAGGCCGGCAGGGCCGCGGCGGCCAGCAGCAGGCTCAACACGGCGGGGCGGATCAGCTTGGAGGTCATGTGGGGTCCTTGCGGGTTCTGGTGGTGGGCAGTCCTGCCATGCCTATCGCAGGTGCCGTGCCAGTGTGCAGCCTGCACGCGGCTTTGCGTAAGTCCTTGATTTGCAAGGATGCCGGCCCGGCCACCCAGGCGGCGGGTTCGGAAACCCGAACGGCGCCCGCCAGCGGCGTACGGCCAGCCGGATCAGCTCTTGTGCGGTGCCACCGAAAAGCTGCTCAGGCCGGGCAGGCCGCCGAGCTGCTCGGCCAGCCCGGCCGTCGAGGGTTGGGACAGCAGCTGCACGGCGCTGGCGTTGAAGCGCCACTCGGCCTGCTGGCCCTGGACGCTGATGATCAGGGAGTCGGGCATCAGCTCGAAGCCGCGCTCCAGCATCCACTGCGCCACCTGCGTGCCGCTGGGGCAGGGCCCGCCCGAGAAGTTCAGCGTCACCGCCATGGCCGTGTGCACCGGCAACCAGCGCTCCAGCCGCCGCACCCATTCCATGGACAGGGTGCAGACCACCGCCAGCAGGATGGCCGCACCGTAAAAGCCCACGCCCACCAGCACACCGATGGCCGACGACGTCCAGATGGACGCGGCCGTGGACAGGCCCGACACGTGGAAGCTGTCGCGCATGATCACCCCGGCCCCCAGGAAGCCGATGCCGGTCACGATGCCCTGGATGACCCGGGTCGGGTCGCCACCGACCAGGCCGGTGTGGCCGCCGTACCAGTAGCTCGGTAGCCCCGCCAGGACGGTGAGCCCCGCCGAGGTCATGCACACCAGCCCGTAGGTGCGCATGCCGGCGGCGCGGCCGCGGAAGGTGCGCTCGTAGCCCACCAGCAGGCCCAGCACCAGGGCGCCCAGCAGGTTCATGCCGATGAAGACATTGGCACCCAGGTGGTCGGCGGACCAGTAGCGGGACAGGTCGGTGAGGGCGGGCACGTGGTCGAACAAGGTCATGCCTGCATCCTATCGCCAGGACTCACCGGGCCTGCGTCCTGGCCATCAGGCTGGGGAATGTCCTGCCAAACGGGTGCAGTTTGCAGTCTTGGGGTGAGGCGCGTTTCCACTACACTTTCGCCATCGCCGAGTTAACAGGACAACTTGCGGGGCGATTCACAAATACCGCTAAAGCGTTCGCCGCTGCCCAGAGTGTTGACTCACAGCCCCGGCGAGCCGAGGCCTCATTTGTCAATTTTTCTGGAGCACACAGCGTGTCGAACGACTTCCTCTTCACATCCGAATCCGTCTCTGAAGGCCACCCCGACAAGGTCGCCGACCAGATCTCCGACGCCATCCTCGACGCCATCTTCCAGCAAGATCCGCTGTCGCGCGTGGCCGCCGAGACCCTGTGCAACACGGGTCTCGTGGTGCTGGCCGGTGAAATCACCACCCAGGCCAACGTCGACTACATCCAGGTGGCGCGCGACACCATCAAGCGCATCGGCTACGACAACACCGAGTACGGCATCGACTACAAGGGTTGCGCCGTGCTGGTCGCTTACGACAAGCAGTCCAACGACATCGCCCAGGGCGTGGACCGCGCCGCCGACGACTACCTGAACCTCGGCGCTGGCGACCAGGGCCTGATGTTTGGCTACGCCTGTAATGAGACGCCCGAGCTGATGCCCGCGCCCATCTATTACGCCCACCGCCTGGTCGAACGCCAGGCCCAGCTGCGCAAGGACGGCCGTCTGCCCTTCCTGCGCCCGGATGCCAAGAGCCAGGTCACGATGCGCTTCGTGGACGGCAAGCCCCACAGCATCGACACCGTGGTGCTGTCCACCCAGCACGACCCGGACCAAAGCGAGACGCAAACCAAGATGAAGGCTTCGTTCAATGAAGCCATCATCGAAGAGCTGATCAAGCCCGTGCTGCCCAAGGAAATGCTGCAGAACACGCGCTACCTGGTGAACCCCACCGGCCGTTTCGTGATCGGTGGCCCGCAAGGCGACTGTGGCCTGACCGGCCGCAAGATCATCGTTGACACCTACGGCGGTGCCTGCCCCCACGGTGGTGGCGCCTTCTCGGGCAAAGACCCGTCCAAGGTGGACCGCTCGGCCGCTTACGCCGCCCGCTACGTGGCCAAGAACATCGTCGCCGCCGGCCTGGCCAAGCAGTGCCAGGTGCAGGTGGCCTACGCCATCGGCGTGGCCAAGCCCATGAACATCACGGTCTACACCGAAGGCACGGGCGTCATCTCTGACGAGAAGCTGTCGCAACTGGTGGCCGAGCACTTCGACCTGCGCCCCAAGGGCATCATCCAGATGCTCGATTTGCTGCGCCCCATCTACGCCAAGACGGCGGCCTACGGCCACTTCGGCCGCGAAGAGCCGGAGTTCACGTGGGAGCGCACCGACAAGGCTGCGTTGCTGCGCGATGCCGCTGGCCTGAAATAAGCCCAGCCAGCGCAAGCTGCTTCGGTTTGAACGGCGCGCACCTTCGGGTGCGCGTTTTTTTTCAGGGTTCACACTTGAACTGGGTTGGCCTCTGCTGTTGGATACTGCTCCCATAAATAAGTAATCGGGGAGGGGTGCTTGGGTGCAAACCTGCGCCAGACGTGCGCCTCCCTCTTCAACAGGGAGCGGACATGACCACGATCACGGGCACCAACGGCGCCGACACACTCAACGCCTATTCTTCCGGGGCCGAGCTCCAGGGGCTCGATGGCAACGACTTCCTGGGCGGGGGCCTCTCCAGCGACACGCTGGACGGCGGTGCCGGGGACGACACGCTGGTGGGCTATGGGGGCGACGACCTGTTCGTGTCCACGCAAGGCAATGACCTGATCGACGCCAGCGCGGTCAGCGGCTTTTCCGCATCGGGCAACGACACCATCCGCACCAATGTGCTGGGCTCGCGCGTGGTCACCTTGCGGGTCGACAACAGCGACGTCATCGAGATCGGTGGCATCAACAGCGCCGCCGACCTCCGCGTCGAGTTCATCGATGGCCTGCTGACGGTCCACCACAAGGACTGGCAGACCAACCCCACGCTGGCCGGCCGCCTGGTGTTTCAGCAGCCCAACAACGTGGACGACGTGGTGTTGTCCCTGGGCGGGCAGACGCAGGTGCGCCTGGGCGACCTGCTGCGCACGATGGACAAGACGCTCGTGGGCACCGCCGGCGACGACAGCCTGTACGGCACCAACTACGTCGACCAGGTCAGCGGTGGCGACGGCAACGACTTTGTCTGGTCGGCCTATGGCAACGACACGGTGCTTGGCGGTGCGGGCAACGACACCCTGGGTGGCGGGGGCGACCAGGACTTGCTGTCGGGCGACGACGGCCACGACAGCCTGATAGGCGACACCGGCAACGACACCTTGCTGGGTGGCGCTGGCAACGACACCTTGTGGGGCGGCGTGGGCAACGACCTCATGGACGGTGGCGCGGGTGCCGACGTCTACCAGATCTGGCCCTACGACGTCGAAGCGGGCGGCTCCGACACCCTCCATGCCGATGGCCAGGACACCATTGCCTTCCAGTCGTACTACAGCGATGGCTCGGACGCCGTCAACCTCGACTTGCTCTGGAGCACCTTGTCCAACGGCGCCTTGACCGTGAACTACAAGCTGCCCAACGGCACCAGTGCCAAACTCGTGATCGACAACGCCCTGGAGGCCAGGGGCCTCACCCTGGTGTCCGGCAAGCAAACGCGCAGCATCGACGAGTTGTTGAGCGCGTCCTATTCCTACACCGACGGCGGCGCCGGCAACGACGTGCTGGTGGGCAGCTTCAACCGCGACTACATGCAAGGCCTGGCCGGTGACGACCAGCTCACGGGCGGCCTGGGCGACGACCAACTGGATGGCGGCGACGGTGCCGACCTGCTCGACGGCGGGGAGGGCACGGACGGGCTGCTGGGCGGCGCGGGCAACGACACCTTGTTGGGCGGCGCCGACCACGATGTGCTGTTTGGCCAGGAGGGCGATGACCTCATGGACGGCGGTGCGGGCAACGACGAGTTGTACGTGGGCCAAGGCCGCGACACCGTCACCGGTGGCGAGGGCGCCGACTGGTTCAACTTCTATCAGGCCGCCGGCGAGAAGCAGATCCATGCCGACGGCCAGGACTACTTCTACCTGAACGACTACAGCAGCCAGGACCTGACCTTGGGCACGCTGGGCGCCGCGGACACCGTGCAGTTCAACCTCAAGCAGGCCAACGGCAGCGCCAGCGTCAGCTTCGTGCTGGACAAGTTCAGCACCCTCGATGGCATCACCCTGGTGTTCAACGACACCAGCCTGACCTGGGCGGACATCCAGGCCCGCATCGCCAACGCCCCTGCCAACCTCGTCCTGACGGGCACGGCGGCGGCCGACACCCTGCTGGGCAAGGACGGCAACGACACCCTCAGCGGCAACGAGGGCAGCGATCAGCTGTACGGCGGCGCCGGCAACGACCTCATGAGCGGTGGCCAGGGCCAGGACACCTTGTACGGCGGGGCAGGCAACGACACCCTGTTGGGCGACTCCGGCGCCGATGTCCAGTTCGGTGGCGATGGCGACGACGTGCTGATGGCCAGCTTCGATGCCATCGATCGCCTCGATGGGGGTGCGGGCAACGACACCTTGACCGGCCAGGCCTTGGGCGATGTGCTGATCGGTGGCGAGGGCGCAGACCGGATCGAGCTGCGGAGGACCGCCGCCGGCCCTGGTCGCTACGAGGTGCATGCCGATGGCCAGGACACCATCGTCTTTGAAGCAGCCACCCAGGGTTGGCAGGACGATGTCGTGGGGCGTGCCGAACTGGCCTACCTGCCCGGCGAAGCCGTCCTCACCTTGCATTCACCCATTGCGGCCGTGTTCCACCATGCCGAGCTCATGTCCGGCGCCACCCTGGTGGGCGGCGGCGACGGCAGCCAGCTCAGCTTTGACACGCTGCTGCAGCGCGTTCGCAGCCAGGGCTTCTATGCCATCGGCTCTGATGTGGGTGAGCGCCTGCTGGGCGATGTGGGCGCGGACAACCTGTCCGGCCTGGCTGGCAATGACACGCTGGAAGGCCTGGCCGGCGACGACGACCTCAGCGGCGACGGTGGCGACGACCTCTTGCTCGGTGGTGATGGCGACGATTACCTCACCGGCGGGGCCGGCAACGACACCCTGGTCGGTGGGGCCGGCAAGGACGTGTTCGTGCTCAACGTCGCGGGCGACGTTTCGAACTACGAGCGCGACACGCTGGTGGCCGACGGCCAGGACACCCTCGTCTTCAATGGGGCGGTCGACCTGAACAAGGTGGTGGCGACCTTCGACAACAACGGCAAGTCGGTGTCGATTTATTCCTTCGGTGACACGGTCCAGAACTCGCAGACGGCCTACATCGAGGACTTCAGCACCCTGAACGGCGCCACCATCCAGAACCGCAACGGCGACGTGCTCACGGTGGACGACCTGTTCCGCCGCAGCCAGCGCGACACGGTGGGCGTGCTCAACGGCTTCCAGGGCGCTGACTTCATGCAGGGCTACAGGGGTGGCGTGCTCGTCCATGGCGGCGATGGCAACGACACCATCGATGGCGGTGGTGGCAACGACACCATTTACGGCGATGGCGGTGATGACGTCATCGAAGGCGGTGGCTACGTCCACAACACCCTGCTGGGCGGCGCAGGCAACGACACCTTGCGGGCCTCGCGCGCGGGCGACACCCTGGACGGCGGCGCAGGCGCCGACTTGTTCTTCGTGATGGGCACCGTCAAGCCTTTGCCCGGTGCGGTCGACGTGATCCGTGCCGACAACCTCGACAGCTTCCGCTTCGAGTTCAAGACGCGGGATCAGCTGCTCAACGCCGATGCAGCTGGCGCCTGGCAGAACTTCCTGGACGTCCGCGCCAGCGGCACGTCCCTGTACCTGGACAACGGTGGCATCCGCATCGAGCATGTGGACCAGGCACTGGGCGCCACGGTGACCACCACCGACGGGGCCACCTTCCAGCTGCAGGACATGGTCAACGCGGCGCGCCAACACGAGCTCCACCTGTTCGGCACAGACGCCGCCGAGACCCTCTCTGGCGACGCCGGTGCCGACATGGTCTGGGGCCTGGGCGGCAACGACGTGCTGTCTGGCCTGGGCGGCGACGACCAATTGTGGGGTGGCGCAGGCAACGACACGATGAGCGGCGGTGCCGGTGCCGACGCCTACATCCTGGCCGCAGGCGATGGCCAGGACGTGATCCACGCCGATGCCCAGGACGCCCTGGTGCTCAACGGCACCTTGCGCAGCCAGCTGACGATCGGCCACCTGGGCGACCAAGGTGCCGACACCGTCTTGCTGGGCACGGGCAACGGCGACAGCGTGCTGCTGGACCACGCCAGCACCCTCACGGGCCTGATGCTGCAGTTTGCCGACGGCAACACCATGGCCTGGAAGGACGTGATGACCGAGGCCAGCAAGCCCATCGTCCCGCCCAACCTGACGCTCAATGGCACGGCCGGCGCCGACGTGCTGGCCGGCAAGGCGGGCAACGACACCCTCAACGGCCTGGCCGGCAACGACAACCTGAGCGGCGGTGCAGGCAACGACAGCCTGAACGGTGGCTTGGGCAATGACACCCTCACCGGTGGCCTGGGCAACGACCTGCTGGTGGGCGACAAGGGCAACGACACCTACCTCTTCGCCCGTGGCGACGGGCAGGACACCCTCGTCGACAAGGACAGCACCTGGTTCAACAGCGATGCCCTGAAGATCGCCAACGCCAAGTCCAGCCAGCTGTGGTTCACGCGTTCGGGCAACAACCTGAACATCGCGATCATCGGCACCACCGACAAGGTCACCATCCAGGACTGGTACCTGGGCAGCGCCAACCAGGTCGAAAAAATCACCGCCCTGGGCGACAACAAGACGCTGAACCTGAGCAAGCTCGGCGGCCTGGTGTCGGCCATGGCGGGCTTCACCAGCCAGGCGATGTCGGGCAGCGACCTGTCGGCCAGCCTGTCTGCGGGCACCGTGGGCAAGCAGATCACCAGCAGCTGGGTACCTGCCTGACCCTGAGGGTGTATCCGTGGGTGTAAGGGCGCCCGTGGGCACGGGTGTGGGACGATGCGTGCACAGCAGCTGTTCTTGCACCCAGCCCACACCATGCCCGCCAAACCCCACGCCCCCGCCTGCGACCGCAACCGCGAGCCCATTCTCGCGGTCTTGAAGCCTTTGCTGGCCGGCCGCCAGCGCGTGCTGGAGCTGGGCAGCGGCACCGGCCAGCACGCGGTGCATTTCGCAGGTGAGATGCCGCACCTGAGCTGGCAGACCAGCGAGCGCCCCGGGCAGACCGGCGCCATCCCCCTGTGGCTGGCCGATGCCGCCTTGCCCAACACCCCGCCGCCCCTGGCGCTGGACGTGACCCAACCCGACTGGCCGGTGGCCGGCCAGACCTTCGACGCCGTCTTCACCGCCAACACCCTGCACTACATGCCCTGGCCGGCGGTGCAGGCCCTGTTTGCCCACCTGCCGCAGGTGCTGGCGCCGGGCGCCCTGTTCCTGGCCTACGGGCCCTTTCGCATCGATGGCCAGCACACCAGCGACAGCAATGTGCAGTTCGACGGCTGGCTGGCCCAGGTGGACCCGCGCTTTGCCGTGCGCGACCTGGGTGAGGTCGACGCCCTGGCCCGCACCGCCGGCCTGGTGCCGCTGGCCCGCCACACCATGCCGGCCAACAACTTCTGCGTCGCCTGGCACTTGCCCTGAGCCGCCGAGCGGCAGCGCCAGCGCAGCCCTGCGCAAAGGGTCACGGCCCCGGTGCTTTTCTGCGGACCCGGCGCCAGGTGCGCCGCCTACCATGGACGGGCCCCTCGCCGTCTCTGCGGCGGGCACCCGACCATGCTCAAGAAGATCCCTGTTTCGCAGCTGCGCATCGGCATGCACGTGCAGGAGGTGTGTGGCTCCTGGCTGGAGCACCCCTTCTGGCGCAGCGCATTCCGCATCGACAACGCGCGCCAGCTGCAGCAGCTGCGCGGGGTGAAGGCGGTCGTCATCGACACCAGCAAGGGCCTGGACGTCGAGCCCGAGCTGCAGGTGATGGACGACATCGAGGTGAGCACACCCGCGCCGGGGGCCGATGCCGATGCCGATGGGGAGGGCGGTGAGGCCGCACCCGGGCTGCTGCCCGAAGCCCACACGCCCGTGAACCCGGCGGCCCCACCCGGCAGCCTGCAGTCCGAACTGAGCCGCGCACATGAAATCGTGGCGCAGTCCCGTGCCGCGATGAAGTCCATGTTCAACGACGTGCGCATGGGCAAGGCCGTGGACACCCAGCACTGCCTGCCCCTGGTGCAGGACATCACCTCGTCGGTGGCGCGCAACCCCGGCGCCATCATCAGCCTGGCGCGCCTCAAGACCAGCGACGACTACACCTACATGCATTCGGTGGCGGTGTGTGCCCTGATGGTGGCCCTGTCCCGGCAACTGGGCCTGAACGAGGCCGACACCCGCGAGGCTGGCCTGGCCGGGCTGGTGCACGACCTGGGCAAGGCCCTGATGCCGCTGGAGGTGCTCAACAAGCCCGGTGCGCTCACGCCCGCCGAGTTCGCCATCATGAAAGGCCACCCCGAGGCCGGCCACAGCATGCTGCTGGAGGCGCGCGGCGTGGGCCCCGTGTCGCTGGACGTCTGCCTGCACCACCACGAGAAGGTCAACGGCCGGGGCTACCCGCACGGCCTGGCGGGCGAGCAGATCAGCCTCTTTGCGCGCATGGGCGCGGTCTGTGACGTCTACGACGCCATCACCTCCAACCGCCCCTACAAGGCCGGTTGGGACCCGGCCGAATCCCTGCAGAAGATGGCGGTGTGGGCCCGCGACGGCCACTTTGACCAGGCCGTCTTCCAGGCCTTCGTCAAGGGCCTCGGCATCTACCCCACGGGCTCGCTGGTCAAGCTCAAGTCAGAGCGCCTGGCCGTGGTGGTGGACCAGGGCCCCGGCAGCCTGCTCAAGCCCCTGGTGCGCGTCTTCCATTGCACCCGCACCCACAGCGCCCTGGCGCCGCAGCTGCTGGACCTGGCCGACCCGGCGCAAGACGACGCCATCGTGTCGCGTGAACGCCCGGGCGACTGGAACCTGGGCCCCACCGACCAGCTCTGGCTGGACCTGGGCGAGGGCGCGCCAGCGCCGGGCGCGGATCAGAACGCGTCCACCCGCTGACCGGGGACGGCGTAGACCTGGTTGCTGGCGATGCCACCCATGGTCAGGCCATCGCGGCTGACGACGACGCTGCCGCCCGTGCTGCTGTCCACCGTGCCATCGACCACATAGGTGGCGCCGGCCAGCGTGAACACCAGCTTGTCAAAGCGCAAGACCGAGCCGGTCTTGTTGACGCTGCCGCTCTGGAAGCTCAGCTTGCGGCCGCTGAGCAGCTTGGCCAGCGTGGTGCCGGTGGTGGGCGTGACGGTGGTTTGCGTGCTCAGGCCATCGGCGCTGGTGCTCACCAGCACCTCATAGCGCCCGCTGCTGCCCAGGTGTGACTGCAGGTCCAGCAGGCCGCTCACGTCGGTGGTGGCCTGCAGCGTGCTGCCCGTGTTGCCCGTGCTGTACTTGAACTGCGCGCTCACGTCACCCATGAAGACGCTGGTGCCGTAGGCGCTCTGGTCGCCCCCCACGGCAGACTGCTTCACCTGGCAGGCCTGGAAGCTCACGCCCAGCAGGTGCGCGGTGCCGGCGCTGACCAGGGCCTGGGGTGCGGCGCTCAGGCCATCCAGCAAGACCTGGTCGACCAGGCCCGCTGCGCACATGGCGGTGGTGGGCAGCAGGCGGGCGGCGCCGGTCGAGGCATCGACCACCGTGGCCGGCGCCAGCGCGAAGCTGAAGACGTTGTACAGGGGGCGCAGCAGGTCGAACAAGGCCTCCGGGTCGGTGGGCTTGGCGGGCAGTTTCAGGCAGCTGCCCAGCGTCTGGTTGGCCGTCACCTGGTTCAGGTCGACGGTGACCTGGCCGAAGGTCACCGGGTCCGTGGCCACCAGGGTGGCGTGGCCGCCGGCCTTCATGCGCACGCTGAACTGGCCTTGGGCATTGGTGCCCACGGTGACCAGGCCGCTGTAGTCGATGCCATCGGTGGCCACGCTCACGGCGTTCAGGCCGGGCACCGTGCCGTCGGCGTACTGCACGCAGCCGCTGATGGTGACGGCACTGTCCACGGGCAGGTCGGCCGTCCAGGTGGTGAAGTGGCTCACCTGGCCTTCGTAGTAGAAGCCGTTGATGGCGTCGCCCTTCAGTGCTGCGGTGCCGCCCTGGACCCACTTCTGCGTGGTGGTGTCGAAGTAGTGCAGCTGCACCGTGGCGGGCAAGGTGCCGCCTGCGCGTGTGCGCACGGGGATGCGGATGGTGGCGGGCTGGCCGGCGCTCAGCAGCAGAGGCTGGCCGCTGGCGTCCGTGAGCGTCACCTCGATGGCGCCGTAGGTCTCCAGCAGCTGGTCACCGCCGGCCGTCGTGGCCGCGAGGTAGCTGGTCGAAGGCATGGACTGGGGGTTGAGCGCCGGGTCGATGGCGGTGAGCGTCACCTTCACCGTGCCGGTGGCGGCCGTGCCGCTGGCGGTGACCAGGCTGGCCGCGGGCAGGCTCACCTGCGCGCTGGACTGGGGCAAGGCCACGGTGCCACCGCTGGCCACGCTCAGGCTGGCGGCGGTGCTGCCCTGGGTGGTGGGCAGCACGGCGCTGGTGGTGTTGCCGCTGTTGGCGGGCGTGACCGCTGCAGGCGTGTCGCTGCCACCGCCACCGCCGCCGCCGCAGGCCTGCAGCGCCAGGGCAGACGCCACACACACCACGGACAGTGCGCTTGCGCGCCAGTTTGCCTTGTTCATCGCTTCACTCCTGCAGGATACAACCGCCTTCGCCACATGGTGAAGGCGCCGAAAGTGTAGGGAGGAAGTCGGTCTTTGGATGCCCCCCCGCGTCGGGGAGAGGGCCGCATCGTCAATGCACAGTGACGATGCGGCGGTTTGCGGTGCATCCATGCCACCCGTGATCCTGAGGGCAGGGTGGGGTTGTCAAAGGCCGGTCACATGGGGGCGTCAGCATGTGTGACCCCCTGCCGCCGGTCTTGGCCTCAGAAGGGATCGATGCCGCTGGCGAAGGGGGCGGGATAGGCGATGGCGCCCACCACCGTGCCGTTGCGCGTCACGGTGATCAGTTGGCCAGCGGTGACTGCACCCTTGTTGATCGCACCATCCACCACATAGGCCGCGCCATTGAGCGTGAAGCTGAAGCTCTTGTAGGCCAGCCCTGAGGTGCTCACCTCCACACGCCCACTGACGAAGGTCAGCGTGCGGCCAGTGACGAGATTGGTGAGCGTGGCGCCTGCTGCGGGCGTGACCGTCGCCAGCACGTTGGTGCCATTGGTGTCACTGGTGATGGTGCTCGCGAACTGGCCGCTGGCGCCCACGAATTGGCCGCTGATGCCCAGGAACTGGCCGCTGGCGCTGGGGGTGGTGTCGAAGTCCAGCAGGCCACCGAGTTGGGTGGTGGCGGCCAGTTCGAACCCGCCGCTGGGTGGCAGGGTGTAGCTGAACTGGGCGGAACTCTCCCCCGTGAACACCGGTGAACTCGTGGCGCCGGTGAGGGCGCCCAGACCGGCCACCTGTGGCGCGCAGGCCTTGAAGCCCACGTTCAGCTGGTGCGGGCTGGTGGCCGCGATGGGCAGGCCAGAAATGGCCGGTGCGCCATCCAGCGTGTACTGTCCAAGCGCGCCCGTCTTGCACACGCTCGCCGCAGGTGCCAGCTGCGGCAAGCCCGTGGAGACGTTCACCGTGGCAGAGGGCGCCAGCGCCAGGGTCACCACCTTGTCCAGCGCGGCCATCAGGCCCAGCAAGGTGACCCTCTCGTCGGTGACGGCCTGCAACTGCAGGCAAGCGCCCTGGTCCTTGTCGGCCACGACCGTGCTCAGCGTGTTGACGACGCTGGCCTCGCCGGCCGTGTCCTTCACCACCAGCAAGGCACTGGCGCCGCGCTTCATGCGCACGCTGAACTTGCCGTCCGTGCCCATGGTGGACCAGGCCAGTGCGCTGTAGTCCATGCCGTCGGTGTAGACCTTCACCGTGCCGGTGGGCACCTTTTGCTTGTCGTCCTCCACGCAACCGGTGACGTTCACGGTGTCGGTGATGGCCACGGCGGCGCCCCAGGTGCCCACATGGCTGACCTTGCCTTCGTAGTACTGGCCGGTGGTCACGTCGCCCACCAGCGTGGCCGAGCTCTCCTTGACCCAGATCTGTTGGGCGGTGTCAAAGAAGTAGAGGTCGATGCTGGCCGGCGCGGTGGCCGCGCGCGTGCGCACCGGGATGCGCAGCGTGGCCAGCTTGCCGGGCGCCAGTTTCAGCGTTTGGCCGACGGCATCGGTCGCGAGCACGTCGATGGCACCGAAGGTTTCCAGCAGCGGTGCTTGAGCGCTCGTGTCGGTGGTGTAGACGCCGCCCGCCACGGACTGTGGCGCCACGGCCGGGTCGATGGCGGTGAGCTTCACGGTGACGCTGCCACTGGCCGCAGCGCCCGTGGTGTCAACCAGGCTGGCTGCCGGCAAGGTGACCCGTGCGGTGGACAGCGGCAGGCTGACGGTGCCGCCTGCAGCGATGCCCAGGCTGGTGCTGGTGCTGCCCTGCGTGGCTTGCTGTGCCGCCGGGGTCGTGACCTCACCAGCGGGCGTCACCGGGGTGGGGGCGCTTGAGCCGCCACCGCCGCCGCAAGCTTGCAGCGCCAGCACAGACGCCACCGCAACCACCGACAAGGCGCACACGCGCCAGGACACCCATTTCATCGCTCAACTCCCTGCTGGACCCACGACCTGTGCGGTTTTGCACAGCTCGCGGCCAGTTTAGGGGGAGGTGATCCAAACGGCTTCCCCCTGTCTCTGGGGTGACCCGCGCCTGTCACACGCTCAGAACGGGTCGACGGTACCGGAGGCCTGCACGCTGCTGCCGTTGGGGGTCATCACGGCCACCTCGGTGCCATCCTTGGACAGCGTCAGGGACTGGCCCACGGCGGCGGTGCCGTTGAGGGTGTAGGTGTGGCCACCCAGCGTGTAGCTCAGGTCGTGGAAGGTCGATGCACCCTGGAAAGCGGTGGGGCTGCGCGTCACGAAGCCGCCGGTGAAGGTCAGCGTGTTGCCGCTGCTCAGGTTGTGCAAGGTGGTGGCATCGGGCTTGGGCGTGATCTGCGTGCCGATGTCGGCGGCGTAGCTCACCTTGTAGACGCCGGTGTTGCCCAGTTGCAGGCCCGCGTCTTCCAGGCCGGTGAGGGTGCTGAGCAGGGTGGTGCTGTCGTAGCCGGTGTCGGAGGTGGTGGTGAAGAAGTTGGCCAAGGTGCGGCCCTGCAGCACCGCCGTGATGCTGGCAGGGTCCGCGCCAGGCTCGGGCTGGGGCCGGCACTGGTTGAAGGTGGTGGCCACGAGGTAGGGCGTGTCGGGCTGCAGCACCTGGCCTGGCACCACCGGCTTGCCGCCCAGGGTGACGCCGCTGAGCGAGCCATTGCCCTGGCAGAGGCCGCTGGGGTTGCCCAGCGTCAGGGTGTTGGGGTCGATGATGAAGATGGCGTCATACGCCATGCCCAGACCGGCTTCCAGGCGTGCGCGCAAGGCCTCCAGGTCCTGCAAGGTCTGGTAGTTGCTGGTGGCCAGGATGCACTGTGGCAGCGTGATGTCGGCGTCGGCCGTGGCCGACAGCACCTCGATGTCCTTGCCTCGGTACACCACATGAAGCTTGAGCTGGCCACCCTTCTTGGTTGGCAGGCTGAAGGTGCTGCCGGACTTGCTGGCCCAGGCCAGGCCGGTGTAGTTCCAGCCTTCGGTGTAGACCTCGAAATCGCCCTCGGCGGCGGCGACGCCGGGCGTGGCCTCCACACAGCCCTGGACGGTGACCGTGTCGGCGATGGGCCGGTTCACGCTCCAGGCGGTCACGCGTGTGGCCTTGCCTTCATAGAAGGCTTGGGCGGGGTTGTTCTGATTGAGCTGGGCCTGGCCGTCTTGCACCCACAGGCCCTGGTCATCGTCCCAGCGGTAGAGGGGCAGGGTGGCGGGGCGCTCGGCCGAGCGCGTCAGCAAGGGGATGCGGATGCTGGCGGTCTGCCCCTTGGCCAGTTGCAGCAGGTTGCTGCCCTGGCTGAGGGTGAGGTCGATGAGGCCGAAGTTCTCGATCAGGCCGGTCTCGCCGGTGGCGGGGTCGACGAGGGCTTCATAGCCGCCACCCAGCATGTCGGCAGGGAAGGCCTTGGTGTCGATGACGTCCAGCTTCACCGTGACGTCGCCGCTCACGGACTGGAGCGTGGCGGCGTTCACCAGGGCGTTGCCCGGAAAGCCGAACTGGGCGGCAGAGCCGGCGATGCTCAGCACCCCGCCGCCCGCAGCGCCCATCACGACGGGCGTGCCGGAGGCGGTGCTCAGGTTGCTCGCTTGCCCCTGAGGCGTGGCGACCGGGTCGCTCTTGCTGCCACCCCCACCGCCCCCGCAAGCCTGCAAGGCGAGTGCGCACACGATGGACAAAGCGCTGACGCGCCACGACACGAACTTCATGGTCCTGCTCCCTGGTTGACAACGGTCCGCTCTGCGGCGGAGGCGCAGGGAGTGTATGCGCTCAAGGCGGTGAAGCGTGCCCCCGCCTTGAGGGAGCGCAGCTCGCCGTCTTCAGCTCACTGCGTCGACAGGCTCAGGCCCGCGTGCTCGCGCAGCGGGTGGAAGTGCACCAGCGGGTGGCGCTCAGAGGTCAGCCTCAGGTCATAGGCAGACGTCATCATGTAGGCCAGGGTGTCGGCGGCGTCCAGGGCCAGCTTGGAGGCGTTCTCGTCGGTGAACTTCTTGAGCGCCTCGGGCGTGTCGGCCGTGATCCAGCGCGCGCCGGTGAAGCGGCAGGGCATCAGGCGGATGTCCACGCTGTACTCGGCCTTGAGGCGGTGCTGCACCACCTCGAACTGCAGCTGGCCGACGGCGCCCAGCAGCATCGAGCCGCCCACCTCGGGCCGGAAGACCTGGATGGCGCCTTCTTCGCCCAGCTGCAGCAGGCCAGCCTGCAGCTGCTTGCTCTTCATGGGGTTGGCCAGCTCCACCGTCTGGAAGAGTTCGGGCGCGAAAAAGGGCAGGCCTGTGTACTGCAAGGTGATCCCATCGGTGATGGTGTCGCCCAGCTGCACGCCGCCGTGCGTGGTGAAGCCGATGATGTCGCCGGCAAAGGCCTCGTCGACCGCTTCACGGCGCTGCGACAGGAAGGTCACCACCGAGGTGGGGCGCAATTCTTTGGCCGAGCGCTGCACCTTGAGCTTCATGCCGGGCTCGTACTTGCCGGAGCACACGCGCACGAAGGCGATGCGGTCGCGGTGAGACGGGTCCATGTTGGCCTGCACCTTGAAGACCACGCCCGAGAAGTTGCCCATGTCAGGGCCGACTTCTTTCAGCGAGCCGTCTTTCTCTGTGCTGAAGCGGGGGCGCGGCGAAGGGGCCAGGTCCACCAGGGCGTCCAGCACCTCCTGCACGCCAAAGTTGTTCACCGCCGAGCCGAAAAACACGGGCGTTTGCTTGGCGGCCAGGAAGAGGTCCAGGTCAAACGCGGGGGCGGCTTCGGCCATCAGTTCCATGTTGGCTTCGGCCAGCTCCCAGTCGTGGCCAAAGCGGGCGTGCAGCTTGTCGCGATCGCTCAGCGACACGGTCTCGTCGTCGTCGCTGCGCTTGTCGGCGCCGGCGTCGAACAGCCGCATGCTTTGGGTGCGCAGGTTGACGATGCCGCCAAACTGCTTGCCCTGGCCCACCGGCCAGGTCATGGGCACGCAGGGCATGCCCAGTTCCTGCTCGACCTCATCCAGCAGTTCCAGCGGGTCGCGGCCTTCGCGGTCCATCTTGTTGACGAAGGTGATGATGGGCGTGTCGCGCTGGCGGCAGACCTCGATCAGGCGCTTGGTCTGGGCTTCGACACCGTTGGCCGCGTCGATCACCATCAGCGCCGAATCCACCGCGGTCAGCACGCGGTAGGTGTCCTCGGAGAAGTCCTTGTGGCCCGGGGTGTCCAGCAGGTTGACGACGTGGTCGCGGTAGAGCATCTGCATGACCGATGACGCCACCGAGATGCCGCGCTGCTTTTCGATTTCCATCCAGTCGGACGTGGCGTGGCGCGAGGCCTTGCGCGCCTTGACCGAGCCGGCGATGTGGATGGCGCCAGAGAACAACAGCAGTTTTTCGGTCAGTGTGGTTTTGCCGGCGTCCGGGTGGGAGATGATGGCGAAGGTGCGCCGACGCCCGGTTTCCGCTGAAAACGGGGTGTTGGATCCACTGCTGGACGGGCTGGAAGACGGTTCGGACACGGCAAAAGACTCCGCTGGGGGCCAGGCAAACCCGCCATCGTAACGGATGCGGGGCGCGTCTGGCACACGGCCTCAGGGTTCGCGCTTCAAGCAGCTGTGACAAACTAGGGATTGCTTGCACACTGGCGTTCCCCCACACTCCGCGGCTAAGCATGTCCAACCTCAGCCCCCACACCGCCACCATGGGAACAGCCATCGCGCCTGCACTGGGTGTTTTCAAGGTTTTGCTGGTCGACGACCATGACCTGGTGAGGGTGGGCCTGCGCACGGTGCTCGATCAGGTCGAAGACCTGCGCATCCAGTGGCTGGAGGCCGACAACCTGCACGACGCCATGCGCCTGTTCGGGGCAGAACCGGACACTTCCCTGGTGCTGCTCGACCTGAACATGGCCGACTGCAAGGGCTTGCAGGGCCTGCGCCAGTTCATCGAGGCCTACCCGCAGGCGCGCGTGGCGGTGATGAGCGGCACGCAAGACGAATTCGTCATCGGGCAGGCCAAGGGCCTGGGCGCTGTGGGGTACCTGCCCAAGGCCTATTCGCCCTCGCTGACGCGCTCGGCCATCGTCGGCATGTTGACCGAATACTCCTACGCGGCGGCGGTGGCCCCGGTGCCGGGCGGCGCCACGGGCCGCTTCCCGCGTGCGCCCTCGGCGTCCAGCTACGATCGCGTGGCCGAACTCGGCCCCCGCCACCTCGAAATCCTGGAGCTGGTGCTGTCGGGCTGCTCCAACCAGGAAATCAGCAACTCCACCAAGTTGTCGCTGGGCACGGTCAAGAACTACGTGTCGACCATCCTGCTGGCGCTGGACGTCAAGTCGCGCTCCCACCTCATCAGCCTGTTCCGCTGACGGCGGCTTGCAGTGAGCTACACGATTGCCCGCGAGGCGTCGCCCTCGTCGGCGGCCGCCCGCGACGAAGCCAACCAGGAAGCCCGCCGCCAGGCCGATGAGCTGGACCTGGCGGTGGTGCACTCGCTCTACAACAGCACCCGCTACACCTGGGTGGGGGCGGTGCTGGCGGCCGCCACCTTCTGGGTGGCCTACCTGGGCTACACCCACGACCGGCGCATCCTGATCTGGGCCGTGGCCGTGCATGCCGCGCAGGCCTGGCGCCTGACCATCAAAATGGCCTACTGGCGCGACGAGCAGGCCTGGCAGCACGCGGCCGTCTGGCGCCGCCGCTACATGGTCGCCCTGGTGCTGGGGGCCCTGTCCTGGGGCCTGGTGGTGCTGGTGGCGCTGCCCAGCAAGGACCTGGCCCTGATCTGCCTGACCATGCTGGTGCTCACGGGCATGGGCACGGGCAGCATCGGCGCGGTGATGGCCTACCGCCCGGCCATCGTGGGCTGGTTGTGCCCGGTCCTGCTGCCGCTGCCGGTGCTCCTGATGTGGCACGGCGGCCCCTTCCACATCCCGCTGGCCATCTTCTCGCTGATCTACCTGGGCGTCAGCCTGGTGTTCGCCATGAGCCAGAACGCGACCCTGGTGCGCGCCCTGCAGGCCCAGTTCGACAACGCCGAGCTGGTCGGCCAGTTGCGACACCAGATGAGCCTGGCCACCGAGGCCGACCGCGAAAAGAGCCGCTTCGTGGCCTCGGCCAGCCACGACCTGCGCCAGCCCATGCACGCCCTGGGGCTGTTTGCCAGCGCCCTGGAAAAGCGCCTGGTGGGCAGCTCCGAAGCCCCGCTGGTGGCCAACCTCAACCGCTGCATCGAGTCGCTGGACCGTTCTTTCAACGCCATGCTGGACATCTCCAAGCTGGACGCCGGCGTGGTCGAGCCCCAGCTGCAGACTTTCCCCATCCGCGATGTCTTTCGCCGCCTGCACATGCACTTCGCCGGCCAGGCCGAAGGCGCGGGCCTGCACCTGCGCTTCAAGCCCGGCGGCAAGCTGGTGCACTCCGACCCGCAGCTGCTGGAGCGCATCCTCAGCAACCTGATCCAGAACGCCATCAAGTACACCCGCGAAGGCGGCATCGTGGTGGTGGCCCGCACCCACGGCAGCAATGCCCACATCGAGGTCTGGGATACGGGCGTGGGTATCCCCGCGGCCGAGCTGCCTCGGGTCTTCGACGAGTTCTACCAGCTGCACAACCCCGAGCGCGACCGCAGCCGGGGCCTGGGGATGGGCCTGGCCATCGTCAAACGCCTGGCCCTGCTGCTGGACCACACGCTGACCGTGCGGTCCACCGTGGGCCGGGGCACGATGGTGCGGCTGGCCGTGCCGCAGACCGACCCGGATGCCCTGCACGGCATGAACCTCGAGGCCGAAACGGTGCCGTCGCCGATTGGCAACGCCCGCACGCTGTTGTTCATCGACGACGAAGAAAACATCCGCGAGAGCATGCGCCTGCTGCTGCAGGAGTGGGATTACGAGGTGCTGGTGGCCGGTTGCATCGACGAGGCCTGCCGCCTGGCCATGGACCACCCCGAGCCCATCCACGCCATCTTGTCGGACTTGCGCCTGCGCAGTGGCGAAGATGGTCTGATGGCCATCAATGCCGTGCGCGCGGTGCTGGGCTACAACCTGCCGGCCGTGCTGGTCACCGGCGACACCTCGCCCGACCAGGTCAAGCGCGTGCACGACAGCGGTCACCGCGTGCTGTTCAAGCCCGTGCTGCCCAAGGAGCTGTTTTCCATGTTGCGGCAATTGTCCTAGCATCGCGTCCCATGTCGTCCACAGCACCCTCCTGTAGACCCCCGGCATGCGGGGCTGCGCCCCCTAGCACTTGGGGGGCGGGCATCCTTTTGGCTTGCGGTAAGCCACCGGCTTTCGTTAGCCTGCATCTTTCGGTACCTCCAACCAGGGGGCCGGCGTGAGCCCGGCCACAAGCGTATGAAGCAATTTCCCACCAAGCGGCTGGCAGGATGGCGCCAGCTGGCCTGGCACATGCCCCTGCTGGCCGGCCTGACCCTGGGCGCCGGCGCATGGGCCCAGAACAGCCCTGACGACGACGCCAGCCCGGCCAACAACGTGGCGCTCAAGGCGCTGAACCGCCAGCGCGCCGCCGATTCGGCTGCAGGCCGTGCCGCCGAAGGCCGCAAGCTGCTGGCGCGCGACACCATCGTGCTCGATGGCTACAGCTACTGCGGTCAGGCCATGGGCCTGGCCGAAAGCGGTGACTTCCGCCAGAGCATCCGCGCGTCCAGCAAGGCGCTCTACATCGGTCAGCGCGACAGCAAGCCCGACCTGCAGGCCCTGGCCCTGCGCGACCTGGCCCTGGCTTACCTGTACGCCGGCCAGATCGACGAAGCCGAGCAACACGCCCGCTCGGCGCTGGCCATCCCCCAGGCCAACCCCCAGCAGGTGCTGGCGCCCGCCAACAAGGTGATCGGCGACGTGCTGGCCAAGCGCGGCGACCTCGCCGGTGCCCAGGCGGCCTACCAGGCGGCACAGGCCACGGCCAGCCCCAAGTTCCTGCCGCAGGTGCAGGCCTCGATGGCCAATGTGCTGGTGAACGCCGGCCAGGCCAAGGCGGCCCTCGCCCAGCTCAATGCCATCGCCCCGGAAGCACTGGCCGAGCTGGGCAGCTTCTACCTGCGCACCCGTGCCCGCGCCTACATGGCCGACCAGCAGCCCGAGCCGGCCCTGGCCCTGTATGAGCAGATCGCCAAGGAAGACAAGTCCCCCGACGCCGAATACCAGCGCCTGTGGGCGGTGGTGGGCGTGGCCCGCGTGCAGCTGGCGCGCAACCAGCACCCCGAAGCCCTGGCCAGCTTCATCAAGGCCACCACCCTGGCCACCGCGCTGGCGCCCAAGTTCCGCAGCGAAGAGGTGCGCACCGGCCTGTTCGGTGACCTGCAGTCGGTCTACGACGACGCCCTGCGCCTGGCCGTCGAGCAAAAGGACTTCGCCACCGCCTGGGTGCTGTCCGAGGCCTCCCGTTCGCGCCAGCTGGTCGATGCCCTGCGCGACCGCGCCGACGACGCCCTGACGGGCCAAACCTCTCTGGCCGACCTGCAAGGCCGCCTGCGCCCCGACGAAGGCGTGCTGGAGTTCCACGCCGTGGACGACCAGCTCGTGATCTGGGTGATCCGCAAGACCAGTTTCACCGCCCGCGTGCTGCCCGTGGCCGAAGCCGACCTGGGCGTCGAGGTCGATGGCTTTCGCCGCAGCATCATCGAACGTCGCCGCGACGTGAACACGCGTGGCCAGGCGCTCTACAACAAGCTGATCGCCGGCAGCGACCTGGGCGACACCAAGCGCCTGTTCGTGGTGCCGCATGGCCCGCTGCACTACATGCCCTTCCAGGCCCTGCACGACGGCAAGGGCTACCTGATCGAGCGCGTGTCGATCGCGGTGTGGCCATCGGCCTCGGTGGGCAGCCTGCTGTGGGCCCGCCCGCAGCACAACATCAACACGCTGGTGGCCTTCGGCAACCCGACCACCACCGAGAACGTGCCGTTGCCGGGCGCCGAGCGCGAGGTGGCCGAAGTGGCCGCGCTGTTCAAGGACAAGCAGGTCTACATCCAGCACGACGCCACCAAGCCCACCTTCAAGCAAAAGGCCAACCAGTCGGCCGTGCTGCACGTGGCGGCCCACGCCGAGGTTGACGAGGTCGACCCGCTGTTCTCGCGCATCCTGCTGGCCAGCGATGGCAGCGAGCGCGGCCTGCTGGAGGCCCGCGAGGTCTACGGCCTCAACCTCAAGGACGTGAGCCTGGTCACCCTGTCGGCATGTGAAAGCGGCCTGGGCAAGGTGCTCAACGGCGACGAGATCGTGGGCTTCACCCGCTCCTTCCTGTCGGCCGGCGTCAGCTCGCTGGTGGCTTCCCTGTGGCCCGTGGCCGACGACTCCACCGAGGCCTTGATGAGCACCATGTACGCGTCCATGAACCAGGGCGCCGACCTGATGGACGCCATGCGCACGGCGCAGCTGGACGTGCAGAAACGCCGCCGCTTTGCCCACCCCTTCTTCTGGGCGCCCTTCAACGTCATCGGCAACGGCCGCATGCAACTGGGCAGCTGAACTGGAACCCCGATGACCTCCAAGATGTCCACCTTTTTGCCCGCACGGCACCCACTGAGCGTGGTGGCGGCCCTGACCGCTGCCGCCGCCTTCGGTTTGTTGTCGTCGTCCGCCCAGGCGCAGTCCGTGGCCGCTGCCGCGCCCCTGACGCCCAATGCCGGTGACGTCGTGCGCGACCTGCCCCAGGCCCCGCCCGCACTGCCCACCCTGAGCGACACGCCCACGGCCCCCGGCCAGGCGGCCAACGCCCCGGCAGTGAGCCAGCGCTTCACCTTCAACCGCATGGTGGTGACGGGGCTCAGCACCGTGGCCCCTTTCAAGCTGCAGCTGGTGGCCGACCCCTTCGTCAACAAGCCCATGGGTGAAGACGAGCTGGTGGCCCTGCTGCAGGCCTTGCGCAAGCGCCTGGACCTGGCCGGCATGAGCCTGGCCATGATCGGCATCCCCAGCATCGACACGGCGTCCGGCGTGGTCACCATCCCCGTGGTCGAGCCCCGTCTGGGCCGCGTCACCGCACCCACGGGCACCGATGCGCCCGTCACCGAGGCCCGCATCCGTGGCCTCCTGTCCTGGTTCAACCTGGGCGAAGGCGAGCCCCTGGACGTCGACGCACTGGAGCGCGTGCTCTTCGCCCTCAACGACATGCCGGGCGTGGCGGCCAAGGCCCGCCTCACGCCTTCGGGTGACGAGGGCGTCTACAACCTGGCCATCCTGACCTCGCCGCGCCGCGCCTGGGACGCGTCCGTGTCGCTGGACAACCAGGGCCTGCCCTCGGTGGGCCGTGTGCGCATGGGGGCCTCGGCCCGTTTGAACAACCCATTGGGCATCGGCGACAACCTGGACCTGCAGGCCCTGACCACCGACAACCTCAACGTCAAGATGGGGCGCGTGGCGTATGAGTTGCCCGTGGCCTACACGCCCATGCGCCTGGCCCTGGCGGCCTCGAAGCTGAAGTACAAGCTGGGTGGCACTTTCGAAGACCTGGGCGCCCATGGCCAGGCCAATGTGTACGAGGGCAGCGTGTCCTACCCGCTGATCCGCGCGCGCAGCCGCACCCTGCTGGCCCGCATCGGCGTCGACGAAAAGCGCTTCGCCGACCAGATCGACTTTGCCGACACCGACGAGAGCCGCCGCATCCGCACCAGCATCCTGAGCCTGGCCTGGGAGTCACGCGACACCTTTGCCGGTGGCGGCTACTGGGGAGCGGGCTTCACGCAGCGCTTTGGCAAGCTGACGCTGGGCACCGACAGCCAGCGCCAGGCCGACGCCGACGCGGGTGCCTATGGCAAGGCGGGCAACTTCAGCAAGCGCGAAATGCAGCTGTCGCGCCTGCAAAACCTCACGTCCACCGTCTCGCTGTTCGCCTCGGTGAGCCAGCAGTCGGCCAGCCGCAACCTTGACGGCGCCGAGAAGGTGGGCCTGGGCGGTGCCAAGGGCGTGCGCGCCTACGCCATGGCCGAATCGCCCTCGGACGACGCCACCATCGTCAACACCGAATTGCGCTACTGGGTCGATCGCAACTGGACGGTCTTTGCCCTGTCCGACTGGGCGCGTGGCCACCAGCAGCACGACCCCAACCCAGCCGACACCACCGCGGCCGACAACACCGTCACCTTGCGCGGCAACGGCCTGGGCCTGGCCGTGAGCTACCCCGAGTGGGTGAACGTGCGCGCCACCCTGGCCTGGCGCGGCAGCCGTGCCGGCACCGCCGATGCCGGCCACGACAAGCCCCGCCTGGCCGTTCAGGCCCAACACAGTTTCTGAAGTCTCGCGAGGTTGATCATGTCCAAACACCACCGCCCGTTCACCCTGCGCCCGCTGCTGCTGGCCATGGCCTTGTCTGGTGCCATCGGCTCGGTGTGGGCCACCGCGCCCACCATCGGTGCCACCGTCTTGCCCACCGATGCAACGGGCAACCAGGGCATGACCCTGAAGGCGGGCACGGCCGTGCTCAGCACGGGCACCAGCCAGACCGGCGTCGTCACAATGACCGCCACCCAGACGTCGAGCAAGGCAGTCTGGGAAGCGCAGGACTTCAGCATCGGGGCCAAGGCCGCCTTCGTCAACAACGCCACCCTGGGTGCCAACACCGACACCCTGATCCGCGTGATGGGCAGCAACCCCAGCGTGCTGGCCGGCTCGGTCACGGCCAACAACCGCCTGTGGCTGGTCAACCACAATGGCCTGTACGTGGGCAGCGGCGCCAGCATCAATGTGGGCAGCTTGTTGATGTCGGCCCGTGACTTGAGCGACGCGTCTGCGGCCAACAACTACCAGGTGTTCATGGACGGCAAGCAGCCGGTGCAGTTTGCCCTCGGTGCCGACGGCAACGACTTCACCGGCGGCTTCATCGAGATCGACCCGGGCGCGACCATCAACGCCAGCGGCGGCGCGGTGCTGGTGGCCTCCAAGTACATCTACAACCGGGGCACGGTGCAGGCAGGCGACGGCGGCGAGGTCTCCATGCTGGTGGCCAACGACGCCGAAGTTCAGATTGGCGACAGTGGCTTCATCACCCTGGCACCGCTCACCAAGACGGCCACGGACAACCCGCTGCTCACCGGTCGCGCCCTGCTCAATGAAGGCACCGTCCAGGCCGACAACGGCAAGGTGCAGCTCATCGTGGCCGGCTCAGGCAACGATGGCGTGACCCTCAACCAGCCGGTGTTCAGCACGGGGGCCTCGGCCAACACCACCACCATCAATGGCGTGGCCAACACTGGCCAGATCATTGCCCACACCAGCAAAGGCAGGTCCAGCAGCGTCACGCTGGCGGTGGTCGGCACGAACAACGGCGTGGCCATCAACTCCGGCAGCATCGACGTCAGCAGCGTCGACAACCTGTCCAAGGGCGGTGACATCACGGTTGCGGGCCCTGAGGTGACCCTCATGGACAGCAGCACCGACAGCCCCGCCCAGTTGCTGGCCGATGGCGCACTGGGTGGCGGCCAGATCACCGTGGTGGCCAACGGCAACAGCAGCAACTTCATCTCCGTCAGCGC
>CANBQJ010000030.1 GCA_947371645.1 Burkholderiales bacterium | reverse complement strand
CAGATCTGGAACCACACCTTCTTCTGGAGCAGCATGAAGCCCAATGGCGGCGGTGAGCCCACCGGCGCTCTGGCTGCGGCCATCAATGCCAAGTTCGGCAGCTTTGCTGCCTTCAAGGAAGCCTTCACCAAGTCCGCCGTGGGCAACTTCGGTTCGGGCTGGACCTGGCTGGTGAAGAAGGCCGATGGTTCCGTGGACATCGTCAACATGGGCGCCGCCGGCACCCCGCTGACCACGGGCGACACCGCACTGCTGACCATCGACGTGTGGGAACACGCCTACTACATCGACTACCGCAATGCCCGCCCCAAGTTCGTGGAAACCTTCCTGAACAGCCTGGCCAACTGGGATTTCGCCGCCAAGAACTTCGGCTGAAACGCGGTTTGACCACCCCATGCGTTGCTTTGCCGCAGCGCAGCACGAATAACCGGGCCATGTGCCCGGTTTTTTCATGATGGCCCTCGGCGGAGGGCGCTTCAATGGCCTAACGTCTTCCGCAGTCTTTGCGCCCCGGGTGCTGGCGTGCCGTGGCTTTGGTGGTACATTGGCAGCGGTTCTTAACGGCCCTTCCCGTCGCCCTTGCTGGGCTTGCTTATCGCAGTCAGCAAGGCGGGTCGCAATCCGCCAACCGGTCAAGCCGTGTCGCGGAAGGTTTTCAACCAGCCAACATCCCAAGAGACTTGGGAGCAAGGTGAGCGAAATGATGCAGCAGTTCAGGTCGAACTCGTACCTGTTCGGGGGCAACGCCCCATATGTCGAAGAGTTGTACGAGGCTTATCTCGACAACCCGGGCTCAGTCCCCGACAACTGGCGTTCTTACTTCGACGCCCTCCAGAACGTACCGGCCACCGATGGCACCGATCACCGCGATGTGGCGCATGCGCCTGTCGTCGAGTCGTTCGCCCAGCGCGCCAAGGCCAATGCCTTCATGGTCAAGACCAGCTCCGCTGATCTGGCTGTGGCGCGCAAACAGGTTCACGTTCAGTCCCTCATCGCTGCATACCGCTTCCTTGGATCCCGCTGGGCCGACCTCGACCCGCTCAAGCGGCAAGAACGCGCCAAGATCCCCGAACTGGAGCCGTCCTTCTACGACTTCACCGAGGCGGACATGGACATCACGTTCAGCGCCACCAACACGTATTTCACCAAGGCCGAGCACATGACCTTGCGGGAGATCGTGCAGGCCCTGCGCGAAACGTACTGCGGCAGCATCGGCACCGAGTACATGCACATCACCGACCCGGCCGAAAAGCGTTGGTGGCAGGAGAAGCTGGAGTCCATCCGCTCCAAGCCCACCTTCAGTGCCGAGAAGAAAAAGGCCATCCTCGACCGCCTCACGGCAGCCGAAGGCCTGGAGCGTTTCCTGCACACCAAGTACGTGGGCCAGAAGCGCTTCTCCCTGGAAGGCGGCGAAAGCTTCATCGCCTCGATGGATGAACTCATTCAGCGCGCCGGTGAAAAAGGCGTGCAGGAAATCGTGATCGGCATGGCCCACCGTGGGCGTTTGAACGTGCTGGTCAACACCTTGGGCAAGCAGCCCAAGGAACTGTTTCAGGAATTCGAGCACACCGCGCCCGAATACCTGCCGGCAGGTGACGTGAAGTATCACCAAGGCTTCTCGTCGGACGTCACCACCCCTGGCGGCCCGGTTCACCTGTCACTTTCTTTCAACCCTTCCCACCTGGAGATCGTCAACCCGGTGGTGGAGGGCTCCGTCAAGGCGCGCATGGACCGCCGTGGCGACGCCAAGGGCGCGCAGGTGCTGCCCATCCAGGTCCACGGCGACGCGGCTTTTGCCGGCCAGGGCGTGGTGATGGAGACGCTGGCGCTGGCCCAGACCCGTGGTTACTACACGGGCGGCACGGTCCACATCGTCATCAACAACCAGATCGGTTTCACCACTTCCGACCCGCGCGACAGCCGCTCGACGCTGTACTGCTCGGACGTGGTCAAGATGATCGAAGCGCCGGTCCTGCACGTCAATGGCGACGATCCGGAAGCCGTGGTGCTCAGCACCCAACTGGCCCTGGACTACCGCCAGCACTTCAGCAAGGACGTGGTGGTCGACATCGTTTGCTTCCGCAAGCTGGGCCACAACGAGCAGGACACGCCTGCCATGACCCAGCCGCTGATGTACAAGAAGATTGGCCAGCACCCCGGCACGCGCAAGGTCTACGCCGACCGCCTGGTGGGTGGTGGCACGCTGAAGACGGAAGAGCCCGACCAGATGGTCAAGGACTACCGCGCTGCCATGGAAGCGGGCAAGCACACGGTCGACCCGGTGCTGACCAACTACAAGAGCAAGTACGCGGTCGACTGGAGCCCGTACCTGGGCAAGAAGTGGACGGACTCAGCCGACACGGCGCTGCCGCTGGCCGAGTTCCGCCGCCTGGCCGAGCGCATTACCACCATCCCCAGCAACTTCAAGCCTCACCCCCTGGTGCAGAAGGTCATCGACGACCGCGCTGCCATGGGCCGTGGCGAGGTGAATGTGGATTGGGGCATGGGTGAGCACATGGCCTTTGCCTCGCTGGTGGCTTCGGGCTATCCGGTGCGCCTGTCGGGCGAAGACTGCGGCCGTGGCACGTTCACGCACCGCCACTCGGTGCTGCATGACCAGAACCGCGAGAAGTGGGACATCGGCACCTACGTGCCCCTGCAGCACGTGGGCGACAACCAGGCGCCATTCGTGGTCATCGACTCCATCCTGTCGGAAGAGGCCGTGCTGGGCTTCGAGTACGGCTATGCCGGCTCCGATCCCAACAGCTTGGTCATCTGGGAGGCGCAGTTCGGCGACTTCGTCAATGGTGCCCAGGTGGTCATCGACCAGTTCATTGCATCCGGTGAAGTGAAGTGGGGTCGTGCCAACGGCCTGACCCTGATGCTGCCGCACGGCTACGAAGGCCAGGGCCCCGAGCACAGCTCGGCCCGCCTGGAGCGCTTCATGCAGCTGGCTGCCGACAACAACATGCAGATCGTGCAGCCCACTTCGGCTTCGCAGATCTTCCATGTGTTGCGTCGCCAGATGGTGCGCATGTTCCGCAAGCCGCTGGTCATCATGACCCCGAAGTCGCTGCTGCGTAACAAGGACGCCACGTCGCCGCTGAGCGAGTTCACCCGAGGCGAGTTCCGCACCGTGATCGGTGAAGTCGACGAGACGATCGACGCCACCAAGGTCAAGCGCATGATCTGCTGCTCGGGCAAGGTCTACTACGACCTGGTCAAGAAGCGCGCCGAGAAGAAGACCACAGACACGGTCATCGTGCGCGTGGAGCAGCTCTACCCCTTCCCGCACAAGGCCTTCGGCGCCGAGGTGAAGAAGTACGCCAACCTCACGGACTTCGTGTGGTGCCAGGACGAGCCGCAGAACCAGGGCGCCTGGTTCTTCGTGCAGCACTACATCCACGAGAACATGGCGGATGGGCAGAAGCTGGGTTACGCGGGCCGTCCGGCATCCGCCTCGCCAGCCGTGGGTTACGCCCACCTGCACCAGGAACAGCAGAAAGCCCTGCTGGACCAGGCCTTCGCCAAGCTCAAGGGCTTCGTCCTCACCAAGTAATGCACGGCGCGCAAGTCGCGTGCCGCCGGGAGCCGGGTGTCGCAGCTGAATTCGCTGCCCCCGGCCGGTGAGCGCGCCGCGCCTTACGGAGAACATCATGGCAATCGTAGAAGTCAAAGTCCCCCAACTGTCCGAGTCCGTGGCCGAAGCCACCATGCTGCAGTGGAAGAAGCAGCCGGGTGATGTCGTCGCCGCCGACGAAATCCTCATCGAGATCGAAACCGACAAGGTGGTGCTCGAAGTGCCGGCGCCTGCTGCTGGCGTGCTGGCCGCCCATGCGGTGCCCAACGGTGGCACCGTGGTGTCCGATCAGGTGATCGCCACCATCGACACCGAAGGCAAGGCTGGCGCGGCGCCTGCCGCACCTGTTGCCGCCCCCGCTGCGGCACCAGCCGTGGCTGCTGCCGCCACCGGTGGCAGCAAGGGCGATGTGGCCATGCCTGCCGCCGCCAAGCTGCTGGCCGACAACGGCCTGAGCACCGCGCAAGTGCCTGGATCCGGCAAGGACGGCCGCGTCACCAAGGGTGATGTGCTGGCCGCCGTGGCATCGGGTGCCAAGCCTGCCACCGCACCTGCCGCCCCCTCCGGTCCCGCCATCCCCACGGGCGTGCCCACCTCGGCATTGCCACCTGTGCAAGCCCCGGCCGGCCTGCCCAACCTGGCTGACCGCCCCGAGCAGCGCGTGCCGATGAGCCGCCTGCGTGCCCGTGTGGCCGAACGCCTGCTGCAGTCGCAAGCCACCAACGCCATCCTGACCACGTTCAACGAAGTGAACATGGCCCCCGTGATGGAGATGCGCAAGAAGTTCCAGGAGAAGTTCGAGAAGGAACACGGCGTCAAGCTGGGCTTCATGAGCTTCTTCGTCAAGGCGGCGGTGCATGCGCTCAAGAAGTACCCGGTGCTGAACGCCTCGGTCGATGGCAACGACATCGTCTACCACGGCTACTTCGACATCGGCGTGGCCGTGGGCTCGCCCCGTGGCCTGGTGGTGCCGGTGCTGCGCAACGTCGACCAGATGACCTTCGCCGAGATCGAAAAGAAGATCGCCGAGTTCGGCAACAAGGCGCGCGATGGCAAGCTGGGCCTGGACGACCTGACGGGTGGCACCTTCTCGATCTCCAACGGTGGTGTGTTCGGTTCGATGCTGTCGACGCCCATCATCAACCCGCCTCAAGCGGCCATCCTGGGCGTGCACGCCACCAAGGACCGTGCCGTGGTGGAGAACGGCCAGATCGTGATCCGCCCGATCAACTACCTGGCCATGTCGTACGACCACCGCATCATCGACGGCCGCGAAGCCGTGCTGGGCCTGGTGGCCATGAAGGAAGCGCTGGAAGACCCGGCCCGCCTCCTGTTCGACATCTGATTCGACCCACAACCATTTTTGCGGCTGGGCGAACCTCACGAGGGTTCGCCCGGTGTCTGCAAGCGCACATCAGGAGACACGCATGTCCCAACAATTTGACGTCGTCGTGATCGGCGCCGGCCCTGGCGGCTACATCGCCGCCATCCGCGCAGCGCAGCTGGGCTTCAAGGTCGCCTGCGTCGACGAATGGAAGAACGCAGCTGGCGGCCCCGCACCCGGCGGCACCTGCACCAACGTCGGTTGCATCCCGTCCAAGGCGCTGCTTCAATCGTCCGAGCACTACGAGCAGGCGGCCCATCACTTCGTCGACCACGGCATCACCGTGGACGGCCTGAAGATCGATGTGCCCAAGATGATCGGCCGCAAGGACGGGGTCGTGAAGCAGAACAACGACGGCATCCTCTACCTGTTCAAGAAGAACAAGGTGAGCTTCTTCCATGGCCGCGGCAGTTTCGTGAAGGCCTCCGAGGCCGGCTACGAAATCGCCGTGACCGGTGACAAGCCCGATACCCTGGTGGGTACGCACGTGATCGTGGCCACGGGCTCCAGCGCTCGCCAGTTGCCTGGCGCGGCCTTCGATGAAAAGCTCATCCTGTCCAACGACGGCGCGCTCAACATCGCCGACACACCCAAGAAGCTGGGCGTGATCGGCTCGGGCGTGATCGGCCTGGAGATGGGCTCCGTGTGGCGCCGCCTGGGTGCTGAAGTCACGGTGCTGGAAGGCCTGCCGACTTTCCTGGCTGCGGTGGACGATCAGGTGGCCAAGGAAGCGCAAAAGCTCTTCGTCAAACAGGGCCTGAACCTGCAGTTGGGCGTCAAGATCACCGAGGTCAAGACGACCAAGAAGGGCAAGGCGACCGGTGTGGAAGTGGCCTACACCGACGCCAAGGGCGCCGAGCAAAAGCTGGAAGTCGACAAGCTGATCATCTCGATCGGCCGCGTGCCCAACACCACTGGCCTCAACGCAGAAGCCGTGGGCTTGTCGCTGGACGAGCGCGGCGCCATCGTGGTCAACGACGACTGCCAGACCAACCTGCCCAAGGTCTGGGCGGTGGGTGACGTGGTGCGTGGCCCCATGCTGGCGCACAAAGCTGAAGAAGAGGGCGTGGCCGTTGCCGAGCGCATTGCCGGGCAGCATGGCCACGTCGACTTCAACCTGATCCCCTGGGTGATTTACACCAGCCCGGAGATCGCCTGGGTCGGCAAAACCGAACAGGCGTTGAAAGCGGAAGGGCGGCCTTACAAGGCTGGCTCCTTCCCCTTCCTTGCCAACGGGCGGGCGCGTGCCCTGGGCGACACCACAGGTTTCGTCAAGTTCCTGGCCGATGCCCAGACCGACGAGATCCTGGGCGTGCACATCATCGGCCCCTTTGCCAGCGAGTTGATCGCCGAGGCCTGCGTGGCCATGGCCTTCAAGGCCAGCGCGGAAGACATCGCCCGCATCTGCCACGCTCACCCCAGTTTGAGTGAGTCCACCAAGGAGGCGGCACTCGCTGTGGACAAGCGCACTTTAAACTTCTGAATCGCGCACACCAGGTGATGAAGGGGCGGCCAGGCTGCCCCTTTTTTCATGGTGCAACGATCGCCCTCGTCAAACCCTGGACAGACCAGCCCCATGCCGGCCGCACCCATCTCCGTCACCCAGCTCTACGAACAAAGTCTGCTTGAACGCGGCTACAAGGCCGATGACGCACAGCGCCAGGGCATCGCCGCCCTGCAACGCTGCCAGGACGAATGGGCCGGCTACAAGGCCAAGCGCAGCAACGCGCTGACCAAGATGCTGCGCTACCCGGATCTGCCCAAAGGCGTCTACCTGTATGGTGGCGTGGGGCGGGGCAAGAGCTTCATCATGGACTGCTTCTTCAACGCGGTGCCGCTGGAGCGCAAGACCCGCCTGCACTTCCACGAGTTCATGCGCGAGGTGCACCGCCAGCTGCATGAGCTCAAGGGCCAGCAGGACCCGCTGGAGCTGCTGGCCAAGCGCATGTCGCGCAAGCACCGCCTGATCTGCTTCGATGAGTTCCATGTGGCGGACGTGACCGACGCCATGATTTTGTACAAGCTGCTGGACGCGATGTTCCGCCACCGCATGAGCATCGTCACCACGTCCAACTTTCACCCCGATGGCCTCTACCCCAACGGCCTGCACCGCGACCGCATCCAGCCCGCCATCGAGCTGCTCAAGGGGCAGCTGGAGGTGGTCAATGTGGACGCCGGCATGGACTACCGCCGCCGTGCGCTGGAGGTGGCGCGCCTGTACCTCACGCCTCTGAACGCCGACACCCAGGCCGAGATGACGGGCATCTTCAGCACCCTGGCCGAGACGGCCGATGAAGACCCCAGCCTGAACATCGAGCACCGTGTGCTCAAGGCCAAGCGCCGCGCGGGTGGTGTGGTGTGGTTCGACTTCCAGACCTTGTGTGGTGGCCCGCGTTCGCAAAACGACTACCTGGAGCTGGCGTCACGCTTTCACACGGTGATGCTCAGCGACGTGCCGCTCATGCCGGTGCGCCTGGCCTCAGAGGCCCGCCGTTTCACCTGGCTGGTGGACGTGCTCTACGACCGCAAATGCAAGCTGGTGATCTCGGCAGAGGTGCCGCCAGAGGCGCTCTACACCGAAGGGCCGATGTCGCACGAATTCCCGCGCACGGTGTCTCGCCTCAACGAGATGCAGTCCAAGGCCTACCTGAGCGAAGAGCGCCGGGTGGTGGACACGTCCATCACCTGATGGGCGCGTGCTGGCCTGTGCACGCTCAGGCCCACCTGTCCTTGAGCTTCAGGAAGGGCAGCTCGATGAAACGGTAAGACAGCCGCGCCAGCAACCAGGTCGCGCCGGTCAAGGCAATCAGGTGCACCAGCCCGCCCCACAGTGAGGCTGCAGGCCAATGCAGCCAGGCCACCACCCGGTTGCCGATCAGGTCATGGAAGGGCTTGTGGATGACGTACATGCCGTAGCTCACCATGCCGACGTGGCGCAGCGGCGTCCAGCACAGCGCGCGGTGCCACCAGGTGCTCAGGCGGTCCATGTCGAGCTGGGCGGCCCGCGTGACCCACCAGGCAAACAGCGCGGCCAACACCACCTGGCCAACCAGGATGCCGCGCACCGAGACGCGCGGGTAGCCCTTGGTGTAGATGCCCGCCACCACGAACACGAACAGCAGGGCCCAGCCCACCTGGCCGCCCCGCTGGCGGATCCAGGCCAGGGCCTCGGGCATGCGCAGCATCACCGCACCCAGGCCACCCAGGGCGAGCGCGTCCATGCGTGTGGTCGTCCAGTCATAGACCTTCTCTTCATAGCCCGGCATGGGCGCAAACCACAGCCGGCACAGCAGGCAGATCGCGGCTGTGACCAGGCAGACCACGCCGGCTTGCCTGATGCTGCGCACGTTGAGCATGAACAAAGGCCAGACCAGGTAGAACTGCTCTTCCACGGCCAGGGACCAGAAGTGCGGGAAGGTGGCGGCGCCGGGCCAGTCGCCTTGGGCCCAGTTGACGGTGTACGTCCACAGCCACCACTGGTGGGGGGCGTCGACGACCGTGTTGGCGGGTTGCAGGTTCAAGGCCGGCAGCACGATGAAGAACAGCGCCAGCGTCAGGTAGTACAAAGGGAAAATGCGCAGGGCCCGGCGGACCATGAAATGGCGCCACGCCCGAGGCTCTGCCCGGGTGTCCAGCAAGATGCCCGTGATCAGGAAACCGCTGAGGGCAAAGAACAGCGTCACGCCCACCCAGCCTGTGTCCAGGGCCTTGAAGACCAGCCGCCCCATGGCGCCCAGGCGCGCAGGCTCGATCAGCACGGCGTTGTGCGCGATCACCATCAGCAGGGCCAGCGCCCGGATGCCATCGAGCGACGGCAGGTAACTTCTGACTGGCTTCATCCCATCTCAGGCGGCAGGCTCGACCCGCACAACGGCGAGTGACAGGTTGTCGCCGCCCAGGCGGGCGCGGTGGCGGGCCTTGCCCACCAGCATCTCCACGGCTTCGCGCGGGGGCAGGGTGTGCAGGATGGCGCCCAGTTCACGCGGCGTGAAGTAGTGCCACAGGCCATCGGAGGCCACCAGCAGGCTGTCGCCCACTTCCAGGTGGGCTCGGTGCAGGGTGACGGGCGGGTCTTGCTGGGTGCCCAGGCAGCCCGTCAGCAGGTTGGACTGCGGGTGCACATTGGCTTCTTCTTCGGTCAACTGGCCTTCTTCGACCAGGCGCTGCACGAAGGAGTGGTCCAGGGTGCGGTGCACCAGGTCGGGCCCGCGGAAGTGGTAGATGCGGGTGTCGCCCGCGTGAACCAGGTCGGCGCTGAGGTCGGGGTTGACGATGTAACCGCCAATGGTGCTGTGCGGTTCTTCCTCGAAGGCGATGGCCGTGAGCTTGATCATCAGGTGGGATTCATTGACCAGCTGGCTCAGCACCTGGGCGGAGTCGTCCTTGCTGGGCACATAGCGCTCGAACACCTGGCGCGCCGTCATGATGACCTGGTCGGCAGCCTTGCGGCCACCACTCTTGCCCCCCATGCCATCGGCCACCACGGCCAGCAGACAGCCCTTGACGCGGGGGTGGGGAATGATCTCCACCTGGTCTTGCTGGTAGGGACGGTCTCCACGGTGGATGCCTGTTGCTGCGGCAAGGCGGAAACCGGAGGGTGCATGGATCATGGGGAAAACTATAATCGGCTTTGAGGTGGGGGGAGTGTCGTGATGTCACCCCGTTAGCCCCCTCAGATGCCCCAATCGGGGGGCGACCTGGCCCAGCGATGCAAGAAAACCTGCACTCTCCCCATCGACAGCTCATCGAGTTGCGCATGGAGCATGCCGATCTGGACAACCTGATCGACCGCGCGGCGGAACAGTCGCCCGTTGACGAGCTGTCTCTGCGCCGGCTCAAGAAGCGTCGGCTCCTGCTGCGCGACCTCATCGCGCGCATGGAGATCATGCTGGACCCGAAAGAGCCCGCCTGAACCCTTGGCTCAGGTCAGGGATTCGAGGAGTTCGGTTTCCAGCGCCAGTTGCTTCTTGTCCTGGCGCAGCGCGTCGCCGGTGACCAGGAAGGTGTCTTCCACGCGTTCGCCCAGGGTGCTCACCTTGGCCAGTTGCACGCTCACCTGGTGCTTGGCCAGCGTGCGCGCGATCACGTAGAGCAGGCCGGAGCGGTCGCTGGCGGAGACGCTCAGCAGCCAGCGCTGGGCGCGCTCGTCGGGGCGCAGGCTCACGCGCGGCGGCACGGGGAAGGACTTCACGCGGCGTGACATGCGGCCCCGGCTGGGTTCATGCAGCGGCAGCTCGGACCTGAGTGCTTCGGCCAGCTGGTGTTCCACCAGGGCGATCAGGTCGCGGTAGTGCACGCCTTGAAAGTGCATGACGTCGCTGGCGATGATCTGGAAGGTGTCCAGCGCATAGCGGGTGGCCGTGGTGTGCACGCGCGCGTCCTGGATGTTGAAACCCGCACGGTCAAAGTAGCCGCAGATGCGCGCAAACACATCGGGCCGGTCTGGCGCGTACACCAGCACCTGCAGGCCTTCGCCCACAGGCGACAGGCGCGCGGCCACCACGGGCGTCTGCGTGTCGACGTGACGCCAGAGCATGCGCGTGTGCCAGGCGATGTCGGGTGCGTCGTGGCGGGCAAAGTAGCCCATGTCCAGCGTCTTCCACAGGGGCACTTCGGTGCCGGGGAGCAGGTAGTACAGGGCGAGCGAGTGGCGGGCCTGCTGCTTGCGGGCTTCGATCTCGGCGTCCATGTGCGGCCGTGCACCGCCCAGGGCACGCAGCGTGAGCTTGTAGAGGTCTTCCAGCAGCTTGCCCTTCCAGGCGTTCCAGACCTTGGGGCTGGTGCCACGGATGTCGGCCACGGTGAGCAGGTACAGGGCTGTCAGGCGCCGCTCGCTGCCCACATGCCGTGCGAAGGCCTGGATCACATCCGGGTCGGTGAGGTCTTCCTTCTGGGCCACGCGGGACATGGTCAGGTGCCCGGAGACCAGGAACTCGATGAGCGAGGTGTCTTCTGCGTCGATGCGGTGGTCGCGGCAGAAGCGGCGCACCTCCTGCGCGCCCAGCTCCGAATGGTCGCCGCCGCGGCCCTTGGCCACGTCGTGGAAGAGGGCGGCCACGTAGAGCAGCCAGGGCTTGTCCCACTCGGACGCCAGCTGGGTGCAAAACGGGTATTCGTGCGCATGCTCCGGGATGAAGAAGCGCCGCACATTGCGCATCACCATCAGGATGTGCTGGTCCACGGTGTAGACGTGGAAGAGGTCGTGCTGCATCTGGCCCACGATGCGGCGGAACACCCAGAGGTAGCGGCCCAGCACCGAGGTCTGGTTGAGCAGGCGCATGACACGCGTCTGGCCCTGCGGTGCCTTGAGCAGGGCCATGAAGGCTTCGCGGTTGACCGGGTCCCGGCGGAAGGCGCCGTCCATCTCGTTGCGGGCGTTGTAGAGCGCGCGCAGGGTGCGGGCGGACAGGCCTTTGAGCGTGTTGTCTTGCTGCATGACCACGAAGGTGGCCAGGATGGCATGGTGGTCGCGGTGGTAAAGGTCGTCGCTGACCACCTCCAGGAAGCCCCCACGGTCGAGGAAGCGGTCGTCGATGCGGCGCATGGGCGCGTTCTGCGAGCCGTGCACCCGCTCCTCGATGTTGAGGATGAGGATCTGGTTGAGCTGGGTCACCGCCTTGGCGGCCCAGTAGTAGCGGCGCATGAGCGCCTCGCTGGCGCGCAACTCGGGCGTGTTGATGTAGCCAAACGATTCGGCAATGGCCATTTGCAAGTCGAACACCAGGCGGTCTTCGCGGCGGCCGGCGATCTGGTGCAGCCGGGTGCGGATGAGCTTGAGCAGGGCTTCATTGCGTTGCAGCTGGCGGGCCTCGAAGGGCGTCAGCAGGCCGTTTTTGGCGAGTTCTGCCCAGTTTCGGCCCAGTTTGGCGGCGCGCGCCAGCCAGATGACCACCTGCAGGTCGCGCAGGCCGCCGGGGCTTTCCTTGCAGTTGGGCTCCAGGGCGTAGGGCGTGTCTTCGTGCTTGGTGTGCCGCTGGCGCATCTCCAGGATCTTGGCCGTCATGAAGGCCGGCACGTCCATGTGGGCGAAGGTGCTCTTGCACAGCTCGTCAAAGCGCACGCGGGAGCCGCACAGGAAGCGCGCTTCCAGCAGCGCGGTCTGCACGGTCACGTCGCGCTGGGCTTCTTCGCTGCATTCTTCGACGGTGCGCACGCTGGAGCCGATCTCCAGGCCAATGTCCCAGCAGGCGGTGATGAAGCCTTCCACGCAGGGCGCCAGGCTTTCATCGCCCGTGATGGAGGGCGACACCGGCAGGAGCAGCAGCACGTCGATGTCGGAGTGCGGGAAGAGCTCGCCTCGGCCATAGCCGCCCACGGCCACCAGCGCGGCGCCGCGAGGCAGGCCCTTGCCCTCCCAGAGCTGTTGCAGGGTGCGGTCCACCAGACGCGCCAGGTGGGTGAGCAGCCTGCTGGCCGAAGCGGTGGTGGCGCGGCGTTGCTGGAACTGGGTCAGCAACTCGGCTTTGGCGGCCTTGAATTGGGCCCGCAAGGCGGGCAGGTCCACGGGCGTGGCGGGGGTGCTGGTGTGAGGGCTCACGTGGGCTGAGGGGCGATCAGGAAAGAACTGCTGGCCTGCGGGCGCTCAGGTGGTGGTGGCGGTGATGAAGTCCGGCAGGGGCGGGCTGCCGGCGGACAGGGTCAGCACCTCGAAGCCCGTTTCTGTGACCAGGATGGTGTGCTCCCACTGCGCCGACAGCGAGCGGTCTTTCGTGACGATGGTCCAGCCATCGCCCAGGGACTTGATGTCCTTTTTGCCCGCGTTGATCATGGGCTCGATGGTGATGGTCATGCCGGGCTTGAGTTCTTCCAGCGTGCCCGGGCGGCCGTAGTGAAGCACCTGCGGCTCTTCGTGGAACTTGCTGCCGATGCCGTGGCCGCAAAATTCGCGCACCACCGAAAAACCCTGGTTTTCAGCGAAGGTCTGGATGGCGTGGCCGATGTCGCCCAGGCGCGCGCCAGGCTTGACCTTGGCGATGCCGCGCCACATGGCCTCGTGGGTGATGGCGCACAGGCGCTTGGCCGCGATCGACCCTTCACCCACGATGAACATGCGGCTGGTGTCGCCGTGCCAGCCCTCTTTGATGACGGTGATGTCCAGGTTGACGATGTCGCCGTCTTTCAGGACCTTGTCGCTGGGCACGCCGTGGCAGACCTGCTGGTTGATCGATGTGCAGATCGACTTGGGGTAGGGCGTGTGCCCGCCGGGGGCGTAGTTCAAGGGCGCGGGGATGCAGCCTTGCACATCGACCATGTAGTCATGGCAAAGCCTGTCCAGCTCTTCCGTGGTGACGCCCGGCTTGACGAAGGGGGTGATGTAGTCCAGCACTTCGGAGGCCAGGCGGCCCGCAGTGCGCATGCCGTCGATTTCGGCGCCGGTTTTGATCGTGATGCTCATGGGGCGCTGATTATCCGGGTTTCGGCGGCGTGTTGCCCTTTTGCGCGCCGGCGGCCCTTGTGGTCTTGTTGTCGAATGCCCCGTTGCCGGATGACATCGGGCATGCAAGGGCTGGGGTTCGGCCGAATGGCTGGTCTGGGTTTCGCTCTTATGCTCCGTGGTCACACATTCAACACACATTCGGGAGAACCTCATGGCTGCAGCCGCTGGCGCATTGCGAAATTTGACCCTTGCCGGGGCCAGTCTGCTGGCCATGGCGGCGCAGGCGGCGGCGCCGGTTTACCAGGTCACGACCAACCTGAACCTGCCGCAAGACGTGCGGGGCGCCTACCTGGGCTACGGGCAGGGGTTTTCGATCAACAACAAGGGGCAGGTGCTGTCCAACAAGATCAGCAACTCGAGCTCCAAGATCGTGTTTGGCTCGCAGCAAACCCCCTTCGGCTACTCGATCCCGACCATCTACACCATCAAGATGCAAGAGGTGGCCCCGGCCGTGACCACGTCGGGCACCACCAAGGTCTACCCTCGCTACAACGGCAACACCAACACGGTGGGCTCGCGCATTTTTGACGATGGCACCCTGCTCGTGAGCGTGGCGCCGCAAAGCGGCAAGCGCCAGCAAACGGAATACATCTCCGGCTATGCGCCTTACCTGCTCAATGCAGGGGTGTTCACCGCCTTGACGGCTGCCTTCAGCGCCCGGGGGGTGACGAGCAACCGTCAGGGCTGGTTGATGACCTTGGGCGACGCCAGCCTGTACCTCGGCAAGGTGGGGCAGCAGCAAACCTACCCCATCGCGCAGATGAGCACGTCTGTGGTGGCCACGGTGGGGGGCTCGGCCATCAGCAGCGACGGGCGAGGCGTGGTGTCGATCGGTTTCCACAACCCGGACGACAGCGCCTGTTTCGTGGCCTATCAGGGACAGTTGGCCAAGGTGTCCACGCCCCAGGCGGGCGCGCGCATCGATTGTCAGAGCATCAACGCTTCGGGCGACATCGCCGGGGTCCTGCACCGCAATGCCAGCGATGGCACCAGTGAAGCCGCCGTGTTCACCTGGCGGAACGGGCAGTTCCAGGTGCAACCGTTCGAGCGGGATTTCGAGCCCCTGTCCATGAAGCTGCTGGACACCGGCGCGCTGGTGCTGGACAAGGGCCTCATTTACCTGGGCAACACCAACGGCACTAACGCGTGGAAGGGCGGCGCGCAGGTCATTCGCGCCAACGGAGAGGTTTTCGAGCTGGAAAGCATTTTCACGCCGGCCTTGCCAGCCGGGCAGCACCTGCAGCTCCTGGACATCAACGACCTGGGCCAGGCGCTGGCCGAAGTCGTGGGCGCCAATGGCACGCCGCAGAAAGTGATCTCGCCCAGCGGCCTTTGAGTCGCATGTTTGGTGGGGCAGGCTGCGTCTGAGGGGTGCGGACTGGCCTGAGCCCGGGTAAAATGCCGGGTCTTCCACAAGACCGCCCCACGCCCTGCTGTGCAGGGCGGTCGCATTTTCAGGCCCCCTCGTGACCGAACGCACCACTTTGGCGATGTCGACCCTGATGCATTTTGAGGGTGGCAACGCCCTGGCTCCGCACCACGTCCAAGCCCTGCTGCCCCAGCTTCAGGCCATCAACCCGAAGATCAGCGCGGTGCACGCCCGGTTCGTGCACTGGGTGGCCCTCGACCAGGCCCTGCCTCAGGCCGAACTGGACAAGCTGGCTGCGCTGCTGGCCTATGGCGACGCCTACCAAGGCGGCTCGGACGGTGACCTGATCGTGGTGGCGCCCCGCCTGGGCACCGTGTCGCCCTGGGCTTCCAAGGCCACGGACATCGCCCACAACTGCGGGCTGGCCATCCGCCGCGTCGAGCGTGTCACCGAGTTCCGCATCACCCTGAAATCCGGCCTGATCGGCACCTTGACCGGTGCAGCCAAGGCCTTGTCTGCTGAAGAGCTGCGGGCCGCCGCCGCCTTGCTGCACGACCGCATGACGGAGAGCGTGCTGCTGAACCGCGACGACGCCCGCCACCTGTTTGACGAGCAACCCGGCCAGCCCATGGCCCACGTGGACGTCTTGGGTGCGGGCCGTCAGGCGCTGGTCGAAGCCAACGTCACGTTCGGCCTGGCGCTGTCCGACGACGAGATCGACTACCTGGTGAATGCCTTCACCGGCTTGAAGCGCAACCCCACCGACGTCGAGCTGATGATGTTCGCGCAGGCCAACAGCGAACACTGCCGCCACAAGATCTTCAACGCCGAGTTCACCATCGATGGCGAGGCCCAGCCCCTGTCGATGTTCGGCATGATCCGCAACACCGAAAAGCTCAACCCGCAGCACACGGTGGTGGCCTACTCGGACAACGCCTCGGTGATGGCAGGCCACGTGATCGAGCGCTGGATGCCCGCTGGCTACACCAACGCGCCGCAGTACGAGGGCCGCGAAGAGCTGGCCCATGTGCTGATGAAGGTCGAGACCCACAACCACCCGACGGCGATCTCGCCTTTCCCGGGCGCATCCACCGGTGCGGGCGGCGAGATCCGCGACGAAGGCGCCACCGGCCGGGGCTCGCGGCCCAAGTCGGGCCTGACGGGCTTTTCGGTGTCCAACCTGAACCTGCCGGGTCGGCCCGGCTTGTCTGGGCCTGGCAACCCCGAGCCCTGGGAGGCCGAGCAATACGGCAAGCCCGAGCACATCGCCAGCCCCCTGCAGATCATGATCGAAGGCCCGCTGGGTGGCGCCGCCTTCAACAATGAATTTGGCCGCTCCAACCTGGGTGGCTACTTCCGCGTGTTCGAGCAGACGGTGGGGCAGGGCGCCGACGCCATCCGCCGCGGCTACCACAAGCCCATCATGATCGCCGGGGGCATCGGCACCATCAGCAGCGAGCAGACGCACAAGGTGCAGTTTCCGGCTGGCACTTTGCTGATCCAGCTGGGTGGCCCGGGCATGCGCATCGGCATGGGCGGTTCGGCCGCTTCCTCGATGGCAGCAGGCACCAACGCCGCCAGCCTGGATTTCGATTCGGTGCAGCGTGGCAACCCCGAGATCCAGCGCCGCGCGCAAGAGGTCATCAACCATTGCTGGGGCCTGGGCGCCAACAACCCCATCCTGGCCATCCACGACGTGGGCGCAGGCGGCATCTCCAACGCCTTCCCCGAACTGGTGGACGGTGCAGGAAAGGGCGCGCGTTTCGATTTGAGCCAGGTGCCGCTGGAAGAAACCGGCCTGGCGCCCAAAGAGATCTGGTGCAACGAAAGCCAGGAGCGCTACGTGATGGCCATCGCGCCAGAGAGCCTGCCCATCTTCACCGCCATGGCCGAACGCGAGCGCTGCCCCTTCGGCGTGGTGGGCGTGACCACCGACGAATGCCAGCTGACCTTGTCTGACAGCACGCAGCCCGAGGCCGGCAAGCCTGAAGGCATGGCCATCGACATGCCCATGGACGTGCTGCTGGGCAAGCCGCCCAAGATGCACCGCGACGTCAAGCGCGTGAGCCATGACGGCGGCGAGGTCGACCTCACGGGTGTGTCCCTGGACAAGGTGGCGCTGGACGTGCTGCGCCACCCCACCGTGGCCAGCAAGCGCTTCCTGATCACCATCGGCGACCGCACCGTGGGCGGCCTCAACCACCGCGACCAGATGGTCGGCCCCTGGCAAGTACCCGTGGCCGACGTCGCCGTCACCCTGGCCGACTTCAAGGGCTTTGCCGGCGAAGCCATGGCCATGGGCGAGCGCACGCCGCTGGCCTCGGTCAATGCGCCGGCTTCGGGCCGCATGGCGGTGGGCGAGGCCATCACCAACCTGCTGGCCGCGCCCATCACGCTGAGCAAGGTCAAGCTGTCGGCCAACTGGATGGCCGCCTGCGGCGAGCCCGGCGAAGACGCGGCCCTGTACGACACGGTCAAGGCCGTGGGCATGGACCTCTGCCCGGCGCTGGGCGTGTCCATCCCCGTGGGCAAGGACTCGCTGTCCATGCGCACCAAGTGGGCCGACCAAGGCCAGGCCAGGCAGGTCACGGCACCCGTGTCGCTGATCGTGTCGGCCTTCGCGTCGATCGACGACGTGCGCCCCACGCTCACGCCGCAGCTGATCGTCGAAGAAGACGGCCAGCCGCTGGACACCGCCCTCATCCTCGTCGACCTGGGCGAAGGCAGGAAGCGCATGGCCGGCTCGATGCTGGCGCAGGTGCTGGGGCAGTTTGGCAATGAGGTACCAGACCTCGACAAGCCCGAACTGCTCAAGGCCACGGTGGACGCCGTGAACGCGCTGCGCGCCGAAGGCAAGCTGCTGGCCTACCACGACCGTGGCGACGGCGGCCTGTGGGCCACCGTGTGCGAAATGGCCTTTGCCGGCCACACGGGCGTGAGCATCAATGTGGACATGCTGGTGGCCGAGGGCACCGGCGTGGACGACAGCCGTGCCGACACAGGTGACGCCAAGAACTGGGCTGGCCAGGTGGGCGAGCGCCGCAACGAGCTGACGCTCAAAGCGCTGTTCAATGAAGAACTGGGTGTGGTGCTGCAGGTGCGCAGCACCGACCGCGATGCCGCGCTGCAGACCCTGCGCGCCCATGGCCTGAGCGCCCACAGCCATGTGATCGGCAAGCCCAACCTGAAGGGCAAGGCCGCGCAAGAGGTGCAGGTCTGGCGCGATGCCAAGGCTGTGTTCAGCGCCCCGCTGGAGCAGCTGCACAAGACCTGGGACGAGGTGAGCTGGCGCATTGCCCAGCTGCGCGACAACCCCGCCTGCGCCGACAGCGAGCACGCCAGCATCGGCCAGGCCGCCGACACCGGCCTGCATGTGCGCTTGAGCTTCGACCCGCTGGACAACGTGGCCGCGCCCTTCATCGGCAAGGGCAGGTCAGCACGGCCCAAGGTGGCCATCCTGCGCGAGCAGGGCGTGAACTCGCAGGTGGAGATGTCCTACGCCGTGGCGCAAGGTGGGTTTGACACCTTCGACGTGCACATGAGCGACCTGCAAGCGGGCCGCGCCCGCCTGGACCAGTTCCAGGGCTTCATCGCCTGCGGTGGCTTCTCTTACGGCGACACCCTGGGCGCTGGCGAGGGCTGGGCCCGGTCCATCATGTTCAACCCGCAACTGGCCGAGCAGTTCGCGGCCTTCTTCGGCCGCCAGGACAGCTTTGCCCTGGGCATCTGCAATGGCTGCCAGATGCTGGCGGCATTGAGCCCGTTGATCCCCGGTGCGCAGGACTGGCCCAAGTTCACGCACAACCAGAGCACACGCTACGAAGCGCGCCTGAGCCTGGTCGAAGTGCTGGACAGCCCGTCGATCTTCTTTGAGGGCATGGCGGGCAGCCGCATGCCTATCGCTGTGGCGCATGGTGAAGGCTTTGCCAACTTCGCTCAACGTGGCGATGCGGCCAAGGTGCACAGGGCCGCGCGCTTCGTCGACCACACGGGCGAGCCCACCGAGGTTTACCCCTTCAACCCGAACGGCTCACCCGGTGGCTTGTGCAGCGTGACCACGGCAGACGGCCGCTTCACGGCCATGATGCCGCACCCCGAGCGCGTGTTCCGCAACGTGCAGATGAGCTGGACCAGTGGCGACAAGAGCGCGCCCAGCCCTTGGCTGCGCATGTTCCGCAACGCACGCAAGTGGGTGGGCTGACCGGCCGCCAGCAGAGCAATTGACAAGGGGCGCTTCGGCGCCCCTTTTTCATGCGCGCGCTCAGGCCGCCACGGGGCGAACCGTCAGCGTCTGGCCGGCGCTCAGCAGGTCGATCAGCCGGTCGATGTTGGGGTGCTTGCCAGGGTTGCTGCGCGCATCGGCTGTGTGCTCTGCATAGATCTCCAGTGCCTCCTGCGCTGCCTGGGCGTTGATCGCGCCATGCTTGGCGGCCATGGCGGCGTAGACCGTCAATGACCCGGCCTGGCCAGGCTTGTTCTCGATGCGGGCGACCACGGCGCCTGTGGCGTCGAGCAATTCGATGGCGGCCAGATGGGCGGCAGAGGGCAGGGTCTTGAGTTGGTCAGCGAAGGCCATGGGCGTGCGGGGCAACGGTGTGGTGAAGGGGGGACGGTGAGGACGTCCATTTTGCCCTGGCGCCTCACCGGTTCAGGGGGGGAGCGAGGCCCGCAGGGGGTTTCCATGGTTTGGCCTGCGAAATGCCCTTGCTATCCTGCCCCGCAAGGCCCCGTCCGAAGTGGCCATTGGAAGCAAGCATGACGTTCAAACAAACCTGGCTGGCCATGGGGGCTGCGGCCCTGATGGCCATGACCGCAGCGCACGCCACCACCTACAGCTTCGAGCAGTCAGGCTACCAGGGCGGCGGCACGGTGTCGGGCACCTTCGAAGGCAGCGACGTCAACGGCGACGGCTTCATTTCATTCTTCGACGAAGGCGAAGTGAGTCAGTTGCTGCTCAATTTCAACGGCACGGACCTGATCCCCGCCTTCTCCCACACCCTTGCGGACGTCAACGGCTTCGTGTGGGACACGACCAGCCCCACGCTGGGCACCAGCGTGATGGCCGATGGCCAGACCTTCGAAGGCATCGCCACCAACTGGGTGCCCGACGAGTTCGCGCTGGAAGGCCTGGCGCCCACAACGGGCTACGCTTTTGCCACGGGCATGGGCCCCTTGGGTGACACGCGCGGTGAGGTCACCGACTGGGCCACCGGTGCGCGCCTCACGAGCACCGAAGCCATGCACATCACCCCCACTGCGGTGCCAGAGCCGGCTGCGATGGGCCTGATGAGCCTGGGGCTGTTGGGCATTGCGGTGGTGCGTGCACGCCGCCAGGATCGGTGACCCCATGAAGCACACCACAGCATGGTTGGCTGGCCTGGCGCTGCTGGGCAGCGTTGCCGCACAAGCCCAGACGTCCACGGTGATCTGGCAACAAGCGTTCGCCAGCGGCCTGGGGCAGTTCACGCCGGTGGGCGGGGTGTCTGCGTCGGCCGATGGCGCCAAGCTGGTGGGCAGCGCATGGGCGGCCGACGGCCTGATCACGTCCAGCCGGTTCAGCACCGCTGGGTTCAACAGCATCACCCTGGCCTACGACCGGGCTTGCACGGCAGGCCTGGACAGCACGGAAGGCCTGATCGCCGAGTATTCGCTGGCCAGCGGCAGCTACGTGCGCCTGGAGCTGACGCGTGACACCACCTCGGCCCGCGCCAGTTTCAGCCTGCCGGCCGAGGCGGCCAATGCCTCGGTGGCGCTGCGCTTCCGCATCAACGCGAACGCGCCCACGGAGACCTGCACGGTCAACAACATCAGCCTCAATGGCAGCACCGTGGCGGTGTCGTCCACGCGACCGGCCATCGGCAAGTTCACCACCTTCGAGAGCGGCCACGTGCGCCCACTGGCCTTGTCGGCCAACGGCCAGCGCCTGTACGCCGTCAACACACCAGACAACCGCGTTGAAGTCTTCGACGTGCGCGGTACTGTGCCTGCGTCCCTGGGTTCGGTCCCCGTGGGCCTGGAGCCAGTGGCCGTGGCCCTCGCACCCGATGGCAAGCTCTGGGTGGTCAACCACCTGTCCGACAGCATCAGCATCGTCGACGTCTCGGTGACACCGGCGCGTGTCGTGCAAACCTTGCTGGTGGGCGACGAGCCGCGTGACATCGTCTTCGCGGGCCCCGGCAACCAGTGGGCCTTCATCACGGCCGCGCACCGTGGGCAGAACGTCAAGTTCGACCCGCAACTCACCACGGCCGGCGTGGGCCGTGCCGACGTGTGGGTCTTCAATGCGGCCGCCCCCGGCACCGCCTTGGGCGGCACGCCGGTGACCGTGCTCAACATGTTTGGCGACACCTTGCGCGCCCTGGCCCGCAATGCAGATGGCAGCCGCGTCTACACCGCCGTGCTCAATTCCGGCAACAAGACCACGGTGCTGGATGAAGACCTGGTCAACGGCGGCCTGGTGGACAAGGCCCCCCCCTTCACCTCGTCCGACGGCATCACCCAGCCAGGCACCGGCCTGATCGTGAAGAAGAACGCCAACGGCGACTGGGTGGACAGCGGCGACGCCAAGAGCGGCACGGCGCCCAAGACCTGGAACAGCCGCGTCAAGCTCGACCTGCCCGACTACGACGTCTTCACCATCGACGCCACAGGCAGCACGCCTACCGTGATCGCCAAGACCTCTGGCGTGGGCACCACCTTGTTCAACATGGCCGTCAACCCGGTCTCGGGCAAGGTCTACGTGAGCAACCAGGAAGCCTTGAACCTCAACCGCTTTGAAGGCCCGGGCACGCGCTCGTCCACCGTCCGTGGCCATTTCGTGGAAAGCCGCGTGACCGTCATCGACGGCAGCAGCGTGAACCCGCGTCACCTGAACAAGCACATCAGCAGCTACGCATCGGCCGTGGGCACGGCCGCCGAAAAGGCGGCCTCCCTGGCCACGCCACTTGAAATGGCCATCACGCCCGACGGCAACCAGCTCTACCTGGTGGCCATGGGCTCGGACAAGCTGGCCCGCCTGGGCACGGCCGCCCTGGAAGCCGACACCTTCACGCCCTCTGCGGCCAGCCAGTTGCTGCTGACGGGTGGCGGCCCCACGGGCCTGGTGCTGGACGCGGCCCAGAGCCGCGCCTTCGTGATGACCCGGCTGGACAACGGCATCTCGGTGGTCAACACCACAGCCTTCGCCGAAGCCGCCCACGTGCGCATGTTCAACCCGGAGCCGGCTGAAGTCGTCAAGGGCCGCCGCTTCATGTACGACGCGCGCCTCACGTCAAGCCGTGGTGACTCGTCGTGTGCGGGCTGCCACATCTTTGGCGACATGGACCACCTGGCCTGGGACCTGGGCAACCCGGATGGCGTTCGCGTGAAGAGCCTCAACGCCTACAGCGCGAACGTGCCGGCGATCCTCCGTCGCGATGCCTTCCATCCCATGAAGGGGCCGATGACCACGCAAAGCTTCCGTGGCATGGGTGGCAACGGGCCCATGCACTGGCGCGGCGACCGCACGGGGCTGGACAACCGCTTGCCTGGCGAATCACTGGAAGAGCGTGCCTTCCGCGATTTCAACGTGGCCTTTGAGGGCCTGCTGGGCCGCAGCGGACCGTTGACGGATGCCCAGATGAGCAGCTTCGCCAAGTTCGCCCTGAACCTGAGCTACCCGCCCAACCCGGTGGCCAACCTGGACAACACGCTCACCGCCACGCAATCGGCTGGCTTGACGGCTTACAACACCGTCAAGGCCACCGGCCTGGGAAGCTGCAACAGCTGCCACGTGCTGGACATCGCCAAGGGCCGCTTTGGCACGGCGGGCCTGATGTCCTTTGAGGGCACAGGCGTGGCCGAAGACTTCAAGATCCCGCACCTGCGCAACATGTACCAGAAGGTGGGCATGTTCACGCGCAACGTCGGCACGGCCACGGCCTTGAATGCCGGCCCGCAGATCCGGGGTTTTGGTTACGACAAGTCTGGCGTGTCGGGCACCATCCCCGAGTTCCTGCGTGCCGCCGTCTTCACCCTGACCGACAAGCAGCGCACGGACATCGAACAGATGGTGCTGGCCATGCCCAGCAACTTGCTGCCCATCGTGGGCCAGCAGGTCACCGTCACGCCCGCCAATGCCACGCAAGCGGATGTCGTGGCGCGCATGAACCTGCTGGTGCAGCGTGCGGCCGTCACCAGCCCGCGACCCGAGTGCGAACTGGTGGCCAAGGCCGTGATCGGCAGTGAGCAACGCGGCTGGGTCATGAACAGCGCGCAGAGCTTCGTGCCCGATCGTGCGTCGGAGTCGCCCGTCACGCTGAGCGCGCTGCTGGCCCAGGTGAGCAACGCCGCATCGGCGGTCACGCTGACCTGCGTGCCGCCCGGCAATGGCACGCGCATCGGCATCGACCGCAACGCCGACGCCATCCTGGACCGCAACTGAACCAGGCAGGCCTTTCAGCGCAACAGCAGCCTGGCGCCACGTGCTTCAGGCTGTTTCTTGCTGACGGGTGCTGCGCCACGCGGCCTGGCGGGCCAACGCCATGTCCTGCATGTGGGCGGCCCAATCCAGGATGGCCAGCTGGCCGTCTTCGTGCTCCACCAGTGCGGTGAGGCTCTCCACCCAGTCGCCGTCGTTGCAGTACAGGATGCCCTCTACCGTGCGCATCTCCGCATGGTGGATGTGGCCACACACCAGGCCATCGACGCCGCGCTTGCGGGCCTCCCGGGCCAGCGCAGATTCAAAGTCGCCCACGTAGCTCACGGCCCGCTTGACCTTGAGCTTGAGGTACTTGGACAAGGACCAGTAGGGCAGGCCCATGCGCGCGCGCCACGAGTTCAGGTGACGGTTGAGCTTGAGCGTGAATTCGTAGAGCGTGTCGCCCAGCAAGGCCAGCCAGCGCGCGCACTGGATGACGCCGTCGTAAAGATCGCCGTGGGTGACCCACAGGCGGCGGCCGTCGGCGGTGGTGTGGATCCACTCTTCGGCCACCTCCACGCCCCCGAAGCTGTGGCCCAGGAACTTGCGTGCGAACTCGTCGTGGTTGCCGGGGATGAAGATCACGCGGGTGCCCTTGCGGGCTTTGCGCAAGAGCTTTTGCACGACGTCGTTGTGGGCCTGCGGCCAGTACCAGCTGCGGCGCAGTTGCCAGCCGTCGATGATGTCGCCCACGAGGTAAAGCGTGTCGCAGTCGACCTGCTTGAGGAAATCCAGCAGGGCATGGGCCTGGCAGCCGGGTGTGCCCAGGTGCACATCGGAGATCCAGGCCGTGCGCACCCTGATGTGGCCTTCGAGTTCATCATCGGGCGGGGTGTCTGGTTCACGCCCTGGGGCGGCGCCAAAGCCACCGGGCGAGGTCAAGGCCTTCAGGAGAGGGGCGTCGATCCAGTTCCGCATGGCTTGATGGTCGCCAGGGCGTGTGACAACGCCACGACGAGGGCATGAAGATTTCACTCAGATCAAGGAAGGCCGTGATAAGCACGAGGGTGATGGGCGGGGCCTCACTTCAGGCGTAGGCTGAGCTTGTTCATAGATTCCAGCAGAGGAACGCCATGTCTCACTTTCACGCCGTGGTCTGGGTTGACCACTCAGAAGCCCACGTCATGCACATCAGCCCGGACGACGTTGAAAAGTCCATCGTTCACCCGGCCAAACCCCACGCCAAGCTGCACCTCAAAAGCGGCACCGTCAGTGGTGCGCGTGCGCCGGAGGACCAGCACTACTACCACGCCGTGGCCCAGGCCCTGGCGGGTGCCCAAGAGGTGCTGATCATCGGCCCGGGGCAGGCCAAGCTGGCGCTGCTCAAACACCTGCAGTCACACGACAAAGCCGTGGGCGACAAGGTGGTGGGCATTGAAACGGTGGACCACCCCACGGATGCCCAGGTCGTGGCCTATGCCCGCCGCTACTTCCTGGCCAAAGACCAGTTGCTCTGAGGAACGACCCTCAGCCCTTGCTCAGGCCCCGGGCCGGCTGCGGTAGAACTGGATGGGGGCCGCCGGCAGCTGGTTGAGCACCGACTTCTTCATCTTGCCTACCACGTGCATCTCGCAGGGTTTGCAGTCGAAGCGCAGGGTCAGCTTCTCTTTGCCATTGATCAGCTGCAGCGGCTCGGCCTTCACTGTGCCTTGCACACCCGTCACGCCCTTGGCCTGCTTGGGGCACAGGCTCAGCGAGAAGCGCACACAGTGCTTGGTGATCATCAGGCTGACTTCGCCCAGCTCTTCGTGGCTCTCGTAGGCCGCTTCGATCACCTTCACGCCATGTTGGGCGTAGAAGTCGCGCGCCTTGTGGTTGAACACGTTGGCCAGGTAGCTCAGGGTGTCTTCCGGATACGGCGCTGGCGGGTCCACCGCTGGCGTGCGCTGCAGGCGCTCGAAACCCGCATCGCGCGCGGCCTCGAGCGCGGCGATGCCGTCGCGGCGCAGGCCATTGACCACCGAGGCCGGCACGAACCAGGGCTGGGCCGTGGCAAGCGTCAAGTCATTGAGCTCAAAGATGGTGGTGCCCAGCTTGCCCAGGTTGTCGCGCAGGCTGGCTTCTGCCTTGTCGGCGTGCTGGGCCACCTGCTTGTCGCAGGCCATCTCGGCTTGCGCGGCAAAGCCATCGTCGTCCAGCAGGTGCAGGCGCAGGCCGGTGGCCGTGTCTTCCAGGTGCAGGTGCACACCAATGCGGCGCTCGGATGACTTCTTGCCCAGCAGGTTTTCCCAGCCCCAATCGCGGTTGCGGTTGACCTGCACGCCCGATTTCAGGTCGGTGAGCGCAGCGATGTCTTCGTTGGGGTGCACGCGCCACAAGCGGCCCGACTTGCCCACGGGCTCGGCGGTGTTCACCTGCACGCCCACGATGTCCTTGGTCAGCGTGAGGTAGTTCAGGCCGTCGCCGTTGTGCAGGGCGTTGGCTTCTGGCTGGTTGAGTGCCACGTCAAACCAGGTGTCGCCCACCTTGGCCACTTCGCCCACGTGCTGGCCCAGGTGCTTGGGTGAATCGAAGGCACCGATGTCTTCCTTGCGGCCGTTCACGAAGTAATCGGTGCTGCCGCGGTTGAAGTTGCGGTCCGGGTCGGGCATGAAGAACAGCGTGGTCTCGCCTGAAGACGAACGCTTCAGCTGCGGGCGCTCTTCCAGCACTTCATCCAACAGACGGCGGTAGTGGGCGGTGATGTTCTTCACGTAGCCCATGTCCTTGTAGCGGCCTTCGATCTTGAAGGAGCTCACGCCCGCGTCGATCAAGGCGCGCAGGTTGGCGCTCTGGTCGTTGTCCTTCATGGACAGCACATGCTGCTCGAAGGC
>CANBQJ010000029.1 GCA_947371645.1 Burkholderiales bacterium | reverse complement strand
AGGCCCTTCATGAAGCGGTTGCGCTCGGGCAGGGCCAGCAGGGCGTCGACGACCGAGCGGTCCATGAGGCGGAAGTCCCCGGCATCGGGCGGCACCTGGAAGCGCGACTTGGCGTTGATCAGGCGGTAAAAGGCCCGGGTGCCCAGCTGCTTGAAGAGGCTCTCGTCGTCGCGGTTGGCGCGCAGGGCGTAGACCACGTCGGCACCGCCTTGCCAGTGCCGGACCATGTCGGCGACCAGTTCGGGCGGGTGCTGCAAGTCGGCATCCATCAGCACAACGACGTCGCCATTGGCCGCCTGCAGGCCGGCGGTGAGCGCGGCTTCCTTGCCGAAGTTGCGGGAGAACTCGATGCCGCGAAAGCCCGGTTGCTGCGTCCATTCGTCGAAGACGGCGGCCGTGTCGTCGCGGCTGCCGTCGTTGACGAGCACCACTTCCCACTCGGCGGTGCACCCGCCCAGCGCTTGCGCCAGCACGGGCAAGAGCAGGCGCAGGTTGGGGGCTTCGTTGTAGCAAGGGATGACGCAGCTCAGGCGCGGGGGCTGGCTGCGTGCGGGGGATGCGGTCGGCGTCATGCGGGGATTATCTCAAGCCCGCAAGTGCGGCGGCCGGCGCAGACCCCTGTCATGCGCCGGCCGCCTGTTTCAGGCGATCAGGCCAGGCTCACTTCTTGGCGGCCTTGTCGTGCGCCAGTTCCTTGCGGTCGTGGTGACGCTCCATGCGGTCGTGGTGCAGGTCGGCCTGGTCGTGGTGCATCTCGTGCTTGTCGTGGTTCACTTCCTTTTGCTCGGCTTCGCGCTTGGCTTCGAACTTCTGGGCTGCGGCGGTGTTGCCCTTGGCCACAGCCGCGTCTTCCTTGCGCTGGTCCACGTTGCGCTCCATGCGGTCATGGGCCAGCTCCTTCTGGTCACGGGCCACATCGGCCTTGTCGGCAGCGATGTCCTTGCGGTCGCGGCGCAGTTCCTTGCGGTCATGCTTGACTTCAGGGCTGGCCGGGGTGGCAGCCGGTGCGGTGGTGGCAACAGGTGCGGGGGCCGGTGCGGTGCCTTGTGCATGGGCGCCGATGGACACGGCGGCCAGCGAGGCCAGCAGGGTGGAGATCACGGTCAGGCGAGCGGTGGTGCGGGTCATGTTCAGGTCCTTTTCAGCGGGGGTGCAGCGTGTGCACATCAATTCGGCTTGGGGTCTCGGCTTTGCGTTTTGCCCTGTGTTCATCGGGTTTCGCAGCGCCTTGTGGTTTCAACGGCCCGCTCTTTGTCAAGGCTGACACAGGGTGTGCAAAGGGTTTGTAAAGCGCGCGCCCTGCGTGCCCAGGTGACGTCACTCGGGCTGGGGATTGGGCGCGATCAGGCTCACATCGCCATCGGCCAGGGCCACGCAGGGCAAGGTCCAGCCTTCGTCCTTTTCATCCGGGCTCAGGCCGGGCCACTCCACCCGGTAGTGCACCTGACCCTGGGCGATGCGGCACAGGCAGACGCGGCAGGTGCCGTTGCGGCAGGAACGCCGCATCTGGACGCCGGCAGCGAGGGCGGCTTCCAGCAGGCTCTGGCCTGGCGCCACCGGGCATTGCAGGCCGCCCGGCAGCAGGGTGAGCAGGGGTTCGCGGGCGTCGCTCATGGGGCGTCGTCAAACAGGGGCAGGGATTCGCTGGCCTGGGCCACGGTGGCGGCGTTCGCCGCGTTTTGGCCCTCGCCTGCTTGCAGCGACTCCATCTTCACGCCCAGCAGGCGCAGGCGGCGGTCCAGCGGGGCGGTCTTGATGCACCGCCCGGCCCACAGGCGGATGGTGGCGGCGTCGCGCGTGGCCTGCGGCAAGGTGATGCTGCGCGTGACGATGCGGAAGTCGGTGTAGCGCAGCTTCACGCCCACCGTGCGGCCGCTGTAGCCCTTGCGCAGCAGGTCGGCAGCGAGCTGCTCGCACAGGCGGGTGAACAGCGGCCCCAGGGTGTCCCGGTCGTCGCGGGGGTGGAGGTCGCGCTCGAAGGTGGTCTCGCGGCTGATGGATTTGGGCTCGCGCCAGGTCACCAGCGGGCGCTCGTCACGGCCGTGGGCGGCGTGGTGCATCCACATGCCGGTCTGGGTGCCGAAGGCCTGCACCAGGGTGGCCACATCGGTGGCGGCCAGCTCGCCGATGGTGTGGATGCCCAGGTCTTTCAAGCGCGCCTGGGCCTTGGGGCCGATGCCGTTGATGCGTCCCGCGGGCAGGGGCCAGATGCGCGCGGGGATGTCGTCATGGCGCAGCATGGTGAGGCCATCGGGCTTGTCCAGGTCGGAGCAGAGCTTGGCCAGCAACTTGTTGGGCGTGACGCCGATCGAGCAGCTCAGGCCCGTGGCGTCGAACACCGCTTGCTTCAAGCGCTTGGCCAGTTCGCGGGCGCCCCACCAGGGGTCTTCTTCACGTGTGTCCTGGGCGCCGGGCACCTCCGTGAGGTCCAGGTAGATCTCGTCGATGCCGCGGTCTTCCAGCTGCGGCGCGATGGCGTGCACAGCGGCCTTGAACAGGCGCGAATGGTGGCGGTACTGGTCAAAGTCGACCGGCAGGAGCACGGCGTCAGGCGCCAGGGCGGCGGCCTTCATCAGGCCCATGCCGGAATGCACGCCCAGGGCGCGCGCCGGGTAGGTGGCGGTGGTGATGACGCCGCGCCCGGCGTAGTCGCGCAGGCGGGCGAAGTGGCGACTGCCATCGGCCTGCAGTTCGGGCTGGTGGCGCCGGCCACCGCCGATCACGACGGGCTGGCCGCGCAGCTCGGGGTAGCGCAACAACTCAACGGACGCATAGAAGGCGTCCATGTCGAGGTGGGCGATGAGGCGACGGTCTGCAGGGGCGGACAAGGTGGGCAATGCGGCGGCCACGCGCGGGTGGCGATGGGCACATTGTCCAACGTGGCGGCCAGGGCCTGCTGGCCTGGTGCGTTCAGGCCTTGAGGTCCAGCAGGCTGCCCATCATCTGATCCTGCGTCTGGATGGTCTTCAGGTTGGCCTTGAACTGGTAGCTGGCAGATTTCTGCTCGATCAGGTCGGCGGCCAGGTCGGGGCCCACTTCCTGAGCCTGCCCCACCGAGCTGACCACGCCGGCCGTTTCCTGGCTGTGCTGGTGCACCTGCTTGCGGTGAAAACCTGGCGTCTGGGCGTTGGCCACGTTGTGGGCCGCCACGTCGATGCGCGTGGACGCGGCCTGCACACCCGATACTGCAATGGATGAGATGGCGCTCATGTGGTCTCCTGGTCGCCGAGTGAAGTCAGCTTGCCACCAAGCGCCGCGACGCGCGCAGGCCAGCGCACACGGGCAGCCCCTGGCCGTGCGCTGTGCACGCCTTTGAGTTCAAAATGACGTCAAGGCGTCCGATCCCCCGGGTGACGGGCTTGTCGCGTGAACGAAGCGGTATCGGCGCGGCCAGGGCTTTGTTAGCATGTGTTTACAACTTGTTCACGATGTTGAGAACATGCCTGCCTACGATGCCATCGTGGTCGGTGCCCGCTGTGCGGGTGCGGCCACCGCCCTCTTGCTGGCCCGATCAGGCCGCCGCGTGCTGCTGATCGATCAGGCCCGCTTCCCCAGCGACAAGCGGCTGTCCACCCACCTCATCTGGCACGCGGGCACCGACCTGCTGGCCCGCTGGGGGCTGCTGGACGCAGTGGTGGCCACCGGCTGCCCGCTGCTGCATGATTTCAAGCTGGACATGGGCGAACTGGTGCTGCGGGGCAAGCCGCCTGCCACCGAGGCCCACGCCGCCCTGGCGCCGCGCCGCTATGCGCTGGACCAGGTGCTGCTGCAGGCCGCGCTGGACGCGGGCGCCGAGTTGCGCGAAGGCGTGAGCGTGCAGGCCCTGAGGCGGGATGCCGCTGACCGCGTGTGCGGCATCGACGCCCAACTGGACGATGGCCGGAGCTGGCAGGCCGATGCGCGCGTGGTGATCGGCGCCGATGGCTCGCAGTCCCGCGTGGCCGATGCCGTGGGCGCCGCCGTGTACGACGCCTTCGACAAGGACGACGGCTCGTTCAACATGTACGCCTACTTCACCGGCGTGCCCTTGCCAGAGGTGGCCTTCTACGCCCGGCCAGAACGCATGTTCTACGCCTGGGCCACCAACGAAGGCCAAACCCTGGTGGGCATGATGCAGCCGGCACGCGCGCCGCGCCCTGCCCGCACCGACATGCACGCGCACGTGCTGGCCACCTTGCGTGAACTCGCCCCCGACCTGGCCAACGCCGTGGCACAAGGGGAGCGCTGTGAAGACTGGATGGGCGGCGCCATCGGCACCTTCTGCCGTGAACCGGCTGGCCCCGGCTGGGCACTGGTGGGCGATGCGGGCCTGACGCTGGACCCGATCACCGCGGCCGGCATCACCTGCGCCCTGCGCGATGCCGAGACCCTGGCCACCCTCGTGCACGCCGGGCTGGATGGCGACGACGCGGCGCTGGACGCCCAGACGGCGCGCTTCCAGGGCCTGCGGGATGCGGTGTCCGTGCCGCTCAAGGGCTTTGCGCAAGAGATGGCCCGCCTGGCCCCGACGCCGCCCGAGGTGGCCGCGCTGTTTGTCGCCATGGCCAGCCAGCCAGCGGTGATCGACGACTACTACGGCTTGTTTGGGCAGACGGTGACGCCAGCGGCGTTCTTCTCACCTGAGCACATGGCGCGCATCATGAGCGGCACCAACGCAGCGGTGGCTGACGCCCGCTGAACAAGGCCTGGGCCGGAGACTGGCGCGTGGCCTCGATGCGGCGCAACCAGGGCTGCGCGCCTTGTGCTCGCGCGCAGACCTCGGCCTGGTCCAGCGCCCAGCGGGCCTGGGCCGCATCCGGCATGTGAGGGTCCGAGCAGGCCAGCGCCAGCACGCGCCAGGTCTCGGCCGCGTACCAGGTCTCGCCGCCGCGGGCCATCAGCGCCTGGGCGCGTTGCAGCCAGGGCAGCACGCTGCCGCCTGAAGCCCCGGCCTTGAGTGCGCTGTGCGCCAGGATGGTGAGGAAGCAGGGCATCACGATGCCTGCCCCGGTTTGCTCGAAAGCCGCCAGCCCCTGCTGCATGCGCTGCAAGCCGGCCTGCGCGTCGCCCAGTTCGGAGTCGCACCAGCCCAGCTGGAACTCGGCCATGCCGGCCACGTAGGCAAAGCCATGGCGGCGCGCCATCTCCAGGCTGCTGGCGGCCCAGGTGCGCAGGTGATGGGCGTCGCCAGCGTACAGGCAGGCCATGCTGCCCCAGGCACGCATCCAGGCCAGCGAATACGCGTGCTGCAGCGCCTGCGCTTCGGTGTCCAGCGTGTGCAAGCGGGTGACCAGGTCGTCGACGCTGCCACAGCGGCCGCACAGCCAGTCGGTGTGCAGCGCGTGCACCCTCGACGCCAGCCGCAGGTCGGTGGTGTAGTAGGCGATGAGTTCCCGGTCCTGCGGGTCCTGGTAGTGGTCTTCCAGGCGCTGGTGCCAACTGGGCAGTGCCGCCCAGTCGCCGCTGTAGAAGCTCAGCTGCACCTGCACGATGTCGCTGACCAGGTGGGCGCGGCGTTGCCCGCCCTGGCGCGCCACAGCCTGCAGGTGCTCGCCCGTCTGCCTGGCCTGACGGACGTCGCCGCGCACCAGGTCGCACACGGCCATGCCCCACAGCGGCCAGCTCAGGCCGTCGCGGGCATCGCTGCGGTCGGCCAGGTCACGGGCACGGGCAAAAGCAGGGGCCACTTCGGGCGCCGCCCACCCTTGCACCAGCATGTGCACGGCGCCGCGCAGGGCCTGCACGGGCAGCTCCAGCGTGTCGCGGGCCAGGCTTTCGGGCAGGCTGGACAGGGCCTGCAGGGCATTGCCCAGGTGGGCCTGGGCCTCGTGCAGGGCAAGGCGGGCCAGGGCCTGTTCGCCCGCCTCATGCCAGTGCCTTGCCGCCTGGTCGGGCAGGCCGGCACCCCAGGCATGGCGGGCCAGCACGTCGGCCGGGTGGGCCGATGCCGACAACACATGCAGCACGGCCGCATGCAGGGCCTGGCGCCGCTCGGTGGTGAGGGTGTCGTACGCCGTGTCCTGCACCAGCGCGTGCTTGAAAGACCAGCGCGCGTCTTCGCCCAGCGGCGCGGCCAGGCCGCTGGCTTGCAAGGCCGCCAGAGCGGTGTCCCAGCTGGGCTCAGGCAGGCCGGCCACGCTGCGCAGCGTGTGCAAGTCGAAGTCGCGTCCCAGCACGGCGCCCACCTGAGCCAGGGTGCGCGCGCCGGGGTGACGGTCCAGGCGCGCGCTGAGGGTGTCGCGCAGGGTGAGGGGCAGGCCCATTGGCGCCAGGTGGCGGTCGGGCTCCAGCCGGGGCGAGTCGGGCTGGGCCGCCTGGTGCGCCATCAGCTGCTCCAGCCACGCACGCGTCAGCTCTTCCACGAACAAGGGGACGCCGTCCGTGCGGGCAACAACGGCCTGCGTCCAGGCAGGCGACCAGGCGCCGGACGCCGCATCGGCCGCACCGGGCTGGGCGCCCTCCTCGGCACTGCGCACCGAGGCCACCACCGCGTCGACCAGGGCCGCCGCGTCACCCCGCTCCAGCCCTTCCAGCCTGAAGCGGGCCACATGGTCCTGCCCTGCCAGGGCCTGGCGCAAGGCGAGTTCAGGGCGGTGGGTGCACACCAGCAGCACGGGCCAGTCCTGCACCTGCTGCGTCAGCTCTTGCAGCCACTGCAGGGTGGCCGGGTCGGCCCAATGGATGTCTTCGACCCAGATCAGCGCGGGGGCGCGGCGGGCGGGTGCCAGCACCCATGCGGCCAGGGCTTGGGCCTGTTGGCGCTCGCGCTCGTGGGCCATGGACGCACCGGCCTGCCCGCTTTCGGGTGGCCAGCCCAGCAACTCACCCAGCGAGCGCGCCTGCTGGGCCGTCAGGCCGGCCTGCTCACACACCAGGTGCTTGAGCCGCGGCCAATCGGGGGGGTGGCTGTTGTGGGGGGCATGCGGGCTGAAGCTGCCGTCGGGATGGGGCGTGCGCAAAGCGCGCTGCAGGCCGTCGACCAGAGGGTGGAAGGCCACGTGGGCACGCAGGGCTGTGCACTGCAGCAGCATGGGCTGCACCGCCTGCGCGCACCACGACGACACCAGCCGAGACTTGCCCATGCCGGCCTCGCCCGCCACCAGCAGCACCCCGCCCTGGCCTTCACGCGCACGTTGCCAGGCCGCGTCCAGCCAGGCCAGTGCGGCGCCGCGGCCCACCAGCGGCGCCTGTGCCGCGCCATCCGTGCGCGCCTGAAAGTGGCTGGGCACGGCTGCGGGGCCCAGCACGCGCCAGACCTGCCGGGGCCGGCGCACCCCTTTGAGCGGGTGCACCCCGTGGTCGCCGTAGACGAAATGCCCGGCGCTCAGGCGGCGGGTCGCTTCGCTGATGAGCAGCTCGCCCGGCGCGGCCAGGGCCTGCAGGCGTGCGGCGATGTTCGGGGCGTCACCCAGGGCCAGGTGTTCTCGGTGCGGGCCGGCGCCCACGTCGCCCACCACCACGCGGCCGGTGTCCACGCCGATGCGCACGTCCAGCGAGGGCCAGGCCAGGCCTGAGGCCTGCACGGGCAGCAAGGCCTGCAGGTCGATGGCGGCCACGGCCTGGCGCATGGCCCAGGCGGCATGGGTGGCGCGCAAGGCGGCGTCTTCGAGGGCCTGCGGGTGGCCGAAGTACACCAGCACACCGTCCCCCAGGTACTGCGCGATGCGCCCGCCCCAGGTTTGCACCACCTCGGCCACCGTGTGCTGGTAGCGCAGCACCAGCTGGCGCCACCACTCGGGCGGCAGGCGCTCGCACCACGCGGTGGCGTCCACCAGGTCGCAAAACAGGATGGTGAGCTGGCGCAGGTCGCCTTCGCTGGGCAAGCCCGACGCTGCCGTGGTGTGGCCGTTGTGCAAGCTGGCATCCAGCGCCAGGCGCAGGCGTTTGCGGTCACCCAGGGTGAGGCCGATGTCGGCCAGTTCGGCATCGGTGAGGCTGGGGAGGATGTCCTCGGCGATGCCCTGGGCGCGCAAGACGGGCTCCAGCGCCGACAGGCCCACCGACGCCAGCCACATGCCCATGGGCGGCAAGGGCGGATGGGGGGGAAGAGGTGGCGGGGCCGACACGGTGTGGGTCAAGGTGGGGCCGGCTGTGGCTCAGTCGGTCAGTCGGCTTGGCCTGGGCCGCGCGGCCGGGGCACGGGTGCCATCCACCGGCTCACAGGGATGAGGTCGGTGTCGCCGGCGGGGGCCAGGGCGCCGGGCGCCGCGCTCGATGGCGACACGCTGCGCGCCCGGGGCGGTGGCTGCGGCACCGGGTGGCCCAGCGCCCAGGCGGCCACGGTCTCGGGGGCCATGCCCCGGCCCAGCGCGTGCAACTGCGCCAGCACGTGGGGCTCGAAAGCGTCTTGCACCAGGGCCTGGGCCCGGCTGCTGGCGTAGACCGTGAGCACATCGTGGGCGGCGGCACCACCGGTGAGCTGGGCATGGCCCATCAGGCGGGCGGCGGCTTCCAGTCGGCCTTCCAGGGCCGCCAGCAGGGCCAGCAGCGGGGTGTAGAGGCCCAGCCACTCCCAGTCGCGGGCGGCAGAGGCGCAAATGAACTCCTGCATCGACGTGCGGGCGGCGGCCAGGTCATGGCGGACGATGCTGACGCAGGCCACGATGGCCTGCGCGTGCAGCACGAAGTTGTCGCGGCGCAAGCGGGCATGGGCCAGCAGGGTGCGGCATGTGTCCAGCGCGGTGTCGAGGTCGCCCATGGCCAGGCTGGCCCCCGCCAGGTCGCTCAGCGCCGCCGACACCACGCCCGACAGGCCCGCGGACTCAGCCCGCACCAGCAAGGTCTGGCAGACGCGGCGGGCGTCGGCCATGCGCTCACCGGTCTTGAGCACGCTGATTTCTGCCAGGTGGCGCTGGGTGCACAGGCGCACGGGCCACGCGGGCTGCTCCAGCGCGGCCATTTCCGACAGCGCCTGCCAGGCCTGCTCGGGCGGCAAGAGGCCACTGCCGGCCAGGCAGCGCAGGGCCATGTAGGTGCCCCGCGCGTCCTGCGCCTGGCGGTACAAGGTGAGCGCACGGTCCGACAGGTCGTGCATCTCGCGCGCGCCCATGCCCCAGTACAGGCGGCTGAGCTCCAGCCAGTAGCGGGCCACGGCCGGCGAGGCATGGCTGGCCTCGGCCGCGCCGCGCAGGGTCAGCGCGCGTTGCCGGCATTCAGGCGCCAGGCCCAGCAGCAGGAAGAGCGGGCCGGCCGACCCCACCATGCGCACGGCCAGGGCCTCGTCGTGGCGGGTGGCCCAGTCCAGGGCCATGCGCACGTTGTCCAGGTCGGCGCTGTAGTGCGACAGCCAGGGTGCATCGGCTTCCTGCCAATAGGCCTCGTAGGCACGGTCCATGAGGTCGGCCATGGCCTGGGCATGGCGGCGCTTGGTGTCGTGCAGCTCGCCGGACTCGACCAGCTTGAGGCCAGCGTAGTCGCGCATGCTGTCGAGCAGCCGGTAGCGCGACCACTCGCCGCCTTCGGCCATCACCAGCGAGCGGTCAACCAGGGCGGCCAGGATGTCGATCACGGCCCACTCGTCCAGGTCGATGTCGCGTGCCAGCTGGCGGGCCAGGTCGATGTTGAAGCTGCCGGCCACCACGGCCAGGCGGCGGAACACCGTGCGCTCCTCGGACGTGAGCAGCTCGTGGCTCCAGTCCAGCGCAGCCAGCAAGGTCTGCTGGCGAGAAGGCGCCGAGCCGGCACGCCCTTGGAGCAGCTTGAAGCGCTCATTGAGGCGTTCTTCGACACCTTGCAGGCCCAGCACCGGCACGCGAGAGGCCGCCAGCTTGATGGCCAGGGGCACGCCGTCCAGGCGCTGGCACAGCCGCACCACGCAGGCCAGGGCCTCGTCGTCCAGCGCGAAAGGCCGCTGCAAGGCCTGCACCTGGTCGATGAACAGGGCCACGGCGCCCAGCCTGAGCGTCTCTTGCGGGCCGTCGTCGGGCCCGGGCAGGGACAAGGGCCCCAGGCGGTGCACGCGCTCGCCGTCCACCCGCAAGGGCATCTGGCTGGTGACCAGCAGGCTGACGCGCGGCGCCCCGTTGAGGATGGCCTGGGCCAGGCGCGCCACCGTTTCCTGCAGATGCTCGGCGTTGTCCAGCACCAGCAGCAGGTTCAGGCCTGACAGGTCGTTGACCAGGGCGCGCACCGGGTCGCCGCCGCCAGCGCTCAAGCCCGTGGCCTGCGCCACCACGCTGACCACCAGGGCCGGGTCGGCGACGCTGGCCAGGTCCACCCAGACGGCGCCCTCTGTGGGCACTTGGCGCCAGTGGTGGGCCAGGGCGAGGCTGAAGGCCGTCTTGCCGATGCCGGCTTGCCCGACCACCGTCAGCAGCGGGCTCAGGCCCAGAGACTGCACCACCGCCAGGTCGACTTCGCGACCCAGCAAGGCGGTGCTGGGGATGGGCAGCGCGCCCGGGCGGCCCGTGTGGACATGGACCCGCTCGCTGGCGCGCGTGCCCGAGGCGTCCGCGCCGTCGGGGCTGCGGGCCTTGCTGCCCGCCGGGGCACCTTGACCGTCCACCTGATCCGACTCGGCCACCACGGGCAGGCAGAAGCGGTAGCCGCGCCCTGGCACCGTGGCGATCGCCTGGGCGCCCAGTTGCTTGCGCAGCGCAGAGATCTGCACCTGCAGGTTGTTTTCTTCGACGACCAGGCCAGGCCAGACGCGGTCCATGAGTTCTGCCTTGCTCACCAGGCGGCCATCGGCGGCCACCAGCACCGACAGCACATCCACCGCGCGGGCGCCCAGCGAAGTGGGCAGGCGGTCGCGGTACAGCACGCGCTCGAAAGGGCGAAGCTCGAAGGCGTCGAAGCGGTAGGTGCTGTACTGCAAGGCGGTGGCGTCCTGTGACTTCAGCTCGTGGGGCGCCGCTCCTGGAATTCAGGAGAAATTCAGGCTGGTTTCAGCCCGAACCGGCGGCAGAACCCCACAATCATGGCAATTCTAAATAACTACAGTGGCCCGGAGCGTACGGGATTTGACCCTTTCTTGCGTTGAAAACGACGCAAACCAGAACAACACGCTGTCGTCACCATCGCCTCCCAGGCGAGCACCACCAAAAAACCCCCTGCCCTGTGCAGGGGGTTTTCTTTTTTTGGGGCTGCCAGGTCTGTGCGCGGTGCATGGCTCACCTCAACACCATCTGCACCCGGGCCGGCGGCAGCTTGTCGTCGCCCGCCCCGGTCTGTGAAGCCGTCAGCAGCACACGCTCGGGCGCGATGCGCGCGGCCAGGTAGGCCTTGACCTGGTCTGCCCGGGCGTTGGCCAGGTCACGCAGGGCCAGGTCGTCTGCAGGGGCTGAGGCCAGCAACAGCTCGCGCATGCCGGCTGGCGGCAAGGTTGTGGGCAAGCCCAGGGCGTTGCGGGGCTTGGTGGGCAGGTCCGCCGCCTTGTAGGCCGCCGCCAGCCAGGTGTCTTGCTCAGGCGGCGCCACCCGGACATCGGCCAGGGCCTGGCCGGTGGCACGGGCCTTGGCGACACGCATGAGGCGCTCCAGGTGCTGCTGGCGCAGGGCCAGCACGTCGGCCGCCGGGTCGGCGTGGCCCGTGGCCTCCAGTTTCAGCGCCGGGTGGTCGATCAGGCTTTTGGCCAGGCCCTCCAGGCGCTTGAGCGCCGTGTCGTTGAGCTCTGCGCTGCCGGCATCGAAAGGCACATGGCCCCAGTCCTCGCCATCGCCACCGGCCAACAGGGCAAAGGGTGCGGTCACCGCCTTGGTGATCAGGTTCACGAACACCTGCCAGATGATGCCGCCCACCGAGAACTTCGGGTCGTTGAGCGAACCGGAGATCGGCAAGTTGACGTCGATCTCGCCCCGCGCGTTCTTCAGCAGCGACACGGCGAACTGGATGGGCAGCTTGAGCGCGTCAGGGCTGTCGCTGGGCGCGCCGAAAGTGAACTGGTCCAGGAAAACGCGGTTGCTGGCCTCCAGCTTGCCCTGATCAACTTTGTAGTGCACGGTCACCGACAGCGTGCCCTTGTCGATGCCATAGCCGGCGTAGCGCGCGGCATACGGCGTGAGGCGCGTGAGCTCGATGCCCTTGGCCGAGCCTTCGATGTCGGTGAACAGGCTGGGCCCCAGGGGCTGCACACGGCCGCTGATGCGCAGGGGTGCCGCGTCGTCCACGGCGCCGGAGATGCTCACCGTGGCGGGCTCGGCCGCCTGCGACGACACCGCCGAGACCTCGCCTTGCACCTGCGTGAGCCGCGCCGAATAGTTGGGCTGGATGAAGTGGTCGGTGAAGTCCACGTGGCCACCGGTGAGCGTGACTCCTTGCCAGCTCAGGCGGGGGCTGGGCGTGGTGCTGGGCATGGCGCTGGCCGTGTTCGCGGGCACCGAAGCGGGCGCGGGGGCGGGGGCGGGGGCGGGCGCCGACGCGCCGCCTGGCGCGGCCTGCGGCGTGGTCACCGAGGTGGTGGCGCCGCCGCGCTCGCTGCGCAGGACGCTGGCCAGGTTGAGCCTGCCATCGGGGTTGACGATGATGCGGCCGTAGAAGTCCTGCAGCTGGATGCGGCCCAGTTTGGCGTCGACCTGCTCGCCCTGCAGGGCCAGGTCGGCGCCGTCCAGGCTGAAGCGCTGCCAGCTCAGGAAATCTGCCGCGTTGACGCGGTCTTGCAGGCGCAAGGCGCGCACACCCAGGTGGCCGGTGTAGCGCAGTTGCCGGGGCTGGCGGGCGGTGGCGGCCTGCCAGCGGACATGGCCGTCCAGCTCGGGCTGGGCCCCCATCAGCACCACGTTCACATACGGGTCCAGGTAGGGCTGCAGGGACTTGAGTTCCAGCTGCTTGAGCTGCACCTGGATGTCGGCGCTCAGGGGCTGCAGGCGTGCCTGGCCCTTGGCCTGCAAGCGGCCGCTGTCCAGCAAGCGGGTGTCCAGCTCGAAGCGGATCGGGTCGGCGGGGCGGTCGGTGTCCAGGCCCTGCACCGATGCATTCAAGGGCCCCAGGGCCAGGCGCGTGGCCGGGCTGACGCTGTGGTCGTCCAGCAGCAGCGTGCAGGCCTCGCAAGTCCAGGTGCCCAGGCTCAGGCGAGGGGTGCCAGCCGGCAAAGGGCCAGGCGCCGCAGCCAGCGCAACCGAGTTGGCCTTGCCACCCTGGCGAAGGGCCGTCGCATCCTCCCCCGTGCCCGATGGCGGCAAGACCAGGCCAAACCAGCGTTGGCCCGCGTCGCGCACCACCGCCGCATCCAGCCCTTGCAAGCGGATGGACTGCACCACCACCTGCGGCGCTGGCGCAGCCCGGCCCTCGGCTTGGACCTGCGCCGTGGGTGGCGCCCAGTGTCCTTGCACCCCCAACACGTCCAGGGCCTGCCAGGCCACGCGGTTGGCGGGTGGGCTGGCGCCCCTGGCCGCAGGCTGGGCGCTCGACCTGGCCGAGGCCAGTGCTTCTGCCGCCGGCTGCAGCAGCAGGCCCGCCAGGTGCAGCTCGCCACCCTCCCAGCTCAGGCCACCCGTCGGGGCTGGATCGGCCTGGCTGGCGCCGGCTTTCGCCTTGCCGGTCACCTTGGCGTTCGACTGGCCCGGCGGCGACCAGCTCAGGTTCAAGCGCCCAGCCAGGGTCCCGGCCTGCAGGCGCACGGGCACGCCCAAGGCCTGCAAAGGCGCTTGCGTCCAGTCCGCCAGGGGCAGCGCCGACCAGCTCGCCTGCGCGCTGGCCTCGGCCCGGGCCACCTGGGCCTGGCCTTGCGCCGACAAACCGCCGCCCGCGCTGTCCTGCCAGGCCAGGCGCCACTGGGCGGGCGGCGCCTGCTCGCCACTGCGCAAGCCGGTCACCGTGGCCTCCAGGCCTTCGACGCGGGGCCAGCCCTTGACACCCGCCAAAGGGCGCCAGGGCTGCACATCCAGTTGCTGCACCTGCACGTGAACGCGGCCCACGGCCCAGTCCCAGGGCTGGGCCGGCGTGGCGGGGTGTGGCGTCGGTGCGGCCAGGGGCGCAGCGGGTGTCGGCCCCGCGGTGCGGCGGGCCTGGGCCAGGTCATCGCCCAACCGGGCAGGCGCCACCTTCACCCGCACGCCCTCCAGGCTCAGCTCGCCCACACGGGCCTGCTGCAACAAAGGCTGGGCATCGATGCCACTGATCGCCAGCCGCTTCCAGGCCAGGGAGGCCGACAGCGGCCCGTCGCTCGGCGCGGCACCGGGCAGGGGTGGCAGGGCCAGCCGCGGCAAGGCGAGGTCCAGGTCGTCCAGCACCAGGCTGCCGCTCACCGACAAACGCGGCGGCTCAGGCGCCGTGCGCGCCTCGAAGCGCACCGTCAGGTCGCTGCCCAGGGTGCCGCCCTGTGTGACGGGCCGCCAGGCTGCGGGCACGAAAGGGTGCACGGCTTCCATCAGCTGCGACAGCTTGACGCCCTGCCAGCGCACATGCACCTGAGAGCGCCGGCCCTGCTGAAATGGCAAGGTCTCGCCATCGACCTTCAGCGGGCTGCCGTCCACCTTGGCCGACAGGGCCGGTTCGACCTCGGCGTCCATGAAGCTGGGCAGGTTGGACACGAAGGGCACGCCCAGGTGGATCTGGTCCACGCGGTGCTGCTGTGACAGCACCTGGTCCTGCCAGAACACGGCGCCATCGTCGATGGCGATGTTGTAGACGGCGAAGCGCGCGGGCTCGGCGCTGTCGGCCTGCGGCTGAGTTGGATGACGCTGCTGCCAGCGCGCCACCAGCGGCGAAAAATTGAACTGCCCGGGCGCCAGCCTGCTGATGTGCACTTGCGGCCCCTCCACGGTCACCCGGCGCAGCACGGGCGCCCAGCGCCACAGCAGCTCCCAGGAGGGCTGAACGGTCAGCGTGCGCACCTGCAGGAGGGGCTGCTCTGGCGGCCCGACGTGCAAGCCGTGCAGGGTCACCTTCAGCGTCCAGGGCGACACCTCCAGGGCCTGCCAGCGCACCGGCGTGCCCAGCTCGCGTTCCAGCACCGGCCAGACCTGGCCCGGCAACCACTGAGGCAGGCCATGGGCCAGGGTCCAGTGCCAGGCACCTGCCAGGGCGCTGGCGCCCAGCAGCCAGGGTGCCAACCGTCGCCAACGCCCCACACCGCCGCCTCCACCGACAGGGGGAACGACGGGGCCTGGCGATGCGCCATTCGGATCAGGGTTGTGGGGCGTGGGCAAAGACATGTGCCGATCATAGGCAAGCTTCGTTCCGCTTCCGGCCACAAAGGGCCACCGCCGGCCCATGCACAAAGCCCCGGGAACCCGCGGCAATTTCACTTGATGCGCCACACGCCATCCCGTATGGTGAAGCCATGACCGAGACCTCTCCCCCGCTGATGGCCCAGAGGGAAGCCATCCGGAGCCTGACCCGTGCCAGCGAACCCGATTGCGTGGCCGCCCTGCTCTCCGACGCCAGCTGGCCCCTCGACTGGCAGGGCCCCACCCATGAGTTGGCCCTGCGCCTGAGCACCCAGCTGCGAGACCGCCCTCAGGCCCACGGCCGCGAAGGCTTGGTGCAGGCCCTGATGCAGGAGTTCTCGCTGTCGTCGCAAGAAGGCATTGCGCTGATGTGCCTGGCCGAAGCCCTGTTGCGCATCCCCGACGAGGCCACGCGCGACGCCCTCATCCGCGACAAGGTGGCCGATGGCAACTGGGTGGCGCACCTGGGCCACAGCCCCTCCATGTTCGTCAACGCCGCGACCTGGGGCCTGGTGCTCACCGGCCGCCTGGTGGGCATCCATGCCGAGAGCGGCCTGAGCGCCGCGCTGCGCCGCGTGGCCATCAAAGGTGGCGAGCCCCTGATCCGCAAAGGGGTGGACATCGCCATGCGCCTGCTGGGCGAGACCTTCGTCATGGGTGAAAACATCGCAGCGGCCTTGCGCAAGGCCCGCGACCGAGAGGCCTTGGGTTTCCTGCACAGCTACGACATGCTGGGCGAGGCCGCCCTCACCCACGCCGACGCCCAGCGCTACACCCTGGCCTACGAGCACGCCATCGAGGCCATCGGCCAGGTGGCGGCCGAGTTGCCGGCGGCCATCCACCTGCGCCCCGGCATCTCCATCAAGCTCTCGGCCCTGCACCCGCGCTACACCCGCTGGCAGCGCGACCAGGTCATGGGCGAGCTCTACCCCCGCCTGCGCCGCCTGGCCGGCATGGCCCACCAGCACGGCATCGGCATCCACATCGATGCCGAAGAATCCGAGCGCCTGGACTTGTCTCTGGACCTGCTGGCCCGCCTGTGCACCGAGCCTGCCCTGGCCGGCTGGGACGGCATCGGCTTCGTGGTGCAGGCCTACCAGAAGCGCTGCCCGGCCGTGCTCACCTGGCTGGCCGAACTGGCCCGCCACAGCGGCCACCGCCTGATGGTGCGCCTGGTCAAGGGCGCCTACTGGGACAGCGAAATCAAGCGCGCCCAGCAAGAAGGCCAGCGCGACTACCCCGTCTACACCCGCAAGGTGCACACCGACGTGGCCTACCTGGCCTGCGCCCGCCGCATGCTGGCCAGCACCGACGTGCTCTACCCGCAGTTCGCCACGCACAACGCGCAGACCGTGGCCGCCATCCTCACGGCAGCCGGCCCAGGCTTCAAGCCCGGCCAGTACGAGTTCCAGTGCCTGCACGGCATGGGCGAGGCGCTCTACCAGCCCATCGTGGCTGGCGACGCGGATGGCACGCCCCGCCCCTGCCGCATCTACGCCCCCGTGGGGGCGCACGACACCTTGCTGGCCTACCTGGTGCGCCGCCTGCTGGAAAACGGCGCCAACAGCAGCTTCGTCAACCGCGTGGCCGATGACACCGTGGACCTGTCCACCCTCGTCGCCGACCCGGCCGAGGTGGTGCGCCAGCAGGCCGCTCGACAGACCACCGTGGGCCTGCCCCACCCCAACATCCCCCTGCCACCGGCGCTGTACGGCCGCACCCGCGCCAACGCCATCGGCATCGACCTCCACCACGAAGGCACCCTGCTGACGCTGGAGACCGAGCTGGCCCATGCGCCTGCGCCGCTGGTCACCCAGGCCGACACCCCCCTGCCCGCGCTGCAAGCCGCTGTGGCGCGCACGCGCGCCGCAGCCCCCGCCTGGGCCGCCACACCTGCCACCGAGCGCGCCCGCATCCTGGAGGCCGCCGCGGACCTGCTGGACGCCCGCCGCCTGCAGGCCATGCGCTGGCTGGTGCACGAAGCCGGCAAGACCTGGCCCAATGCCCTGGGCGAGGTACGCGAAGCCATCGACTTCCTGCGCTTCGATGCCGCCCAGGCCCGCCTGGACCTCGCCGATGTGGACGCTGGCGCCGGCAACTGGGTGTGCATCAGCCCCTGGAACTTCCCGCTGGCCATCTTCATGGGCCAGGTGGCCGCCGCGCTGGCCGCCGGCCACACCGTGTTGGCCAAACCTGCAGAGCAGACCCCGCAGATCGCCGTCTGGGCCACGGCCTTGCTGCACGAAGCCGGCGTGCCCGCCAACGTGCTGCAGACCCTGCCCGGACAAGGCGACACCGTGGGCGCGGCCCTGGTCGCCCAGGCCGGCATCCAGGGCGTGCTGTTCACCGGCTCCACCAGCGTCGCCCGCCTCATCCAGACCCAGCTGGCCGGCCGGGTGGACAGCAGCGGCTGCCCGCTCACCCTGGTGGCCGAGACCGGCGGCGTCAACACCATGGTGGTCGACTCCTCAGCCCTGCCCGAGCAGGTGGTGCAAGACGTCATGGCCTCGGCGTTTGACAGCGCCGGCCAGCGTTGCTCGGCCCTGCGCCTGCTGTGCGTGCAGGACGACATCGCCGATCGCGTACTGGAGATGCTGCTGGGTGGCATGCAGACCTGGCGCGTGGGCCCGCCGCAAGACCTGGCCCACGACATGGGCCCGCTGATCGACACGGCGGCGGCACAAGGCGTGCAAGCCCACATCGACCACATGGCCGCACAAGGCCACCGCGTGCACCAGTTCCCGCACACGCTCGGCGCCGTGCCCGCCGACCAGGCAGCGCGCTACATCGCGCCCACGGTGATCGAACTCAGGCACCTGCAAGAGCTGACGCAAGAGGTGTTCGGGCCAGTGCTGCATGTGCTGCGCTTTCGCCGCGACCACCTGGACGAGCTGCTGGACCGCATCGCGCGATCGGGTTGGGGCCTGACCATGGGCGCCCACAGCCGCATCGACGAAACCCTGGACCGCATCACCGCGGCGGCCCGCGTGGGCAACCTCTACATCAACCGCAACATGATCGGTGCGGTGGTGGGCGTGCAGCCCTTTGGCGGCGAAGGCCTGTCCGGCACCGGCCCCAAAGCGGGGGGGCCGCTCTACCTGCACCGCCTGCTGCGGGCCCAGGCCCAGCTGGGCGTCAGCGACGAGGCCTTGCGCCGCCTGTTGAACACCCACCGCCCACCGCCCACGCGGCTGATGGCCCTGCGCGAGCTGGCCTTGTGGCTGGAGTCTGCCGCCTTGCCGCGCAACTGGGCCTTGCTGGCCCACCTGCACGCCTGCCAGGCGCAATCGCTGGTGGGCCTGCACGCCACCCTGCCCGGCCCCACCGGCGAGCGCAACGGCTACGGCCTGCGGCCTCGCGGACCGGTGTGGTGCGAGGCACGCAGCCACGAAGAATTCATCCACCAGCTCATCAGTGTGCTGGCCTGCGAAGGTCAGGTGCTGTGGCCCACGCGTGAGGCACTGCGCCCCCTCCATGCCAGCTTGCCCACCCTGGTGCGCGAACGCATCAGCTGGGTGACGCCCGCCGAGGTGCATACCTGTGAACTGGCCGTGGTGATGGCGCACGGCCACGCCGATGAGCTGGGTGCCTGGGCACAGGTGCTGGCGCAACGCCCCGGGCCCATCGTGCCGCTGCTGGGCTTGCCTGCGGGCTGGCTGCTGGCCGGGGCATGGCCCCTGGTGGCGCTGGTGCGCGAACAAACCGTGACCGTGAACACCACGGCCTCAGGCGGCAACGCCAGCTTGTTGATGCTGATGGATTGAGCATGCTGCCCCTCACCCCGGGCGACCACAGGGTGAGGGCGCAGCAGCGCAAACAAAAACGTCAGGCCCAGCCGATGTGAGGGCGCGCACGCCCCTCAGCGGCCGACTTGCCGAAAGCGGCCTTGTGCGCCTTGTGGACCTTGTCCGCTCTGGCGGCCTTTTCGGCGTCGCGCGCTTCGATGCGGCGGTGTGCAGCCGTCTTGTGCGGGGCGCGCAGCGGCGCAGGGGCGGTGGGCGCACCCTGCTCGTCGACCAGCGCCTCCGGGTTGAGGTGCTTGCTGGAAGGCAGGCGCACGCGCTCGCCACTTTGCACGTCGGTGGCCTTGAGGATCTTGCTGAGCTTGAACACGCGCTGAGCGCCGGTGCGCGAACACCAGGCGGTCAGGCGGTGGCTGTCGAGGTTGAGCTCCAGCACGCGCACCATGGTGAACAGCAGCACGCCGTCGTCGTCCACATAGACGAGGTCCCAGTGTTGCGGTGTCTGTGCCGAGCGGGTGCTGGGTTTGGGCCAGAACATGGCCCACAGCATGCCCATCAAGCTGACGACCACCAGCAGGAGGGCGAGGACTTCGAAGGGGTAGGACATGGTGCGGCTCCCACCAACCGTGAAATGGTTGGCATGCCTGGCATCCTAGGGATACTGCTATTGCAGCGCATCCCGCCTAAGGGGGACTTTTTTCAGATTAGGGGGATGGATCACGGTGGCGTGTCCGAATGGGCGGGTGCAGGCCTGGCTTGCTGCACCTGCAGCAGGGTGTCCTTCACCACGTCCAGCCAGCGGGGCTCGGACGCCTGGGCGCGGTCCAGGGCCTGAGCGGCCACGAGGCGGGCCTGCTCCCCGTTGCCAGCCTGCCACCAGGCCATGGCCAGGTTGTTGAGGGCGACGGCCCCACCCCCATGCGCCACAGCGGCCTCCAGCATGGCGATGGCCTGGGGCCATTGTTGTTGATCCGACCAGGTCTGGGCCAGGCCCAGCTCCAGCACGGGCTGGTCTGGCCAGCGCGCCAAGGCGGCCTGGTAGGCCGGGCGCGCCAGGGCGGGCGGTTGCACGCGTGCAAAGGCCACCACGGCGTCCACCAGGTCATCTCGGGTGGCGGTGCCGGGCGGCTGGTCTGGCGCGCTCAGCACAAAGCCCCAGCGGGTGCTGCGGGCCCAGGCAAAGTCGAAGGTGCGCAAGGGCCAGACGTCTTCTTTGGTGCGGCCGGAGCGCAGGGTCACGGTGCCGGCGCGCAGGTCGTGTCCCACGACCACGGCGTAGTGCCAGCGGGGCCAGGCTGCCAGGCCGGGGTTGAGCAAGACCAGCACGGGCCGGCCTGCGGCCAGTTCCTGCAGCAAGGCGGCCAGCCTCGGCGCCACACGCACGGCCAGCTGCCCCTGGCGCCGCGCGGCCGCCAGCATCTCTACCTGAAAACTGCCCTCTCGGGCGGGCGTGAACACCTGACTGAGCAGGTCTTGCGGGGTGCCAGGCCAGCCCTGGTGCGCCAGTACCGTGGCCAGTGCCGCCGGGCCGCACTGCGCATCTTCCTGCGGGAAGAAGGGCACCGTGCCCAGGGCCACGTGCGCCGGCAGGCCCGCGGGCGGGGCGGCCATCAAGGCCTCGGCCTGGGGGCTGCCGCCCTGCCACTGGCGCCAGTCCGCGCAACCGCCCAGCACCAGCGTGGCGATCACCGCGCCCACCCATCCCAGGGCGCCCACACGGCGGGTCACCGTTGGGCTGGTGTCAGCACGCAACGCAGAGCCCGGTCATGTTCAGTGGCGGAGGGAGCGCGTGAAGGGGAACACCTTCGTGAAGCCCAGGATGTCGGTGATCAGCAACACCACGAAGATGAAGATGATGGCGCCCAGCACGTCGGAGCCACCCGCTGGCGCCTGGTCCAGGCGATCGGCCACGGTCTGCACTTCTTCATCGGTCAGGGCCTGAACACGGGCCTGGGCTGCGGCCAGGTCCACGCCCCGGTCGCTCAGGCCCTGCGCCACGTCGGCACGCTGCAGGGTGGCCAGGATGTGCTGACGCTGCGCGTCGGCGGCCTCGTGGTGCTGCGCGGCCAGCACGGCATCGGTGGACACGGTGGCGGCCTGGGCCACCTGGAAGCCACTGGCGTAGGCCAGCGACAGGGCAACACACCACACCAGGGCAGAACGGGACTTTTTCATGAGGGACCTCGCGGGGAAATCAGGAAGGCAAGCCCCAAGGATACAAGCGGCAACGGGCTTTGACCGTGCTCTGGCGCGCAAAGCCGCGCTCCTACAATGGCACACCGCTTGAATGCCCCCCGGCATGTCTGCCTCCACCCCTCCGCCCTCGCCCTCTCTGCTGCAGGCCCTCCCAAGCCTGATCCGGTCTGCCGCCCTGGCTTTGGGGGTGGCCGTGCTGGCGGGCTCGGCGTCGGCGCTGTTCCTGTACCTGCTGGGTGTGGCCACCGCCTGCTTTGCCCGGCACCACGCCTTGATCTGGGGCCTGCCCCTGGCCGGCGCCGCCACGGCCTGGGTCTACAGCCGCTGGGGCCGCACGGTGGAAGCGGGCAACAACCTGCTGATCGATGAGATCCACCAGCCGCAAACCGTACTGCCCTTGCGCATGGCGCCGCTGATCCTGATGGCCACAGTGGCCTCGCACCTGTTTGGCGCTTCGGTGGGGCGCGAGGGCACGGCCGTGCAGATGGGTGGCGCACTGGCCGACCAGCTCACCCGCTGGGCGCGGCTGGATGCCCACCAGCGCCGCATCGTGCTGCAGGCGGGCGTGGCTGCCGGCTTTGCTTCGGTGTTTGGCACGCCGCTGGCTGGCGCCGTGTTCGCGCTGGAAGTCATCACCCGGGGGCGACTGGCCCACGAGGCCCTGTGGCCGTGCCTGGTGGCCGCCGTGGCCGCCGACCAGGTGACCGCCGCCTGGGGCATCCACCACGAACGCACCGCCGTGCCCCCCTGGCTGGGCTGGACGCCTGGCCACCTGGGTGCACTGGTGCTGGCAGGCCTGGCTTTTGGCGCCATGGCCTGGTTGTTCGCGCGTGCGGCCCACGAAGGCGGTGACGCCGTGCGGCGCTGGCTGCCCGATGGCCGCGTGCGCGCCGCCCTGGGCGGCCTGGTGTTTGCCGCTGTGGTGGTGACCACCGGCGGGTGGGCCTGGACTGGCCTGGGCACGTCAGGCATCGATGCAGCCTTGCGCGGTGAGCTGCCGAGCTGGGGCTTTGCCGCCAAGGCGGTGGCCACCCTGTGGTGCCTGGCCTTTGGCTTCAAGGGTGGCGAGGTGACGCCGCTGTTCTTCATCGGTGCCAGCCTGGGGCTGGCGCTGGAAGGGCCCTTGCAGATGCCCACGGGCAGCCTGTCTGCGCTGGGCTTTGTGGCGGTGTTTGCCGGCGCGGCCAAAACACCGCTGGCCTGCACCTTGATGGCGGTGGAGCTCTTTGGCGGCTCCTGGCTGGTGCCTGCGGGGCTGGCCTGCGCGCTGGCCTTCGTGGTGTCGGGAGGGGCCGGCATCTACAAGGCCCAACGGGCCGCTTGAACACATGGCAGGCACACGGGCCACACGATAGAATCCGCGCGCCCGGCCTGGCGCCTCCTGCCTGCCTGCACTGACCCGACAGACAGGACCCCTGCGACATGTTTGAAATGGCCTCCATCGACTGGTCCGCGATCGTCAAGATCGTCGGCATCGACATCATGCTGGGCGTGGACAACGCCATCGTGATCGCGCTGGCCTGTGCGTCGCTGCCTGCGGCCCTGCGCAACAAGGCCGTGATCCTGGGCACGGCCGGCGCCGTGGTCCTGCGCGCCGTGTTGCTGGTCTTCGCCGGCTTCTTCATGGGCCTGCCCTGGGTGAAACTGCTGGCGGGCGCCTACCTGCTCTACATCGGCTTCAAGCTGCTGATGGAAAACGGCGATGAGCACGAAGTGGCATCTGCCGACCACATCTTCGGCGCCGTCAAGACCATCATCGTGGCCGACTTCATGATGAGCCTGGACAACGTGCTGGCCGTGGTCGGCGCGTCGCAATCGGCCGGTGAGCACGCCACGGTCTACGCGATCGCCGGCATCGTGCTGAGCATCCCCGTGATCGTGTTTGGCGCGCAGGGCATCATGAAGCTGATGGACCGCTTCCCCGTCATCATCTGGCTGGGCGCAGGCCTGCTGGGCTGGGTGGGCGCCGAGATGATCATCACCGACCCGGTGCTGGAGGCCTACATCACCCGCGTGCACGGCACGCTGCACGAATGGACGCACCTGAGCTACAAGGTGGCCGGTTTTGCGGCGGTGGTGTTTGCGGTGCTGGCGGCCAAGCGGATGGGGCGCCGCAGCGCCCGCAACGCTGCCTGATCAGCGCGGCAGAGGTTTCGGCCAGGGCTGGATCGCCATGCGTGGCCCGGCACCTTGCGCGTTGGCCCGACCCGGCACGCCTGTTGCCGACAAAAGGCTGCTCTCAGGCGGGATCGGCGCCACGATGAGGTTGCGCCCACCCGCATAAAACAAGGTTTGCCCATCCGGACTGATGGCCAGGCTGATGTCCAGAGGCTGGCATCCGTTGACGGCGTAGTAGTCTCCCGTGCATGTGGCCAGGTCGGCCAGTTCGAAGTAGCCCAGCAGGGGCAGGTCAATGCCCAGGTCCGGCGACTTGCTGCTGTCGTACACGAAGACACGGGGCCTGGCCGTCACCACGCCCGACGAGAAGGCTTCATCGGGTGAGCTCACCACGTACACGCGGCTGCCATCGTCAGACAGGATCCCGTTGCCCCAGCGGTATCCGGTGGGCTTCGTGCCATAGAACTGGCCGACCACCCCGAAATGGCCGTCTCGAACAATGCCGTTGTCCAGCATGCGCGAGCCATCCCCAGACAAGGGCATGTAGTACCCCGAAGTCAGCCCTGCCGGGTTGGGCTTGAACAAGCCTTCACTGGTGTCCATGTACAGCATTTGCGGCAAGGGCGTGGCGGCCATCGACGGCATCAGCACCATGTGCTCGCCATCCCGTGATGCCGAAATCCCCGGCCCGTTGTAGAAGTAGTTGCCCAGCGCAGCAGCCCCGATGACGGGAAGCTGCAGGGTGCGGGTCCTGTGGTCGAAGGTCATCAGCTTGTTCCAGCCGTCCCTCATGACCAGCCAGGATCGCCCATCGTGGGTCGACGGTATGGTGCACGAATAGCCTTGTGCCCCCATCAAGGGAGACTGCACGGTGAACGTCGTGCTCAGGGCATCCGGATCGAGCAGGCTCACCAGACCGGAAGAAGACTGGGTGATCAGGCTGTCGCCCTCAGGCGCCAAGCCCAGTGCCTGAAGCCCCGGCACCGAGACCGCGCTGCGCGCCCAGCCGCTGCCATCAAAGTGATAGCGCAGGACGCGCTGGCTGGCCATGCCGATCATGTAGACCGACTGCCGCACCGGATCGAAGGTCATGCAGAAGGACAGCTCCCCCGTGGGGTAGGCGCCGTAGGTGTACCTGACCGGGTCCACCACGCGCACCGTGCGCGCGGCCGTCGACGCGTCCACCCCGTTGCGCACACCCACCTGGTAGGTGCCGGCCTTGAGCGCGGGCAACTGCATCACGATGTTGCGGTCGTTGAGCAACTGCACGCTGGTCGGGTTCAACCCACCGGTTTGCAAGGCGCTGGCCAGATCGGGCACGGCGTTGAAGCCCGACCCGCTCAGGTACAAGGTCGTCGGCCGGCCAGCCACGATCACCTGTGGCCCGACGCCATGGGACTCAGCCAGGTGCTTGGTGAGCGTCACGCTGAAGCTCACGGGGGTCACGTTGCTGGGCGACGGCGTGATGGTGACGACGGCCGACACGGTGGTGTCATTGGGAATTTTGGCCAGTTCGACCGGGTCCATGACGTAGCTCAGCGTGGAGCCCGTCATGCCGGCGTCTCGGGTCAGCTTGAGCCAGGCTGCACCCGATGTGGCCCGCCAGGTGAAGGGCGTGCCCGACTGCTGGCGCACCGTGGTCTCGCCCGCCAGTTCAGCAGGCAGGGTGCCAGGCTTGAGGTCAAAGCCCAGGCTCGACGGCCAGACCATGCCCATGCCCACGGTCAAGGCGACAGGGACGTGCACCACGGTGCCGGTCACGCCGGGCAGGCTCACCTGCACCTGGGCATCGTAGTGACCCTTCGGGAGTTGTGCAGCCGTCGCAGTGACCAGCGCCCCCGTCTCAGTGGCCGTCACCTGCAGCCAGCCACTGCGCCCCGGATACTGGATGCTGTAGCGCACGTCACTGCGTTGGCCGCCCCAGGTAGGCAAGTCGATCTGGATGGGCTGAGGTGCCGGCGCATCGCCTTCGACGGTGGCAAAGGTCAGCGACACCGGCGAGCTCCGGAGGTCAAACTCGCCCGTTGGCGGCGGCACCACCGTGTAGGTCACCGACACCTGAGCCGTGCGCGCGCCCGCCGAGACCAGCAAGGTGGCGTTGTAGGCACCGGAACGCAGCGAGCTCGCTGTCAGCGTCACGCCATCGGTACCGGGTACCCCCACCGTCAACCAGTCCACTGGCGACTGCAGGGTGACGGTGCCGGTCGACACGCCCTCGGGCCACTGGATGGCCAGCTTGCCCGATCCGCCCTGGCCACTGAGACCCCCGAGGGTGAACTGCGACGGCACCTTCAAGCTCTTGTGGACGGTCACGCTGTAGTTCACCGTCAGTGGGGTGCCGCCGATCGGTTGCCGGCACTGGTTGTCGGCGCAGGCATAGAACTTCAACTGCCCCTTGTAGACCCCCGCCTGAGTGGCCACGGCCGTGACGTCGATGTCGGCCCCGCTTGCGGTGTAGTACAGCGGGATGTAGGTGGACAAGCCCTCACCCTCGACGGTGGTGCCGACGTACAGGTTGTCAGGCACCGTGCCTGACACGGTTGCATGAAGGCGCACGGTGGTGTTGACTGGGGCGTCTTCAACGTAGTCGTAAGCGATGTCCGTGCGATCGAGCGTGACCCGGAAACTGCCGCCACCATTGAATGACGATGGACTGGCCTCATTGACGCCGCCCCCGCCACCCCCACCGCAAGCGGCCAGGCTCATCAGCAGACCCGCGGCCAGGCCAGCGCGCACGCGATGGGCCAAAGTTCGGGCGTGGCGCCACACTTCCAACATGACAAGACTTCCCTGAGTTGGCGCCGGCTTCTAAGGCTGCACCGTTTTGTGATTCGACAGGACGCGCATGGCGTTCTTCGAATCATTTTAGGGATGGACTGGTGGTGGCTGCGACCGAACCTGGGCCCGCAATCAAGGGGATTGGTACGCAAATGGCGGCGTGCCCTGGCGGTGCCAGGTGGCCTTGGTCAAACCAGAATCCTGGTCGGGGTGAGAGGATTCGAGTCTCGGTGACGACAACCACGAATCACGTCAAACACCGATGGATAAAGGGTTCCACTCGATTTGACCAACTTGCGCCGCCTTCATTGTGGGAAGGCTTGCGAACGTGATTGTGGGAAAAATTGGCACGCGAGTCAATGCAACTTGCGAATGCCGCCCCTGTCACCCAATCGAAGTCAAGCCATTGATTTTGTACCTACGGCTCATGTCTTCCTTGCGCGCGTCCAAG
>CANBQJ010000028.1 GCA_947371645.1 Burkholderiales bacterium | reverse complement strand
GCGCTGGAGATGATGGCCGTGCCGTGCTGGTCGTCGTGGAAGACGGGGATGTTCATGCGGGCGCTGAGCTGCTTCTCGATGTAGAAGCACTCGGGCGCCTTGATGTCCTCGAGGTTGATGCCGCCCAGCGTGGGCTCCAGCGCCGCGATGATCTCGACCAGCTTGTCGGGGTCGCGCTCTGCGAGTTCGATGTCGAACACATCGACGCCGGCGAACTTCTTGAACAGGCAGCCCTTGCCTTCCATCACCGGCTTGGAGGCCAGCGGGCCGACGTCGCCCAGGCCCAGCACGGCCGTGCCGTTGGTGATCACGCCGACCAGGTTGCCGCGCGAAGTGAAATCTGCGGCCAGGGTGGGGTCTTGCTCGATGGCCAGGCAAGGGTAGGCCACGCCAGGCGAGTACGCCAGGGACAGGTCACGCTGGTTGGACAGCGGCTTGGTGGGCGTGACCGCGATCTTGCCCCGCGACGGCAGTCGGTGGTATTCCAGGGCGGCATCGCGCAGCGCCCGTTCGGCGTCTGACAGGTGGTGGTCTGCACTCATGGTCGGTGGCTGAGCCCGAAAAAGGCCCAAGTCGGTCAAACCTGGGCAGAAAAGGGCCACAAAAAGGCACAAGGGGGCGCAGATGGTAAAGCAAAGCACTCGGGCAATCGGGGCCTTGGCGTCGCCAAATCGTCCTGAGACCGGGCTTCATGGCGGGATTCATCACACGCTGTTTCACGCTGCGCGATCAAGTTTCGGCCTGCGACGCCGAAATGGCCGAAGTGATGTCCACCTCTGTCCGGGCGCGTGCCATGCCGCCTTTGCCCTCTTCCAACCAAGCCATCGTGCGTGCCTGGCTGAGCCGACTCTGGCGCGAAGCCACGCCGGATGAGCGTGTGGACGGCCCGCTGGCGCGCCACTTCAGGGCCCGACAGATCCAGGCCTTGCTGGGCCTCTTGCCGCTGGTGGCGGTGGGCAACGCCGTCAACACCGTGGCCTTGTGCTGGGTGTTCTGGGACCTCCTGCCCCATGCCTCGCTGGCCTTGTGGTGCGTCACCATGGTCATGTCCCTGACGGTGGCCGGCTTCTGGTGGCGCAGCCTCATCGACGATCACCCCAGGCCGCAGGCATCCCGCAACGCCATCTCGGCGATCCTCCTGAGCTCCGTGCTGTTTGCGGTCGGGTGGTCCATCGTGCCCGTGTGGGTCTTCCCGCTGGCCGACCACTCGGGCACCTTGCTGATCGCGTCCGTCACCGTGGGCACCATTTGCGCGGGGGCCTTCATGCTCAGCCCGGTGGTGCAGGTGGCCGCCGGCTATGTGGTGGTGCTGGGCGTGGGCTGTGTGGTGGGCTTGTGGCGCTCGTCTTACACGCAGCAAGGCGTCATCTACACGCTCCTGCTGGTCTACATGGTCATCATGATCTCGGTGGCCTATGCCAGCGGCCGGGTCTTCCTGGCCCGGTTGCGGGCAGAAGGCGAGACCGAGCGTCAGAAGCAGCTGATCGACCTGCTGCTCAAGGACTTCGAAGAAAACGCCTCGGACTGGCTGTGGGAAATCTCGTCCACCGGCTACCTCCGCCACGTGTCCAACCGCCTGGCCACGTCCTTTGGTTTGCCCACCAAATCCATCCAGGCCCAGCCCTTCACCGAACTGCTGGCCCAGATGCTGCCGCCCGACGACGACGAGGCCATGTCCGCCTGGACCAAGCTCAACACCTGCATCCGCATGGGGCAACCCTTCCGCGACCTGGAGCTGGTGGTGGAGGTGGGGCACGAGTTGCGGTGCTGGTCGATGAGTGCCAAGCCCTTGCACGATGAGAGCGGCCGGGCCGCTGGCTGGCGCGGCGTGGGCTCCGACATCACCCAGGCCCGCCGTGCCCGTGACGAGCTGGCCCGCCTGGCCAATGTGGACGCGCTGACGGGCCTGGCCAACCGCCACCGATTCAGCGCCGAACTGCAGCGCGTGGCCCATGACCCGACGCGTGTGGACGCGCCGTGTTCCCTGTTCTTCCTGGACCTGGACAACTTCAAGCAAATCAACGACACGCTGGGCCACACCGTGGGGGACCAGCTGCTCAAGCGCGTGGGCGCCCGCCTCAAGGCCTGCATGGGCGAAGGCGACATCCTGGCGCGCCTTGGGGGCGACGAGTTCGCGGTGCTGAGCTGGCGTCACGCCAGCGCCGATCAGGCCACTGCGCTGGCGCGCCGCATGCTGAGCCTGCTGGGTGAGCCCTGCCAGCTCGAAGACGTGCTGGTGGAGATCAAGGCCAGCGTGGGCATCGCGCTGGCGCCGCAAGACGGCCGCGACCCCAGCGCCTTGCTGCAATGCGCCGACCTGGCCCTGTACGCCGCCAAGGCTGCAGGCCGGGGCATCCACCGCTTCTTCGAGGCCAGCATGGGCGAGCACGCCCGCGCCCGGGTGCGCTTGCAGCACGAGCTGGGCCACGCCCTGGTCGCCCAGCAATTTGCCCTGCACTTCCAGCCCCAGGTGGACCTCATCAGCGGGCAGACCATCGGCTTCGAAGCCCTGGTGCGCTGGCACCACAGCGACCGTGGCCTCATCAGCCCAGGTGAGTTCATCCCCGTGGCCGAAGAGACCGGCCAGATCGTGCCTTTGGGCAACTGGGTGCTGCGTGAGGCCTGTCGCCAGGCCGCTGCCTGGCCGCAGCCGCTGCGCGTGGCCGTCAACCTGTCTGCGGTGCAGTTCCGCAGCTCATCGGTCATCGACCTGGTCGACGAGGCCCTGCGCGAAAGTGGCCTGCCGCCAGAGCGCCTGGAGCTGGAGATCACCGAAACCGCCCTGATCGACGACCACGACGCGGCCGAGGCCACCTTGTCGGCCTTGCGCGCGCGCGGCGTGCGGGTCGCCCTGGACGACTTCGGCACGGGCTATTCGTCGCTGGCCTACCTCAAGCGCTTCCCGATGGACAAGCTCAAGATCGATGGCATGTTCGTGCGGAGTCTGGCCACCGACCCGGACGCCGAAGCGGTGGTCACGGCCATCGTGGGCCTGGCCCGCGCCCTGCACCTGGGCACCACCGCCGAAGGCGTGGAAACGCCGGAGCAGCTCGTCTTGCTGCGCGCCCTGGGCTGTGACGACATCCAGGGCTTCCTGGTGGCCAAGCCCATGCCCGGTGAGCAGGTGGCCGGGTTCCTGTCCCGCCCGCCCTTCACCCTGGGGTAATCCCGCTGCATGAAACTTTTGCCGCGCGCCGGCCTCTGACCAGCTGAACCGCGCGTTGCGGTGAAGCGCCCACAAGCTGTCATGGCCGGGGTGTTACATTGCGGCGATGCCAATGGATGGGACCTGGCCGTGTTGTGCCGGGCGTCAGAGACACAAGGATCGCAAGGTATGAAGCGGATGCTGAGTTGGGCCCGTTGGGTCTTGGTAGGCTGGATGATGGTGGCTTGGGGTGTGAGCCACGCCGCAGCGGGTGATTACATCCTGGGTTCGGGTGACCAGATCCGGATTTCGGTCTATCAGAACCAGGACCTCCTTCTGGAAACCCGCGTCTCCGAGGCCGGCACGATTTCCTTCCCCCTGTTGGGCAACATCCGCATTGGCGGCCTGTCGACCACGGAGGCCGAAGCCAAGATCGCCAAAGGCCTGAAAGATGGCAACTTCCTCAAGCAGCCTCAGGTGTCCATCCTGCTGCTGTCGGCGGCGGCCAACCAGGTGTCGGTGCTGGGTCAGGTGGCCAAGCCAGGCCGCTTCTCGCTGATCGCGGGCAACACCAAGCTCAGCGAAGTGCTGGCGCAGGCGGGCGGCATCATCACCGGTGCCGGCTCGGACATCGTCGTGGTGTCCGGCCAGCGTGACGGCAAGATCTTCCGCAAGGAAATCGACTTCCCCAAGGTGTTCGCGTCTGCCGACCCTGAAGCCGACTTCGAGCTGCGCAACGGCGATGCCATCTGGATCGACCGTGCGCCCCAGATTTACATCTACGGTGAGGTGCAGCGTGCAGGTGCCCAGGTTCTGCTGCGCGACATGACCTTGCTGCAGGCCCTGGCCTCTGCGGGCGGCCTGACCTTGCGCGGCACGGAACGCGGCATCCGCGTGCACCGCCGCGACGCCAGCGGAGAAGTTCGCATCATCCAGCCGGCCATGAACGACAAGCTGCTGCCCAATGACGTGGTCTACGTCAAGGAAAGCCTGTTCTGAGTTGAAGCAGGCTCAGGCATGCAAAAAGGGGCGTCTGTGTGACGCCCCTTTTTTTGGCCCTGCCTGCTGGCGTTTACTTGCGCACCCAGGCCGCCGCGTAAAACCCGTCGGTTGAATGGCGGTGGGGCCACAGGCGCAGGTGGCCAGCTTCGTTCACCAGTTGTTCGGCATGCGGTACGCCAGCCTGGGTGAGGGCCTCTTGCGCATGCATGGGCTCGAAGTCGGGGTGACTGGCCGTGAAGGCGTTGGCGATGCCTTCGTTCTCGGCGGGCATCAGGCTGCAGGTGGCGTAGACCAGGCGGCCGCCCGACTTGAGCAGGCGTGCTGCGCTGTCCAGGATGGCCGCCTGCTTGACCGTGAGCTCTTCAACGGCCTTGGGCGACTGGCGCCACTTCAGGTCGGGGTTGCGGCGCAGGGTGCCCATGCCGGAGCAGGGCGCGTCCACCAGCACGCGGTCGATCTTGCCCGTGAGGCGCTTGATGCGCTCGTCGCGCTCGTGCGCGATCTGCGCCGAGTACACATTGGACAAGCCGCTGCGGGCCAGCCGGGGCTTGAGCTTTTCCAGGCGGTGGCCCGAGACGTCAAAGGCGTAGAGCCGTCCCGTGTTGCGCATCATGGCGCCCAGCGCCAGGGTCTTGCCGCCGGCGCCTGCGCAGAAGTCCACCACCATCTCGCCGCGCTTGGCGCCGGTCAGCAGGGCCAGCAACTGGCTGCCCTCGTCTTGCACTTCCACGTGGCCTTCGGTGTAGAGGGTCAGCTTCTGCAGCGCTGGCTTGCCCGTGACGCGAATGCCCGTGGGCGAAAACGGCGTGGCCTCGCACTCGATGCCGGCCTCCTTCAGGGCGGCCAGCACGGCTTCAGGCTTGGCCTTGATGGGGTTGACGCGCAGGTCCAGCGGCGCACCACCAGACAGCGTGGCCACCAGGGCCCAGAACTCTTCGGTGCCCAACTGGTCGCGCAGGCTGTTGGACAGCCAGTCGGGCAGGTTGTGGCGCAGCTTGTCGGGCAGGGCGGTCAGGTCCACCGCCTTGCAGCGCTCCAGCCAGCTGACCTCGTCAGGGTGGATGGCCAGCTTGAGCACGTGCTCTTGCCCCTGCCAGGCCAGCAAGACCAGCCGGCGCTCCAGCGGGCCGTGGCCGCTTTGAGCCAGGTTGGCCCACAAAAGCTTTTGCCGCAGCACGGCGTAGGCCGTCTCAGCCAGGGCATGGCGCTCGCGCGCCCCCAGGGTTTTGTGGAGTCGGAAAAAACGGGAGACGACGCTGTCGGACGGGGCGTCCAGCAGCAAGACCTCGCGGACCAATTGGGTGGCGAGGTCAAACAGGGCGTTGGGATGCATGGGGGGGATTATCCCGCGCCTGAGCGCTCCGTTGCCACTCCGGCGGTGCCCACAAGTGACGCAAACGCTCGGACCAGGGGCCTGGACGGGCCACATCGCGCGCCAGGGCCACCCATTCGTGGAGGGTCAGCCACAGCGGGTTGTGGCTGTTCACGGGGTGCACCAGGCCGTAGTCCACGGGCTCGCCCTCGGGCACGAAGCTCCCGAACAGGCGGTCAAAGACGATCAAGGTGCCCCCGTAGTTGCAGTCGATGTAGCAGGGGTTGCGGCCGTGGTGGGCGCGGTGGTGCGAGGGCGTGTTGAACAGCCATTCGATGGGCGCTGGCAGCTTGTCCACCAGTTGCGTGTGCACGAAGAACTGGTAGGCCAGGTTGGCGGACAAGGCCAGCCACACCCAGCGCGGGTCAAAGCCCAGCCACACCAGGGGCAGGTAGAACAGCCAGTGCCCGGCGAAAGCGTAGAGCCAGCTCTGGCGCATGGCCGTGCTGAAGTTCATGTGCTCCGAGCCGTGGTGCACCACGTGCGCGCACCAGAACCAGCGGACGCGGTGGCTGGCGCGGTGAAAGGCGTAGTACAGCGCGTCCACCCCCAGGTAGAGCAGCGCGAACAGGCCTGGCGTCATGTCCAGGCGAGGCAGGCCGTGTGCGGCAACCGCTTCCATGGCCGGCCAGATCAGCACCTGCAGCCAGGCCAGCTCGACGAGGTTGTACAGCCCGCCCAGGGTGAAACTGGCCCAGGTGTCGGCAGATTCATACACCCTTCGGGTTATCACTGAGGGGCCTGCCGGGGGGCAGGCGGCGGGCGCTCGGCCTTGGCTGATCCACCACTCCAGGGCCACCGCCAGCGCGAAAAGCGGAGACAGCGCCAGAAGCAACAACTCCCGCGCATCCCCATGGACCAGCCCCAGGTATTCATGCGTACTGCTCATCGCATCACCTCGTGTCGTTCAAAGGTGATCGTCGCGAAATGTGAGGGCTGTGGCTTGATGTTTCTGGACTGAATATTGACGGATCGCGTCAATCGAATGCGTTGCGCCTCCCCTGTATTACCTATGTGCAAAGGTAAAGCGCCTGGGCATCATGTTCGACAGCCTGACGAGATGTGCCATGAACGAAACCCGTGTTGCTGCCAGTTACGCCCAATTGCTGTACGACTACCTGGACCAGCAAGGGCTTGATGCCGAGCGTGTGCTGGGCGCCCAGCGGCCCGACGCCCGCCAGCTTTTTGTACCGATGTCGGAATGGCAGTCCTGGCTGCGCCGGGTCGATGCCCTGGAGCAACGGCCTGCCCTGGCCTTGCGCATCGCACGTGGCATTGGCGCCAAGCACTTCGGTGTGGTTGGCTATTGCGCCCTGGCCTGTGCTTCGCTGGCCGAGGCTCTGCAGCGCATGGAGCGCTACCACGCCTCGGTCTACGACGTGAACCCGGCGCGGGTGAGCATCGGTGCCTCGGGCGTGGTGATGGAGTGGGGCGTCGAGCGCGGCCGGCCGGGGGCGCTGGTGGATGAAACGGCGATCGGGTCGCTGGTGCAGCTGGCGCGCGACATGACCGGCCAGCACTTCCCGGTGCGTGAGGTGGGCTTCGTCAACCCCCGCCCCGACGACATCAAGCCCTATGAGGTCTTCTTTGGTGGCGAGGTGCGCTTTGACCAGCCCTGCACCCGGGTGGTGATCGACGCCGAATACCTGGGCCTGCCGATGCGCAAGTCCGACCCCGGTCTGCTGGCGCTGATGGACCAGCAGGCCGAGCAGCTGCTGCGCGAGGTGGCGGCGGTGCCGGCCATCGTCGAGTCCTGGCGCAAGACCCTGGTGCCGCTCATCCGCGAAGGCCAGACATCCCTGGCCGCCCTGGCGCGTGCCCACCACACCAGCCCGCGCAGCCTGCAGCGGCGCCTGTCCGAACAGGGCACCACCTTCCAGCGCCTGCTGGACCAGACCCGTCAGCACCTGGCCGAGGGCCACCTCAAGGAGGGCAAGCTGGACCTGGCCGAAATTGCCCTGCTCTTGGGTTACTCCGAGCAAAGCGCCTTCACCCGGGCCTTTCGCACCTGGACGGGCCTGGCGCCCGCGCAGTGGCGCCGGCAGTACTTCCGGATGCAGTCCTGAGCCGGGCTGCCCAGGCGCCTGGGCCAGGGTGGCCATCGTGTTCCGTTGTGACCTGGTGTAAAGCCACGCCAGGGTGATCCGAACGGACCATGTGTGAACGACCCCCTGCCATCGCGGTTTGCCACCATGGCCCCCATGAAAATGAGGGATCTGACCATGCAGGCCACCCCGGGCTGTCACGAAGTGACGCCCGGTGATGCGATCCCTGGCCCATTGCCGCCGGCCCGGCGCTGGGCCCGCCGCGGCCTGGTGGTGGCCCTGCTCATGGCCTGTGCCTGGCTGGACTACGCCACAGGCACAGAGGTGTCCGTGTTCCTCGTGTACGTGCTGCCCGTGGCCCTGGCCACCCGCTGGCTGGGGCCGGCCGATGGCGTCTGGGCGGCTCTGGTGGCCGGCGCGCTGTGGGTCCTGGCCGATGTGGCCAGTGGCCACGTCTACAGCCGCAACTGGATCTTGTGGGTCAATGCCGCCAACCGCCTGCTGACCTTCCTCATGGCGGTGGCCGTGGTGCGGCACGTGTCGCGGGACCGCGATCGCGCGGTGCGCCGCTTGCAGCTGCTCACCCAGGGGCTGGCGGTGTGCCGGCAGTGCGACAAGGTGCGTGCGGCAGATGGTCAGTGGCGAACCCCCATGCAGCACCTGGAAGAGTGGAACGGGGCGGTGCACCAGGCCAAGGTCTGCCCCGACTGCGCGCGCCGCAGCTATGCCCGCGCGGCCTACATGAAGTGATTCCCCCCATGTCCTTTCGCATCCTGCATTGCATCTCCACGGTGGACCCCCGCTCTGGTGGGCCCATCGAGGGCCTCAAGCAGCTGTCCAGCGTGAACCAGCGCCATGGCCATGAGGTGGAGGTGCTGAGCCTGGACCACCCCGATGCCGACTGGGTGCGCGACTGCCCGCTGCCCTGCCACGCCGTGGGGCCGACCGCCCTGGGTGCCTGGCAGTACAGCCCGCGCTGGGTGCCCTGGCTCAAGGCCAATGCCCACCGCTACGACGCCATCATCGTCAATGGCATCTGGCAGTTCCACGCCTTTGGCACCTGGCTGGGCCTGCGCGGCAGCAAGACGCCGTACTTCGTGTTCACCCACGGCATGCTGGACCCGTGGTTCAAGCGCACCTACCCGCTCAAGCACCTCAAGAAGTGGCTGTTCTGGCCCTGGGCCGAATACCGCGTGCTGCGCGACGCCAGCGCCGTGATGTTCACCTGCGAAGACGAGCGCCGCCTGGCCCGCCAGTCCTTCTGGCTCTACCAGTGCGACGAGTACATCGTCAACTACGGCACCAGTGCCCCGCCCGAGGCCATCGAGGCCCAGCGCGCGGCCTTCGATCGCCAGTTCCCGGAACTGGTGGGCCAGCGCTGCCTGCTGTTCCTGGGCCGGGTGCATGTCAAGAAGGGGCCAGACCTGCTCTTCAAGGCGCTGGCACGCCTGAAGGCGAGCCAGCCAGAGGCACTGCACGACGTGAAGGTGATCATGGCCGGGCCTGCCGAGCATGCCTATGGCCAGGCGATGCAGGCTCTGGTGCACGAGTTGGGCCTGCAGGACATGGTGACCTGGACGGGCATGGTCACGGGCGACGTGAAGTGGGGCGCCTTCCGGCGTGCCGAGGCCTTCATCCTGCCTTCGCACCAGGAGAACTTCGGCATCGCGGTGGCCGAGGCCATGGCCTGCAGCCTGCCGGTGCTGATCTCCAACCAGGTCAACATCTGGCGCGAGATCCAGCAGGCCGAAGGCGGCTATGTGGACACCGACACCGTGGACGGCACGGTGCGGCTCATCGAGCGCTGGCTGGAGACGCCAACGGCTCAGTGGCAGGCCATGCGGCACAACGCACGCGACTGCTTCCTGCAGCGCTTCCACATCGACCGCACGGCCGAGTCCTTCATCGAGGCGATGGAGGTGTTCGGCCTGCGCAAGCGGCCACCGCTGGGTGTGGCCGCGCCGCGCAGCGCCTGAGCCCCTGTGTCAATGGCTCATTCGAATTTCAAGCGCGCATCGTTGGGGATGCCGTCGATGGGGCATTCCGCCGTGCCCACGGTCTGGCGGGTGATCGCCTCCACCTGCTTTTGCGTGGCGATCGGGTCCTTGATCCAGTTGGCGTAGAAGTCGAACGGGCACTCGGCCACGCCCTTGTCGCCCTCACCGGAGTTGATCTTGCCGGTGTAGCCGCGGTGCAGCAGCTTGAAGAGGTGGTTCTCCGACTGGCCGGTGCTGCGGGCGTCACGGATCAGGCGCTTGCTCAAGGCGGCGTACTGGATGCCGTACTCCTCTTCACCGCATTCGCCCAGCGTGCGGCCATCGAAGCCGATGATGGCGCTGTGCCCGAAGTAGCTGTAGACGCCATCGAAGCCGGCCGCGTTGGCCACGGCCACATAGGTGTTGTTGGCCCAGGCCATGGCCTTGGCCATGAGCACCTGCTGGTCTTTGGCGGGGTACATGTAGCCCTGGCAACGCACGATGAGCTCGGCGCCCTTCATGGCGCAGTCGCGCCAGATCTCCGGGTAGTTGCCGTCGTCACAGATGATCAGGCTGATCTTCATGCCTTTGGGGCCTTCAGACACGTAGGTCTTGTCGCCCGGGTACCAGCCCTCGATGGGCGTCCACGGCATGATCTTGCGGTACTTCTGGACGATCTCGCCTTGCGGGTTCATCAGGATCAGCGTGTTGTAGGGCACCTTGTGGGGGTGCGCTTCATGGCGCTCGCCGGTGAGCGAGAACACCCCCCAGACCTTGGCGTTGCGGCAGGCCTGGGCAAAGATCTCGGTCTCGTCGCCGGGCACGGTGGCGGCCGTGTCCATCATCTCCTTGGGGTCATACATGATCCCGTGGGTGCTGTACTCCGGGAAGATGACGAGGTCCAGGCCAGGCAGGCCCAGCTTCATGCCCTCGATCATCTGGCGGATCTTGTGCGCGTTCTCAAGGACCTCTGCTTTGGTGTGCAGACGAGGCATCTTGTAGTTGACGACTGCAACGCCGACGGTGTCGTCGCTGCTGGAGATATCACCGTGCATCATTTCGGGCTCCTGTCCTGGGGTTGAAGCCTTCCGATTCTGAAAACACGGGCGCCTGAGCCCAATACGTTGTTTGACGTACGCGGGCGCCAGGCCCTGGCGTCAAGGGCTGGGCAAGGTGGTGATGGCGCTGGCCTGCACGGTGCCCTGAAGCAGGCTGCCCAGCACGCGAACATGGTCTCCCACCTTGAGGCCGGCGCAGAGGGCGCAGGTGGCCGCCTGGGCTTGCACCGGCCAGCCTTGTACGTCGAGCTTCAGTCCGCCAGGGGCCACCTGGGTGAGCAGGCCGTCCAGGCTGATCTGGGCCTTGTCCTGCACCCAGGGTGCGGCGGTGGACATGTTCACGGCCAGCCAGCGGCCCGTGGTGGCGTCGGGCGGCAGGTTGTAGAGCTCGCCGCGCACCCACTGTCCGTTGCCCAGGCTGGGCGCGGCCTGGGGCCAGCCATAAGCGATGGCCTGGGTCCCGACGGCACATTGGCCCAAGGTCAAGTCCAGCTTGTCCAGCACGCCGGTGACGCGCAAGCTTTGTCCGCTGGGCTGGCTGCCCAGGCGGGTGGCCACGTAACGTCGCGACGCCAGGTCCTGCCAGCCGAACACTTCCACGGTGTCACCCACCTGGATGCTGCGCAGGCCTTGTGGCCAGTGGGCGTCCACCACGCCACCGGTGGCGAGGACCACGGTCTGGTCCATCAACTGCAGGCTGCCTTGCGCCAGGTTCACCGATTGCACGGTGCCCAGCAGCAGGCCGCGCACCTGGATGCGCAAGGCCTTGCTGTGCATGCCGTCGGTGCGCGCGGCGGTGGCGTCACCGTCCACGACCACGGTGGTGCCGGCTTTCAGTGCGCTGGCGTCCAGAGGGTGGCCATCGAAGTCTTCGACGGTGGTGCTGGTGTCGACATCGATGGTCACATCGTTGACCACCAGGCCCTGTGCCGACACCTGGCCCACCACGGCGGTTGGCTTGCCGCCGCCCACACCCACGCTGCCGGTGCCACCGCTGCTCACGCCGGCCACCTGGTCGCCTGAGCCGCCGCCACAGGCGCTCAGCAAGGTGAGCATCGCGGCCAGCGTCACCAAGGTGGGTCTGGGGGTTGGGGGTGTGCCTGGCGGTGTCATGGGGTCTCCCTCTGAATCATTTTTTGTGTGTGTGCCGCAGAGTGGCCATCAGGGCATGTCGTCTTCGTGCGTGTACAGGCCGATGCGCATGCGGCGTCGCGCCGGGCGCCCGGCTTCGCGATCGTCGGTGATGCAGCGGGCCATCAGGTCGGCTGTGTCGGTGAGCATGCGTTGCCAGGCCTGGTCCACGTGGGCACGCAGGATCTCCAGCGATTCCTCAGACAGTTCGTCGCCCAGCACGGCCTGGTCGTGCTGGGGCCGGCTGCCGTCGCCGGTCACGTTGTCCACCGCGGCCGCGAGGTGGGCGCCGACGTTGTCGCGCAGCATGTCCAGCATGTGGGCGCGGTCGCCCTGGGGCACGAAGGTGTCGCTGAGCAGGGCCACGGTGTCGCGCTCGGGGTCGTGGCGGGCCAGTTGCAGCCGGCAGAGTTCGTCCAGCAGGCTGCGGGGGTGCACGTTGTGCGTGACGCTGCGCGCAAGGGCTTCGAAGCTGGGGTGGTCTCCGGTGCGGGGCAGGGGCTTGAGCTGGCCGCGCGCGGTGCGCAGGCTGCGGTCACTGACCCAGCGCGTGAACACCTCGGAGGCCCAGGTGGGCGGTGGCGTGACGGGGGTGTGGGCGGCCTGGGCTTCCACCACGCGGGCCACTTCGCGGCGGCCCATGCCGGTGGCCGCGGCGATGCGGCTGACCTGGCGGTGCGCGGGCAGGCCACTGCCATGCAGGGCGGCCTGGGCGGCTTCGACGAAGGCGCGTTCCACCCCTTGCACCACGGCGTCACAGGGCAGGCCGTGGGCCATGGCCAGCCGCGCCAGGGGCAGGGCCAGCGCGTGCACGACCCCGGCCAGGTCCGGGTTGTCGGCCTGGGGCGTTGCGGGCGATGTGCGCTTGCTTGCCATGATCGGACCAGTCTAGCTCAATGCGCAATCTGCGCATTTCATGGTTATTCCCTTGCGAAACTGATGGTTATCCCTGAAGACTGGGCTGGGGCCTCATGGTTCAATAAATGCGCAATATGTGCATTTAACAAGGAGGAAACATGAAAACATTGACGTGGTGGGGCCTGGCCCTGGGTGGATTGGCCCTGAGTGTTGGGGCCCAGGCTGGCACCCTGTACAGCGCTGAAAAGGTGATGAACCCGATCGACGGGCTGCAAGCCGGGCACGGCAGCCAGGTCGAATGGGCTGGCGAGCTGGTGGTGTCGGCTGCCGGGCAGGCCTTGGGCACCCAGGTCGCGGCCGGCGTGCCCAGCGGCAACGCACAGGCCTATATGCAAGATGGCCTGGGCGTGCGCCACATCCCCACGTTGCCGGCCTACACCAACGGTGAGTTGCTGGGCACGGCGGGGAAGTGGGCCGCGGGCTCGGTCTACAACCTGGGCAGCGACCCCACGACTGCCACGCGCGCCAAAGGGCAGGCCATGCTGCTGGACCTGGACACCGGCAACAAGCGTGTGCTGGGCACCCTGGGCGGGCTGTCGAGTCAGGGCACGGACGTCAATGCGCAGGGTGTGGTCGTGGGCCATTCCTGGGTGGCAGGCAACGACCATGTCACGGCCTTCGTGACCGAGAACGGCAACATGAAGCCGCTGTTTGCCGACCAGCGCGTCAGCGTGGCCAGGGTCATCAATGACCGGGGTGACATCGCCGGGCAGATGGGCGATCTCAATTCCGGCGGCTCAACCTGGGGTTGGGGTGTCACGCCTGGGCGCAGCCCTTGGGCCGATGGCGGGCGGCCCTTCCTGATCAGCCAGGGCAAGACCATCATGCTCGATGAGGTGCTGGGCCGGGGCACACAGCCAGGTCAGACGGAAATCACCGACATGAACAACGCGGGCGCCGTGCTGCTGGACCGCAGCTTCGATGCGCTGGGCACCAGCGTGGTGGTGCAAGACGGCATGGTGCGCGTGTTGGACAGCCTGGTGCTGGCGCCCGAGCTGCAAAGCATGGGGGGGTTGGTGCGCGCACCCAACCGCAACGAGTTCACCCACGCCCTGGACATCAATGACCGTGGCCAGGTGGTCGGGTGGTCCATGAAAGGGCTGTACGAGCAACGCGCGGTGATGTGGAACGGCACCGACGTCATCGACCTCAATGACCTGCTGGCCAACCCCGGTGACGTGAGCCTGACTGCAGCCTGGGCCATCGACAACGACGGCAACATCTGGGCTCAGGGCTCGGACATGGGCATCTACAAGCTCAGTGCCGTGCCCGAGCCGGGTACGGCGGCCAGCCTGATGCTGGGTCTGGGCGCCATGGCGGCCGCGCTGCAGCGGCGCGGTCGTCGCCAGTCGATGCAAAGGGGGAACGCCGCCAGCCATTGATGGCCAAGGGCCGGGCACCTCACTCTGCGCTGCCGCCCCGTTGTGCTTTCACGGCGGCGCGCTGGCGCTTGCCTTCCAGCCTGCGCTTCTTGGAGGCCAGCGTGGGGCGGGTGGCCCGGCGGATGGCCGGTGGCCGGGCCACGCTGTGCACCAGCTCATGCAAGCGGTGCACGGCTTCGGCCCGGTTCATCTCCTGGCTGCGGTGCTCCTGCGACTTGATCACCAGCACGCCTTCTGCGGTGATGCGCCGGTCGGGCAAGGCCAGCAGGCGGGCCTTGACGTCCTCATGCAGCGATGAGGCCGGGATGTCAAAGCGCAGGTGGATGGCGCTGGACACCTTGTTCACGTTCTGCCCGCCCGCGCCCTGGGCCCGGATGGCCGTGATCTCGTATTCGTGGGCAGGGATGCGGTGCATGGGCACACATTGTGGCCCACCACCGCAGCACCTGGGCTCACTTGCCCATGGTGTCCTTCTTCATCTCGTCCTTGGCCATGCCGTCCTTGCCCATGGTGTCTTTTTCCATGGCGGCCTTGTGCATGCCTTCCTTTTTCATCGTGCCCTTCTTCATGCCTTCTTTGTGCATGCTGTCCTTCTTCATGCCATCCTTTTCCATGGCCATGTCGTCCTTCTTCATGTCTTCTGCCAAGGCGGCACCAGCCATCAGGAGCATGGCCGAAGACAGCAGGGTGGCGGCAAATTTGTTCATGGTGTTTCCAGTTCAAAGTGAGTGGCGGGTGTGCCGGTGAAATTGCCGGAAGGGCAATTGCACTCGGCAGCGGGTGGCTTGGTTCAGCACGCACCCAGTGTGTGGCCCGCCACATCGCAAAGTCCTCCCGCAATCGTCACGATGCCGTGAACTTTGTGCGCGCAGCACATCAGACGGGCAAGGCAAAGCGGAAGGTTGCGCCCGGCTCGCCTTGCGGTTCCAGCAGTTCGACCACGCCGTCGTGCAACTGCACGATGCGCTGCACGATGAGCAGGCCCAGGCCACCGCGTTGCTGGGTGCCCGACGTCGAGAAGACCGAGGGGCGGTCAAACAAGTCCTGGCGAAGGGCCGGGGGCACGCCCTCGCCCTGGTCTGAGACGGTGACGACGATGCGTTCGTGCTGTGCCGACACGGCCACACGCACCAGCCCTTCACGCGGGCTGTGCCTCAAGGCGTTGTCGATGAGGTTGGTCAGCACGCGCTCCATGAGCCCGACATCGGCCACCACGCTGGGCAGCTCCTCTGCGATGTCGGCCTCCAGGCGCACGCCCTTCGTTTGCGCAGTCAGCTCGAACTTCTGGAACACGTCCTGGATGAGGTCGGTGAGGTGGAACCTTTCCTTGTCCAGGCGGATGCCACCGTATTCCAGCCTGGCCAGCTCGAACAGCTCTTGCGCCAGCTGACCCACCTTGCGGCTTTGTGCCAGCGCGGTGCCGAGGTAGCGCTTGCGGTCTTCGGCCGGCAAGCGGTCTTCTTTCAGCGCCAGCGTTTCCAGGTAGCCGTGCAAGGCCATGAGCGGGGTGCGCAGGTCATGCGAGATGTTGGCCACAAGCTCACGCCGTTGCTGGTCTTTGGTGAGCAGCTCCTGCCATTGCTGCGCCAGCCGGATGCCCATGCGCTGGAAGGCGCCGCGCAGCTGCCTGATCTCGTCGGCGGCATGGGCATCGCCGGCCAGCGCGTCGGCATCGGCCTGCTGCACGAAGCTGCCCACACCTTCGCGCTCCAGCGTCTGCACGCTCTGCGTCAGTTGCCGCAAAGGCCTGGTGACCCAGGAAAAGGCCGCCAGGCCAGCCAGCACCCCAAAGCTCAAGACCATGGCCAGCGACGCCAGCATGGTGACCCAGGCGCGGTGTGCGTCACCCGTGGCGGCCAGGGCCTCGTGGTCTTCGCCCAGGAGGATCACATAGACGTAACCCACGGTGGCCGCACCTTGCTTGAGTGGCGCCGCGCTGAACACATTGGGGCGTTCGGGGTGCCGGGGGTCGTCGCCCAGGATGGGCAGCTCGGCGCCATCCAGGTAGCGCAGGACAGGGGCGAGTTGTATGCGCTCGAGCTTCACCCGGCCGGCTGGGGCCAGGTGCGCAGCGATGTGGCCATCGCTTCGCAGCAGGTAGACCTCGATGCTGGGGTTGACCACCATGAGCATGTCCAGCAGGTGGTTCAGCCCCTGCGGGCTGACGCCTTGTGGGCCGATCAGTTCGCTGTGGGCCGCGATGTGCTGGGCCAGTTTGTAGGACAGCCGCTGCGTGAGCTCTTGCGCGTTGTTGCGTGACTGGTAGAGCTGCAGCCAGGCCAGGGCGCCGCAACAGGCGATGAGCAGCACGGTGGAGACAACCACCAGCCGCTGGGTCAGGTTGAGGCGCAGCTTCCAGGTCATGGCTTCGGGCTCAGGGTGAGGTGGCCGACAATTTGTAGCCCACACCCCAGACGGTGAGGATCTTGGCTGGCCGTGAGGGGTCTTTCTCCACCTTGGCCCGCAGCCGGTTGATGTGCGTGTTGACGGTGTGTTCGTAGCCGTCGTGCTCGTAGCCCCAGACCTGGTTGAGCAGCTCCAGGCGCGAAAACACCTTGCCGGGGTGTCGCGCAAAGAAGTGCAGCAGGTCGAATTCGCGGGGCGTCAACTCGAGGCTGCGGCCATCCAGCCTCACGTCGCGTGTCAAGGCGTCAATCACGAGGTTGTCCAGCGTGATGTGGGATCCGTCAACGCGGGACGAACGCGCCAGCGCGTCCACGCGGCGCAGCAAGGCCCGCACGCGGGCCACCAGTTCCAGCACTGAGAACGGCTTGGGCAGGTAGTCATCGGCGCCCAGCTCCAAGCCCAGGATGCGGTGCACCTCGCTGGCGCGGGCGCTGATCATGATGATGGGCATGTAGCTGGCCAGCGACCTGGCCTTGCGGCACACCTCCAGGCCGTCCACCTCGGGCAGCATCAGGTCCAGCACCAGGGCATCCCAGGGGCACTGTTCCAGGAGGCGCAGGGCGATCAGGCCGTCGCGGGCGTGGGTCACGGCATAGCCCTCATCGGCCAGATGCAGGCGAACGATCTCCGCGATGTGGGGGTCGTCTTCCACCAGCAGGACTTGCTTGGGTCGGTCCATCGGTTCACCGTTGAATGGGGGCGTGGCAGGTCATGAGCGCTGAGCGCCTGAATGTTCACTCAGCAAGGATTGAATCACCTGTTCACCATAGGCGTATTCACCTTCGCCGTAGTGGCGGTGGCGAATGCGTCCCTGACGGTCCACAAAGTAGTGTGCCGGCCAGTATTCGTTGCGGAAGGCCCGCCAGGTCTCGAATTCGTTGTCCAGGGCAATGGGGAAGTTCAGCTTCAGGCGTGCAGCCGCCTGCTTCACCGCTGCGGCCGGGCGTTCGGCATCGAATTCGGGGGCATGGATGCCCAGCACCACCAGGCCCTGGTCCTTGTACCGCTCATGCCATTGCGCCACATGCGGCAAGGCGTTGCGGCAGTTGATGCAGCCCAGGGCCCAGAAGTCCACCACCACCACCTTGCCTTGCAGCGCAGCCTTGTCCAGTGGGGCGGAGTTGAACCAGTCGCTCAGGCCCCGCAGCTCGGGCATGGGGCCCCAGTCGGGCAAGGTGCGGGGCAAGTCGCCGGACGTGGGTGTCGGCGGCCTTGCCGCTGTGGTGGCTTGCGCCAGCGCGTCGATCAAGCCGCTTTGCTGGGCGATGCCACCCAAGGCCAGTGCGGCCAGCAGCCGGCGACGGAGGGCGTGGGGTGTGTTCATGGTGGGGCTCCTGGGCGTGCGGTCAGTGTGCAGCCTTGCCCTTGAAGCTGGTGTCTCGCAAATTTCAAAGTTTTGTGACAACTGACGGCGCGAGCCTGGCCGCAACAGAGGTCACGACAAGTTGAAGTTTGCGTGATGACTTCGTCAGCAGGTGGCTTCAACACTGGCGGCCAGCCTTGGGCGCTGTGCCCGAGGTGCTTCAAGCACAGGAGATCTCCATGTCATTCAACCGACGCCACTTGTTTCGCCTTGCCGCCGTGTCCGCCTTGATGGCCGCAGCCTTGCCTGTACTGGCCGGAGGCGATGATGCCGACCATGGGAACCACTGGATGCGTGCCGGCAAGGTGTTCACCAGCACCAATGCTGCCGTCAACAATGAAGTGCTGGTGTTTGACCAGACCGACGAAGGTGCCCTCCAGCTCGTTGCCCGCACGGCCACAGGCGGGCAGGGCACAGGCTCCGGCCTGGGCTCGCAAGGTGCAGTGACCTTGAGCCAGGACGGCCGCTACCTGTTCGTGGTCAACGCGCAGAGCAACACGGTGTCCACCTTCGCGCTGAGCGGCACCGCACCTCGCCTCATGTCCGTGGTGCCATCTGGCGGACTGGACCCGATCAGCGTCACCGAGCATGAGGGCCTGGTCTACGTGCTCAATGCCCAGGGCCTGGGCAACGTTGCCGGGTTTCACCATGTGCGCGGCACGCTGAGCCCCATCGCCGGCGCACAGGGCGCACTGTCCGTGGCCACGGGTGCGGCGCCAGCTCAGGTCAGCTTCAGCAGCGATGGCGGTGCGCTCATCGTCACCGAAAAGGGCACCAACAAGCTCACGTCCTACCGCGTCAAGCGCGATGGCACCGTGGGCGCGCCCATCGTCACGGCGTCTTCAGGTCTCACGCCCTTCGGCTTCGCCGTGGACCGGCGCGATCACATCATCGTGTCCGAGGCCGCAGGCGGTGCAGCCAACGCCAGCACCGTGTCGTCGTACAAGCTGGGCGAGGACACGCAGGCCCGCCCGCAATTGATCAGCGCATCGCTGCCCACGGCGCAGACGGCGGCCTGTTGGGTGGCCGTCACGCCCAATGGCAAATTCGCCTACGTGGCCAACACGGGCAGTGGCACGGTGAGCAGCTTCGCGGTGTCCCCCCATTCCGGCAAGCTCGCCTTGTTGCAGGCGGCGGCAGGCCAGTTGGGCGCAGGTTCCACGCCCATTGACGTGGCGGTGTCTGCAGATGGGCAGCACCTCTATGCCCTGGGCGCGGGCAGCCTGGCGATCACCTCCTTTGCCGTGCACAGCGATGGCAGCCTCCTTCAAGTGGGGCGTGCGGATGGCCTGCTGCGCGGCAATGTGGGGCTGGCGGCCAATTGAGGGAGAGCCGGTTTGGATCTGCGTGGACAATGGCCAGAGACAACGGCTTTGGCCACCAACCTTGCCCATGCAAACCGGCAACTTCTTTGCTCACCTGGGCCCGCCCGCCCAGGGTGAGCGTTTTGACGAGCTCTTGCGCCACAAGAACCTGCTGATTGAGCGCATCGTCAGCTCGTCGCTCATCACGCCCGTTGAATGCGTGCAGCCGCAAGACGAGTGGGTGATGCTGGTGCAAGGTGAGGCCACGCTGGACGTGTCTGGCCAGGTGCTGCGCCTGCAGGCTGGCGACCACGTCTTCCTGCCCGCCGGCCTGGCGCACACCGTCCTGGCGGTGTCGCCCGGCGCGTTGTGGCTGGCGGTTCACCTGCACCCTGAGGCAGCTTTGCCCCAATCCCTGGCAGAGGGTGCACCATGCGCCTGAGGTTCACAAGGCGCGCGCTCAGGCCTGCGGTCCTGGCGACCCTGGGGATCCTGATCCAAGGCTGCGTGTTCGTGCCCGTCACCACCGAGGTCTATGACCCGGGTTGCCACATCCAGGCCAAGGAGATGACGCTGCAGCCGGTGCAAGTAGGCGGTTTCGCCAACTGCCGGGGCAACGAGTGCGCCGCCTTGCTGGTGTTCGTGGGCGCCACCGCAGCCGCCAGCGCGGTGGTGTCTGGCAGCATCGTGGTGGTGGGCAATGTGGCCTACTGGTTTGAAAAGCAGGGACGTTGCCTGCGAGACGGCAACAGAGAGAAATAGCCCATGGACGTCAAGACCGACTTCAGCAAGCTGGCCGCCTACAACCGGTGGATGAACGAGAAGCTCTACGCGGCCGCGCAGCAGCTGGACCCGGCTGTGCTGCACGCCGACATGCGCGCCTTCTTTGGCTCGATCTTCGGCACGCTCAACCACCTTGTGGTGGCCGATACCCTTTGGTTGTCGCGCCTGGCCCGTCAGGCGACGCCGTTCGCCGGCCTGGCGCCGCTGCAGGGCATCGCCCCACCCACGTCGCTGGATGGGCAGCTGTTCGGCACCCTGGCCGAGATGAGCCAGCGCCGACACTTGCTGGATGAGGTGTTCATGGCCCTGGCCGATGAGCTCACCCCCGCGCAGCTGGACAGCGATTTCACCTACACCTCCACCAAGGGCGTGAAGGGCTGCAAACGCCTGGGCGACGTGCTGCTGCATGTGTTCAACCACCAGACCCACCACCGGGGGCAGGCCAGCACCTTGTTGTCGCAGGTGGGGGTGGACATCGGGCCCACCGACCTGATCTTGCTGCTGCCCGATGCGCCCCCTTCAGACAGGAACCTCACATGACCCTTGCTGCCCACCTTGTTGTCGCCCTCGTGGCCTTGTTGCACGCCTACTTCCTGGTGCTGGAGATGTTCTTGTGGACCAAGCCGGCAGGCCGCAAGGCCTTTGGCCTGACGCGCGAACAGGCCGAATCCACCCGGGTGCTGGCGGCCAACCAGGGCCTGTACAACGGCTTTCTGGCGGCGGGCCTGATCTGGGGCCTGACCCTGGGTGAGCCCGGGGTGCACATCCAGGTGTTTTTCCTGTGCTGCGTGCTGGTGGCCGGCCTCTACGGTGCGGCCACCGCCAGCAAAAAAATCCTGTACGTGCAGGCGCTGCCGGCGGCCATCGGGCTGGCCCTGGTCTGGCTGTCCTGAGCCAGCAGGCCAGCCGGGCCAGCCAGGCTCAGAGCGGCGGTGGCGTGAAGCCCAGGCCCAGGCCGTTCAGCAGCTGTGCAAACCGGATCGTCGTGCGGTCTTCATAAGGCGCCCCGATGACCTGCACGTTCACCGGCAGGCCTGAGGGCGTGCGGCCCACCGGTGCGCAGGTGGCGGGCAGGCCCAGCAGGGTGGCCGGTGCGATCCACATGAACTGGTCGCCGTAGTGGCGGGCCTGGCCGTCCACCTGCAGCTTGCGGGTGGGAAAGAGGCCGTGGTCATGCGGGAAGGCGGTGCCCAGCGTGGGCGGTGCCAGGATCACGTCGTGCGACTGGAAGGCGCCCAGGAAGGCCTGCTGCAGGTGCAGGCCCTCTTCCACCAGCCCCAGCCATTCACGGTGGCCCATGCCCAGCCCGGCCACGAAGCGGTCCACATGCTGGGGCAGGCTCACGAACTGCCCCAGGCGTTTCATGAATGGCACGGAGGCCGCGCCAAAGGGCCTGACCATGCCCAAGGTGCGCCGCTCTGCCGGTGTGAGCAGGGCGGCCATCATGCAGCCCATCTGCGCGGTGTAGCAGGGGTAGAGCGTGTTCAGGCGCATGCCCTGTGGCGATCCCCAGGTGACTTGCGCGCCGGCGGCTTCCAGCTGGCGGCCCAGGGTGCGGTAGGCATCGGCCATGTGGTGGTCGATGGGGCAGTCGGGGTCGTCCACCCACATCAGCACCCGCATGGTCGACAAGGCCTCATGGCGGGCCTCGGGCAAGGCCAGCCGCCACCCGGCCTGGCTGGCGCGCGTGGGGCCGGCCAGCAGGTCCAGCATCAGGCGCAGGTCGTCTGCCGAACGGGCCAGCGGCCCGGCCACGGCCAAGGGGGCTTCGGCGCGCATGCCGGGCTCACCGGGCACGTGCCCGGCCATGGGCACGATGCCATAGGTGGACTTGTGCCCGTACACCCCACAGAAGTGCGCCGGGATGCGGATGGAGCCGCCGATGTCGCTGCCCAGCTCCAGCGGCGTCATGCCCGCCGCCAGCGCGGCCGCGGCACCACCTGATGAGCCGCCCGGCGTGCGTGCACGGTCCCAGGGGTTGTTCGTGGTGCCGTACACGCTGTTGAAGGACTGGATGTCCAGCGCCAGGTAGGGCACGTTGGTTTTGCCAAAGACGATGGCCCCGGCGTCCAGCAGGCGCTGCACCGCGTGGGCTGCGACCTGTGGCCGGTGGTCCTTGAAGCGGGGCGCGCCGGCGGTGCAGGGCATGCCGGGCACCTCCCAGGTGTCCTTGATGGTCATGGGCAGGCCGTGGAGGGGGCCCCAGCTCTCGCCACGCTGGCGGGCACGGTCGGCGTCGTCGGCGCGCTGGCGGGCGCGGGCCAGGTCCAGCGCCACCACGGCGTTCAGGCCCGGGTTGACGGCGTCCACGCGGGCCAGGTGCAGCTCCAGCACCTCGCGCGCGCTGACCTCGCCGGTGGCCATGGCCTGCAGCCATGCGCTGGCGCTGAGGTAGGTGGTCGAAGGGGTGCTCATGTTGTCTCGCTGTCTGGGTGCTGGCGTTCAGGTCAGCGATTGTTGGGCATGTCGGGGCCTGGCCATGAGGGCAGGGCAGGCCGAAGCGCTGGTCATTTGCGGCCACGGCGACGCTATCATCCAGCGCTCTGGAATGGACTCATGAGCAAAACGCGCATTGAAATCGGTGGGATGGCGGTGGTCCCGGTGGTGTTCGCACAGACCTACCTGGAGGTGGTCGCCGACCATGGGGGCGCGCCGCTGGCGGTGCTGCAGCGCGCCGGCCTGAGCGCGCGCGAGCTCACGTCCGCCCAGGTGCTGGACATGACCCGCTATGAGCGGCTGGTGCACGCCGTGCGTGACGCGCTGCCTGGCGTCGCCATTGGCCTGGAGCAGGGCTGGCGCCTGCCGCCCACCTCGTTTGGCAGCCTGGGCCTGGCGGTGCTGTCTTGCGACACCATGCGCGATGCCATCGCCCTGTTCCAGCGCTTCTGGGGGCTGTATGGCATGGGCCTGACCGTGCACATCCGAGAATCAGATGACCGTTGCGCGCTGGAGTTCGACACCCTGCCGCTGGTGGCCGACGTGGACCGCGTCACCGTGCTGGAGGCCACGCTGGCCAGCTTTTTTCGGGGCTTTCACGTGTTCTTGCCCGCTGCGCTGCCCGACGCGGAAGTCTGGTTCGACTTCGCTGCGCCGGCGCATGCGCCCCAGGTGCTGGCCAGACTGAGCCGGGTGCGATGGGCCATGCCGGTCACCCAATTCAGCTTCCCTGCAGCCTTGCTGGACGGCCGGATGCCCCTGGCCAATGCCTTGAACCTGCGCGCGGCCATCACGCAGTGCGAACGCGAGGTCGCGCTGTACGCCACGAACGGCCTCGGGCTGGCCCACCAGGTGCAGCGCCTGCTGGCATGGCGTGACAACGCTTACCCCAGCCTGGTGGCCGTCGCGGCCCAGCTGCACCTCAGCCCGCGGTCGCTCAGGCGGCACCTGCAGGCCGAAGGCGTCAGCTTCCTGACGCTGCAGCACCGCGTGCGCATGCGGGACGCCAAGGCCTTGTTGCGCCAGCCTGGTGTCGACGTCCAGCAGGTGGCGGCCCGCCTGGGCTACGCCGACCCGGCCAACTTCACCCGGGCCTTCAAGCAGTGGACGGGCCTGACCCCCAGTGCCTTCCGCGCGGACAGCGCCCCCTGAGGCCGTGGCCGATCCTGTTGGCGCGGCGGCACTTCAGGGCATCGGCACGGGGTTGGCCTGCTGCCCCAGCCTGGCCACCAGCAAGGGCCGCACCTGGGCCACCCAGGCGTCCAGCCGGGCCTCGGTGTGCATGCCCTGCGTGCGCTGGTCCAGCACCAGGCCCACGAAGTGCTGGTCAATCACCGAGGCCGAGTGCGCGAAGGTGTAGCCCTCGGTGGGCCAGGCGCCCACGATCTCGGCGCCAAAGCCCACCAGGGTGTCGTGCAGCTTGCGCAGCGAGCTGGCAAAGCGCTCGGTGTAGCGCTCTTGCGCGCCCAGGCCAAACAGCGCCACGCGCTTGCCGCTGAAATCGGCGTGGGGCATCTGCGCCAGGAACTCTGCCCAGTTGGATTCCTGGCAGCCCGCCGCGTGTCCGGGGATCTGGCCGACGCCATAGCTGGGCGTGCCCAGGATCAGCGCGTCGTACTGCAGCATGTCGGCCGGCTTGATGCGGTTGACGTTGAGGGGCTTGGCCGCGATGTCATCGCCCAGCCGCGCATGGATCCTCTTGGCGATCAGCCGCGTGGTGCCTGTTTCCGTGCCGAAGAAGATGCCGATCTTGTTCATGGTGTGCTCGCCTTGGAGTGGGGCAGCCTGGCGCCTTGTCGGCAATGCGACATCGCCAGCCCGGCGGGGCCAATCTGGCCCAACGGGCAGACAAAACCTGCAAGGCCATGGCGCGGATGGCTGCTTTGTCTGCATCAGGCAAGAAGCGTGCAAACATGGCGCGGGTGCCGTGAGCCGCGCCACGTGCCAGACCATCAGACAGGAGCCCAGATGAACGTGATGTCGGAAATCAGTCGGTACAACGCGGGTCGAGACCCGCTGCGCCTGCAGATGAAGCTGGCCAGGATGAGCGCCGACCCCTTCGTCTTCCTGAGAGGCTCATGCCATCTCTTCTACGCCCACCTGGCGCTCAAAGGCCCCTTGAAGAAGGCGCCTCTGGTGTGGGCCTGCGGCGACCTGCACCTGGAGAACTTCGGCTCCTACAAGGGCGACAACCGGCAGGCCTATTTCGACATCAACGACTTTGACGAGGCGGCCCTGGCACCTGCCACCTGGGACCTGGCCCGCATGCTCACCAGCATCCTCGTGGGGGCGCCCACGTTGGGGCTGTCCCCCCGCAAGGCGCGGGACTTGAGCGAGCTGTTCATCGCACGCTACGCGGCAGGCCTGGCGGGGGGCAAGGCCTACTGGGCAGACCACCGCACGGCCGATGGCCTGGTCCACGACCTGCTCGACAGCCTGGGTGCGCGCTCGCGCAAGGCCTTTCTGGATGGCCGCACCACGGTGCAGGGCAAGCGCAGGCGGTTCAAGCTGGATGGGCAGAAGGCCATGGCCGCCACGGCAGGTCAGCAAGCCATGGTGAAGGCCTTCATGAAGTCATTTGCCAGCACCCAGCCCAACCCCGGGTTCTTCAAGGTGCTGGACGTGGCCATCCGGCTGGCGGGGACAGGCAGCCTGGGGGTCGAACGCTATGCCGTGCTGGTGGCAGGCAAGGGCTCGCCCGATGGCAACTACATCCTGGATTTGAAAGAGGCCTTGCCCTCGGCGCTGCTGCCGCGCCTGCAAGGCATCAAGGTCAAGCAGCCCAGGTGGGGCAGCGAGGCGCAGCGCATCGTCGCCATCCAGTCGATGATGCAGGCCGTGCCCATGGCCTTCCTGCACGCGGCAGAGCTGGGTGGCAAATCGTTTGTGCTCAAAGGCCTGCAGCCCACCGAAGACCGCGTGGCCCTGGCCGGCAAGCAGGTGAGGTATGCCGATGTGGCGGCCGTGGTCGCGCAGATGGCCAGCCTGCTGGCCTGGGCGCAACTGCGCAGCGCTGGGCGACTGGGCTCTGCAACGGCCGATGCGCTGATCGCATTTGGCCTGGACACGACCTGGCGCGAACGCCTGCGCCAGGCCGCCGTGCTGTGCGCGCGCCAGACGGTGCTGGACGCGCGGGCCTTTCAGCAGGCGCAGGCGCACGGGCAGGCGCTGCCCAAGGCCAAAATGGCGTCACCCTCCACCGCATGAACGCAGAGACCGTCACCATGAACAAGGAACGTGCTGCCCACTTTGCCCAGGACTGGCTGGATGCCTGGAACGCCCACGACCTGCCTCGCGTGCTGGCGCACTACACCGATGACTTCGAGATGAGCTCGCCGGTGATCACGCAGATCACAGGCAACCCGGCAGGCCGCCTGCAAGGCAAGCCGGCCGTGGGCGCCTATTGGGCCCAGGCGCTGACGCTTTTCCCTCAGCTGCGTTTTGAACCCATCTGCACCCTGGTGGGCGTCGACAGCGTCGTCATCCATTACGTGGGCGCCACGGGCAAGCGGGTGGCCGAGGTCTTCCAGTTCAACGAAGCGGGCCTGGTGACCCGTGCGCACGCGCATTACGAGTCGTGAGCGAGTCCTGAGCGAGCCCCGAGCAGCCCGCTACAATGCCAGCGGGCATGTTTGGGTGCCCCCCTCGCGAAAGCGCAAGCACCAATGTTCGCAAGCCCCGCGCTTGCATACCCCCTCCCAGGCCAACAGCGAGCAGGCCTGTTTGTTGGAGTCGGTATGCACACCCCCCATCTCTCTTTGCCTCAAGCCGCCACCTCGGGTGACGCGGTCACCGCCGTCCTGCGTGAGGCCAAGCGCCTGCACCGCGCGGCGGCGGCTGAATCCCTGGCGCTGTCGTTGCCCATCTTGCGCAGGCTGCTGCAACAGCAGGTGCTGCAGGGCGTTTCTTTGCCCGAGCTGCGGCGCCACCGCCACATCGTGCAGCGCAAGCACCTCTTGCGCCTGCTGGCCATGGAAGCGGGGCTGCCCAACTGGGAAAGTTACCGCGCCGCCCTGGCCACGATGCGCGTGGATGAACTGCCTCACTTCGACCTGGTGCGTGCGCAGGCCGGTTACCCCAACCTGTGGTTCTCCACGCCTGAGGAGGCACAACAGCACGTGGCGCTGCGCGGCGGGCGAATGATGCGCGTGGGGCAGCAGGCGGTGGTGCTGCTGGACACGGGGGCTGCCCAACTCCCGTGACAGGGACGCGCCGAGCCAGACGGCGGGTGGGTGGGTGGTGGCACCGTGCGCTCGACCTGGATGTGGCCGGCCGTCACACCCAGCGTGCACACTGGCGTCCCCATTTTCTGCATGGACTGACCCATGGACGCCAAGGACCAACAAACCCTCCTGCTGGCCTGCCTCAAAGAAAACTGCGACCAGGCCCGCCACCATGAGGTCCAACGAGAGCGGGTCACCGCCATCGTGGCCTCCACCACGGGCCTGATCATGGGCT
>CANBQJ010000027.1 GCA_947371645.1 Burkholderiales bacterium | reverse complement strand
TCGGTGGCCAGGGCCCTGGCGATCTCCAGGCGGCGCTGGTCGCCATAGCTCAAGGTCCGCGCTGCCTGCAGCGCCTTGGCCTCCAGCCCGACAAAGGCCAGCAGCGCTTGCGCCTTGGTGGTGATGTCGGCCTCTTCGCGCGCAAAGGCACCGGTGCGCAGCACCGCTTGCCACCAGCCCACATGGCTGCGCACATGGCGGCCCACGCGCACGTTGTCGAGGGCACTCATGTCGGCAAACAGGCGGATGTTCTGGAAGGTGCGCGCGATGCCCGCCTGCGCCACTTTGTGCACGGCCGTGGGCTTGAACACGCGGCCATCGAGCTCGAAGCGGCCCGTGTCACTGGGCACCAGGCCGGTGATCGTGTTGAAGAAGGTGGTCTTGCCAGCGCCATTGGGGCCGATCAGGCCATGCACCTGGCCGGCCAGCACGGTCAGGCCCACATCGCTCAAAGCCTGCACGCCGCCAAAGCGCTTGCTCACGCCATGCACCAGCAACAAGGTCTGGCTCATGCCGCGCTCCCGGGCGCGTTGGCCACTGAAGCGGCCGCCGCGTCGTCGTCAGGCATGAGCCGGTCTTCATGGCGGGGTGATGGCCACAGGCCCCGCGGGCGGGCCAGCATGATGCCGATCATGGCCAGCGCCACCAGCAGCTGGCGCAGGATGGCCGCGTCCAGCCGGCCGCCCGTCATGGCCTGCAGCGGGCCCGCCACATGGCGCAGCACCTCGGGCAAGGACGCCAGCAAGAAGGCGCCCAGGATCACCCCGGGGATGTGCCCCAGCCCGCCCAGCACCACCATGGCCACCACCATGACAGATTCCTGCAGGCTGAAGGATTCCGGCGACACGAAGCCCTGGAAGCTGGCGAACAGCACGCCCGACACCCCGCCAAACATGGCCCCCAGCCCGAAGGCCAGCAGCTTGAGGTTGCGCGTGTTCAGCCCCATGGCCTTGGCGGCGATCTCGTCTTCGCGGATGGCCATCCAGGCCCGGCCCAGGCGCGAGTCATGCAGGCGCGAGCACACCACCACGGCCAGCACCACCAGGCCCAGGAAGAGGTAGTAGTGCAAGGTCACCGAAGGCAGCGTGAAGCCCCCGATGTGCCACGGCTCACCCAGGTTGACCGGCCCCACATGGAAGGGGTCGATGCTGTTGATGCCCTTGGGGCCGTTGGTGATGTTGACCGGCGCATCCAGGTTGTTGATGAACACCCGGATGATTTCGCCAAAGCCGAGGGTGACGATGGCCAGGTAGTCGCCCCGCAGCTTGAGCGTGGGGGCACCCAGCAGCACGCCCACCAGCGCGGCCGCGCCCGCGCCCAGGGGAATCGCCAGCCACAAGGGCGTGTGCAGGCCGTTGGGGAACAGTGCCGCCAGCGCCGGGATGTTCTCCGTGAGGTGCGGCGAGGCCAGCAGCGCGAACATGTAGGCGCCCACGGCGTAGAAGGCGATGTAGCCCAGGTCCAGCAGGCCGGCAAAGCCCACCACGATGTTCAGCCCCAGGGCCAGCAGGATGTAAAGCAGCGAGGCATCGAGGATGCGCACCCAGGCCTGGCCCAGGTCCATCGCCTGCATCAGCAAAGGCAGCACCAGCAGGCCCACGGCTGCGGTCAGGAACACACCCCGACGTTGGAACAATGCGGCGCTCATCGTCAACCTTTCAGGCGCGGTCGGCCACGCGCTCGCCCAGCAGACCTTGCGGCCTCAGCGTCAGCACGAGGATGAGCACGGTGAAGGCGAAGATGTCCTGGTAGTTGCTGCCCAGCACGCCACCGGTCACGTCGCCGATGTAGCCTGCGCCCAGGGCTTCGATCACCCCCAGCAAGAGCCCGCCCACCATGGCCCCGGCCAGGTTGCCGATGCCACCGAACACCGCCGCCGTGAAGGCCTTGAGGCCAGGCAGAAAGCCCATGGTGTGTTGCACCGAACCATAGTTGGCGGCCCACATCACGCCGGCCAGGGCGGCCAGGCCGGCGCCAATGATGAAGGTGGCCGAGATGATGCGGTCGGGCTGCACGCCCATGAGCTGGGCCACGCGCGGGTTCTCTGCGGTGGCGCGCATGGCCCGGCCCAGCGAGGTGCCGTGGATCAGGGCCATCAGCCCGGCCAGCGTCAGCGCCGTGACCACCAGGATCAGGATCTGCACGAGGTTGATGGTGGCGCCCATGAACTCGTAGGGCTCGTCGGGCAGCAAGATGGGATAGGGCTTGTAGTCAGGCTTCCAGATGATCATGGCCAGCGTCTGCAAGAGCAGCGACATGCCCATGGCCGTGATCAGCGGGGCCAGGCGCGGCGCATTGCGCAAGGGCCGGTAGGCCAGCTTCTCGATGAGGAAGTTGAGCGCCATGCACACGGCCATGGCCGCCAGCAGCGACACCAGCAGCAAGACCCAGCCCGGCAAGCCGCTGTGCGCCAGCGCGGTCACCACCGTCCAGCTCACCAGCGCCCCCACCATCAGCACTTCGCCATGGGCGAAGTTGATGAGGTTGATGATGCCGTAGACCATGGTGTAGCCCAGGGCCACCAGCGCGTACATGCTGCCCAGCACCAGGCCGTTGATCAGTTGTTGGATGAAGATGTCCACGAGGGTCCAGCCATGCAAAAAGCCCGCCAGTGCGGCGGGCTGTGGTTCATCTGACGGGCTGGATTATCGTCCAGGCTGAGCGCCTGCTCAGAACAGCGAGGGCAACCTCAAAGAATCGACCGTCCAGCGGATCAGCTTCTTCTTGAAGCCCGTGTACGGCGGGAAGAACATCTTGGCCATCAGGATGGGGCCGGACTTCAGCACGCCACGCTCGTGCGAGAAGGCCTTGAAGCCGAACTCGCCGTGAGCGTTGCCGATGCCGGAGTTGTTCACGCCGCCGAAGGGCAGGTTGGCGTGCGCGTAGTGCAGCACCACGTGGTTGATGGCCACGCCGCCCGAGCTGGTGCGCTGGATGATCTGGCGGGTGCGCTGCTTGTCGCGGCTGAAGATGTACAGCGCCAGAGGCTTCGGTGCCGCGTTGATGGCCGCCACCACCTCGTCGATCTGGCGGTAGGCGATCACGGGCAGCACCGGCCCGAAGATCTCTTCTTCCATGATGTGGGCGTTGGCCGGCACGCGGTCGATCAGCGTGGGCGACACGTAGCAACTGGCCACGTCCACATCACCACCGATCAGCACGTTGGCGCCCTTGTCCTTGGCGTCTTGCAACAGACCGGCAATGCGCTGGGTGTGGCGCTGGTTGATGACGTGGGTGAAGTCCTCGCAGTCGCGCTGGGCTTGCGGCGTGCTGCCAAAGCGCTCGGCGATCACGGTGCGGCAGGCGGCCACGAAGCGGTCTTTCACGGCTTCGTGCACGTAGACGTGGTCAGGCGCCACACAGATCTGGCCGCTGTTTGTGAACTTGCCCCACAGCAAGGTCTCGGCCGAGGCCTTGACGTCCGCGGTCTCGTCGACGATCACCGGCGACTTGCCGCCCAGCTCCAGCGTGACGCTGGTGAGGTGCTTGGCGGCGGCCGTCATCACCACCTTGCCCACCGCGGGTGAGCCGGTGAAGAAGATGTGGTCGAAGGGCAGATCCAGCAGCACCTGCGAGGTGGGCAGGCTGCCTTCAAACAGGGCCACCTGGTCGGGCGTGAACACCTCGGCGATGACTTCGGCCATCACCGTGCTCACGGCCGGTGTCATTTCAGAGGGCTTGAGGATGACGGTGTTGCCCGCAGCCAGTGCCGACACCAGCGGGCCAAAGCACAGGTTGAGCGGGAAGTTCCACGGGGCCACGATCAGGCAGCGGCCGCGTGGCTGGTATTCCACCCAGGCCGAGGTGCCGATGGTGGTGACCGTGGGCCTCACACGCTTGGGCTGCGCCCACTTCTTGAGGTGGGCGATGGCGTGGCGGATTTCGTCCAGCACCGGCATGAACTCGGTGGACTCAACTTCAGACGCCGGCTTGCGGTAGTCCTTCTGGAAGGCCACATAGAAGTCTTCACGGCGGGCCACCATGGCGGTGCGCAGGCGCTTGAGGCGCGCGATGCGCTCGGCCAGGGTTGACTCGCGCCAGATCAGCGAAGTCTGCAGCTGAGACTCGAACACGCGACGGATGTCGGCGGGGTTGGATTCGCCGGTCTGGGGGTCAACGACGTGCATCTGAGGACGGCTCATGGTGGTCTCCTGGGGCAAGCCTGCAAGGGCTCAAGCGACGGATTCGAAAACGGTGGAACGCTGGGCGACGGTCACTTGCTGACCTTGCGCGCTGCGCTCTTCTTGGCGGAAGTCTGATCCCGAGGGGCCTTCTTGGCAACGGCCTTTTTGGCTGGCGCGGCCGGCACAGCCTTGATGGCGGGCTTGGGCACGACCGCCGGCCTGGCTGCAGCCTTTTTGGCCGCGGCCTTCTTCGCCGGCACGGCCTTCACGGCGGGCTGCCCAACCGCGACCTTTTTCACGGCCGGGGCTTTGGCGGGCACGGGTGGCACCGCTGCGGCCAGCTCGGCCAAGGGCGCCTCGCCCAGGCCCGCGCGCAAAAACGTGGCCAGCAACTCGCCGGTGGGCACCCCCTTGATCAGGGCCTGGGTCTGCAACTGCTTGACCAGCAATTTGGGCAATTTGACGGTGAGCGGCACCAGGGCATCACCCTGACCACCAAAACGATCGGGCACGGCGGCTTTGTGCATCTGGCCCTGCACCTTCATGCGCAGGTTCTTGTACAGGTCGGTCTTCTTGAAAGACATGTCAGCGGGCGGCCTTTTTTGTCATCTCGGCGACAATACCGGGGCTGCGCAAACTGCGTGTGCCCAAGGTTTCAACACGGCCCGCACGGTATCTGAACACGCGGCTTGCCACAATCCCGCGATTGTGCACCGTGGCGGGGCGACGTGGACCACGCACAGACCCTGCCCGCCGCCCTGATGGCATCGCCAGACGCCGCCTGACCCCATCGATCCTCCACCGCCCCCTTTCTCTCACCTGCAACCGGCCATGCCCCCCATCCGACAGATCGACTTCCCTTTGCGCGGTGAATTCATCACGCTGGACAGCCTGCTCAAGGCCTGCGCCCTGGCCAACAGCGGTGGCCAGGCCAAGGCCATGGTGGGCGATGGCCTGGTGCAGGTCGACGGCCAGGTCGAGCTGCGCAAAACGGCCAAGATCCGCGCCGGCCAGGTGGTCGGCATGACCGGCGCGCGCATCCGCGTGGTGGCCGACCCTGCCGACGACGCCGCAGCCGCAGCCGAGTGAGGCGGGCGGGCTGTCCCAGAACGTGACACCCGGCCAAGGCGAACCCGCCTTGACAAACCCCCTGTTCGTGGGGGATACCAGTGGTTTCAGGAACACCCCATGTGCCCGCCTTGAAGGCACTGTTCAGGAGACCCCATGACATCCATCTTCGACCAGGACCTCCCCCGCAACCCTGCCAACCACAACGCGCTGTCGCCGCTGTCCTTCCTGGAGCGCAGCGCCCGCGTCTACCCCCAGCGCACGGCCATCGTGCACGGCGCCCTGCGCCAGACCTGGGCGCAGACCTACAGCCGCTGCCGCCAACTGGCCAGCGCGCTGCAGCACCGAGGCATCGGCCTGGGCGACACCGTGGCCGTGATGCTGCCCAACACACCGCCCATGGTCGAAGCCCACTTTGGCGTGCCCATGGCCGGCGCGGTGCTCAACACGCTCAACACCCGGCTGGACCCGGAAGCCCTGGCCTTCATGCTGGACCACGGCGAAGCCAAAGCCGTCATCGTCGACCCGGAATTTGCGCCCGTCATGGCCCTGGCCCTGGCCCTGCGCGCCCGCACCCAGCCCCTGCTGGTCATCGACGTCACCGATGAACTCTTCACCGGCCCAGCCGCGCCGGTTGGCAAGCTGGCCTACGAGCAGCTGCTGGCCAGCGGCGACCCCGACTTCGCCTGGCGCCTCCCCGAAGACGAATGGCAGGCCATCGCCCTGAACTACACCTCGGGCACCACCGGCAACCCCAAGGGCGTGGTCTACCACCACCGGGGCGCGGCCATGAACGCCATCTCCAACATCCTGGAGTGGGACATGCCCAAGCATGCCGTCTACCTGTGGACGCTGCCCATGTTCCACTGCAACGGCTGGTGCTTCCCCTGGACGGTGGCCGCGCGCGCCGGCGTCAACGTCTGCCTGCGCAAGGTCGAACCCAAGGCCGTGTTCGACGCCATCCGCGCCCATGGCGTCACCCACTACTGCGCCGCGCCCATCGTGCACACCGCCCTTGTGGCCGCGCCGCCCGAGCTCAAGCAGGGCATCACCCAGCAGGTGCGCGCCATGGTGGCCGGAGCCGCACCACCCGCCGCGATGATCGAAGGCATGGAAGAAATGGGCTTCCTGCTGACCCACGTCTACGGCCTGACCGAAATCTATGGCCCTGCCGCCGTCTGCGTGCAGCACGAGGAATGGAACGCGCTGGACGTGGGCGAGCGCGCCCGCCTCAACGCCCGCCAGGGCGTGGCCTACCACCTGCAGCGCGACGTGATGGTGATGGACCCGCTGACCATGCAGCCCGTGCCCGCCGATGGAGAGGCCATGGGCGAGATCATGTTCCGCGGCAACATCACGATGAAGGGCTACCTCAAGAACCCCAAGGCCACCAAGGAGGCCTTTGCCGGCGGCTGGTTCCACACGGGCGACCTGGCCGTGCAATACCCCGACGGGTACGTGAAGATCAAGGACCGCAGCAAGGACATCATCATCTCGGGCGGCGAAAACATCTCGTCCATCGAGGTCGAAGACGTGCTCTACCGCCACCCCGCCGTGATGGCCGCGGCCGTGGTGGCCAAACCCGACCCGAAGTGGGGCGAGACGCCCTGCGCTTTCATCGAGCTCAAGGCCGGCGCGCAAACCACCCCCGCAGACATCATTGCCCACTGCAAGTTGCACCTGGCGGGCTTCAAAGTGCCGCGCGCCGTGGTGTTCTGCGAGCTGCCCAAGACCTCGACCGGCAAGATCCAGAAATTCGAGTTGCGCAAGATCGCGGGCTCCAGCACCGCCATCGACGTCTGAGTTGGCGTTCAGGCCAGCGCGGCCCGCACATCGGCCGGCAGGGCCTGCAATCGCCTGACGGTGTCCGGGCTGACGTCCTCACCCTGGCCATTGGCCGCGGGCAGGGTGTCCGACCAGGCCTCATGGCTGGGCAACCAGATGTCCGTCCCGCCATCGGCTCGCTGGCTCACCACCACCTGCCAAGGCAGTTCCGGCACGGCCTGGCCCTCGTGTTGCAGGGCCGGCGTGCGGCCATGCGCGTCCCCCAGCACCAGCACCCGGGCCTGATGCTCACCGGCCACGCCCGAAGCATCGGGCAGGCCCTTCGTGGGGGCCCGTGCCATCACCACCAGGCCCCGCTGTCGGGCCAGGCGCTCGATGCGGTTCACGGCCTCGTTGAGGCCGTGGCGGCTGCTCAGGGCCACCCGAAGGCGGCCGCGGCCGTCTTCGCCCATGTCGTCGCGCGGCAGCCAGCGGCCGGCGGCCAGCAACACCAGGGCCATGCAGCCTGTCATCCAGAGGCGGGTCATGCGCATGTCGATTCCTTGTTGATCTGCCACATTGAGATGCGGCCAAACCACGCAAGTTCAAGCCCTGCTGCGTTTCCGTGCGTAAAGGCCAACCGGTCAAAAGACCCCCAAGGCGCTTTACCATCGCCCGTTGCACGTCGCGAAACAAACCAGCCCACCCGCCATGAACCTGTTTACCGCACTGCAGGCCGCCTGGCCCGCCCAACGTGACAGCGCCGCCATCCTCACGGCGCACGGCAGCTACACCTGGCAAGACCTCGATGAGGCCAGCGCCATGCTGGCCAACCTCATCGAAGGCCTCAAGCCTCGGGGCGCTGGCGGGCGCCCGCCGGTGGTGGCGGCGCACGTCGACAAATCGGTCGAATCGCTGGTGCTCTACCTGGCCACCTTGCGCGCCGGCTGCGTCTACCTGCCGCTCAACCCGGCCTACCGCGCCAGCGAACTGGCCTACTTCCTGGGCGACGCCCGGCCTTCGGTGCTGGTGTGCCGCCCGGCGGACCTGGACTGGGTCACACCTGTGGCAGCCCATGCCGGCGTGGGCCACCTCTTCACCCTGGGCGACGACCGCCGCGGCAGCCTGCTGAGCCACGCCGCCACCAAGCCCCGCCAGCACACCCCGGCCGCGCGCGCCAGCGACGACCTGGCCGCCATCCTCTACACCTCGGGCACGACGGGTCGCAGCAAGGGCGCCTTGCTCAGCCATGGCAACCTGTGGAGCAACGCCCGCACCCTGATCGCACTGTGGGACTGGCGACAGGACGACTGCCTGATCCACGCCCTGCCCATCTTCCACATCCATGGCCTCTTCGTGGCCAGCCACTGCGCGCTGCTGGCCGGCACGCCCATGCGCTGGCTGGACAAGTTCGACGCCGGCGCGGTGCTGGCCCAGATCACCGATGACGGCGGCCCTGCCGCCACGCTGTTCATGGGCGTGCCCACCATGTACGGCCGCCTGCTGGCCTCACCCGCCCTCACCGCCCAGGCCTGCGCCCGCATGCGCCTGTTCATCAGCGGCTCGGCACCCTTGCTGGCCCCTGCGTCGGAGGCCTTCACCGCGCGCACCTTCCACACCATCCTGGAGCGCTACGGCATGAGCGAGACCGGCATGCTGGTCTCCAACCCCTGCCGCCTCAGCGAAGGCGGCCGCGTGCCCGGCAGCGTGGGCATGCCCCTGCCCGGCGTGGGCGTGCGCGTCGTGGGCGACGAAGGTCAACTGTTGCCCGCGGGCCAGGCCGGGCAGGTGGAGGTCCGTGGCCCCAACGTCTTCCAGGGCTATCTGGGCATGCCCGACAAGACGGCCGAGTCCTTCACGCCAGACGGCTGGTTCAAAACCGGCGACGTGGGGCGATTTGACGAATCCGGCCACCTGTTTCTGGTGGGCCGCGCCAAGGACCTCATCATCAGCGGCGGCTTCAACGTCTATCCTGCCGAGGTGGAAACCGAGTTGGACAAAATGCCAGGCGTGGCCGAATCTGCCGTGGTGGGCGTGCCCCACCCTGACTTTGGCGAAGGTGTGCTGGCGGTGGTGGTGGCCCTGCCCGGTGTGACGCTCGATGGCCCGGCCCTCATTGCCCAGCTGAAGAACCAGCTGGCGGGCTACAAGGTGCCCAAGCGCATCGTGCAAGCCGATGACCTGCCGCGCAACGCCATGGGCAAGGTGCAGAAGAACCTGCTGCGCCAGGCCCACGCGACCGCGCTCACTGCCCAGGCCTGACCTCTGCCTTGCCCCCGTCCCTGCCGCCAGTTCACCCCCGCACGAGGAGACCCACCATGAGCCTGCACATCCCCTCCCTGAAGGACCGGGTCAGCCCACAAGAATGGCAGCTGCGCGTGGACCTGGCCGCCGCCTACCGCCTGGTGGCCCTCTATGGCTGGAGCGACCTGGTCTTCACCCACATCTCGGCCCGCATCCCCGGCCCCGAGCACCACTTCCTGATCAACCCCTACGGCCTGATGTTCGACGAGATCACGGCCTCCAGCCTGGTCAAGATCGACCAGGACTGCAAAAAGCTCAGCGACTCGCCCTTCTTCGTCAACCCGGCCGGCTTCACCATCCACAGCGCCGTGCACGCCGTGCGTGAAGACGCGGGCTGCGTGCTGCACACCCATACCCGTACAGGTGTGGCGGTGTCGGCCCAGCTGGAAGGCGTGCTGCCCATCTCGCAGCAAAGCACCTTCGTGCTGGCGTCCCTGGCGTACCACGCTTATGAAGGCGTGGCCTTCCGCGACGACGAGAAGCCCCGCCTGCAAGCCGATCTGGGCGACAAGAATTTCCTGATGCTGCGCAACCACGGCCTGCTGACCGTGGGCCCCACCATCGCCGACGCTTTCCTGAGCATGTACATCTTCGAGAGCACCTGCCAGATCCAGGTGGCGGCGCAGGCGGGTGGCAGCGAACTCACCCGGGTCCAACCCGAGATCCTTCAGGGCGTCGCGCACGCCATGAAGGTGCAAACCGGCGGCATGGGCGGCGCTTTCGTGTGGCCCGCCCTGCTGCGCAAACTTGAACGCACCTGTCCTGACTACGCCACATGAAAACTTCCACAGCAGTACTGTCGATGATGGCCGTTGCCGTCGGCACGGCCTTGTTCATCGCCGGTCGCCACTCCGGCTCCAGCGATGCCTCTGGCGGCAAGCCCCTGGAAGAGCTGGCCAGCGCACCTGCCGCCGGCGACAGCGCCATCCCCGCACCCTGGCAGGTCCAGGCCCTGCCTGATGGCGGCTTGCAGGCCCTGGGCCTGGTGGTGGGCCGCAGCACCCTGGGCGATGCCGTGCAGCGCTACGGCATGGACACCCAGGTGGCGGTCGTGGCCGCGCCTGACGAAGACGGCCACCTGGAGGCCTTCGTTGACCCGGCCCAGGCCGACTTCGTCAGCGGCAAGCTCGTCGTCAGCGCTCAGGCCACGCCCGCCCAACTGCAAGGCTGGCGCAGCCGCGCCGTCAAGGCCGAGTTCATGGAAAGCACCACGCGCCGCTACATCCTGGCCACCAATGACCTGGTGGAAGCGATGAAGGCCACGGTGGTGGGCCTGAGCTTCATCCCCCAGGCGCAACTCGACGACAAGACCGTGACCGCCCGCTTTGGCGAGCCCGCCGAGCGCCTGCACGGCAACGCCCATGCCGTGCACCTGCTCTACCCGGCCAAAGGCCTGGACGTGCTGATCGACAGCGAGGGCAAGGAGCTGTTGCAGTACGTCACCCCCAAAGACTTCGAAGCCCGCTTGCGTGCCCCGCTGCTGGCGGCAAGCCAGCCTCAGGCGCACTGAGCGGCCCGTCCATCGGCCCTGGATCAGCCCTTCAATCGGCCGGTCAAACAGCCGCTTGACCCGCCCGGAAATCGGCCGTCAGCCGATCGATCTCGGTGTCCTTGGCCCGCCACATGGCGTTGACCCACTCCTGCAAAGCGGTGCGCGGCGGCGCGTCACCGTGCTCGTCAACCAGCAGGTGCTTGGGGATGGGCACCTCGCGCACGGTGACGATCACGTCGGTGATGCGCCCGGTCAGCAGGTCCATGAAGGTGGGCACGCCATTGGGGTACACGATGGTCACGTCCACCAGGGACTGGAACAGCTCGCCCATGGTCTCCAGCGCCATGCCCACGCCACCGGTCTTGGGCTTGAGCAGGTGCTTGAAAGGTGTCTTTTGCTCACCGGCCTTGGTGGGGGTGTAACGCGTGCCTTCCACAAAACTGATCACCGATGTGGGGATGAGCTTGAACTTCTCGCAGGACTTGCGGGCCGTGGCCAGGTCCTGCTTGGCGGTGCTGCCGCCGCGGCGCTTCATGAAGGGGAAGTCCAATGCCCACCAGGCCAGGCCCATGATGGGCACGTAGATGAGCTCATGCTTGATGAAGAACTTCAGCATGGGGATCTTGCGGTTGAACACCTTCTGCAGGACGAGGATGTCGACCCAGCTCTGGTGATTGCTGCTCACCAGGTACCAGCCTTTGGCGTCGAACCGCGCAAAGCCCTGCAGGTGCCAGCGGGTGTGGCCCACCAGCGCCATCCAGCCAGCGTTGATGTCGATCCAGATGGTGGCCAGGCCGTTGAGCACCGCGTCCACCGGGCGGCGAACCAGGCGCACCGGCACCAGCAGCTTGAGCAAGGCAAACGGGATCATCCCCGAGAACACCACCAGGGTGTTGCACAGCAGCAAGCTGCTGGCCAGCAGCCATTTCAAGGCGGACGAGATCCGTTCAATCATGGGCGTGTCAGATGGGCGCAAACAAGAGGCACAAACAAAAGGCGTCAGCTGGCCGCCGCAAAGCGGGCCGCGAACTCACATTATCGACGCAAGCCCGGCTGCCGCCCGCGCCCGGGGCCAGGGCACCGCTGTGGTGCACATGCCATGCTGCAGCGCACACCGAAACACCCCTGCAAAGCGTGAATTCGGTCGCTTGGCGAGGGGGTGACCATGCCTTATCGTGGCACGACACCCAGAAATGAAAACTCTCGCAACCAGGTGCACCCATGCACGTCATGCACGCCCAGCACGCATCCCACATGGCCGCCCCACTGAGCTCCTCCCCTGCCCACGCCTTGCCGCTGGCCGGCCCGCAAGACCACTGGCAACGGTGGCAGCACCTCGCCGATGAGCTGGAGCCCCTGCTCATGTCACCCCATGCCTGCCTCGATTTCACCGGGCAACTGAAGCACACCAGCGACCGCCTGCGCACCCTGGTCCTGCAGGACCCGGACGTGGCGATCTTTCACCTGGTCTTTGCCACCACGGACAGGGTCCGCCGCTACAGCGTGCTGCACGCCATGCACACGGGCATGCTGCTCACGCTGATCGGCCTGCGCAAGGACTGGGGCGAAGCCCGCACCGCGCTCGCCATCCAGGCCGGCCTGACCATGAACCTGTCGATCATGGCCTTGCAGTTGGAACTGGCGCAGCAGCAGGGGCCGCTCAACGACGAGCAGCGAGACCTCATTGACGAACACCCTTTGCGGTCGCGCGAGATGCTGCGGGCCCTGGGCGTGACACAGGCAGACTGGTTGCAGGCCGTGGCCGAGCACCACGAGCAGACCGATGGCAAAGGCTACCCCCTGGGCCTCAGCCAGGCCCACCCCCTGGCCGACGCCATCCACACCTGCGACATCTTCGGCGCCAAGCTCAGCCCGCGGCAGGGTCGTGACAGCCTGCTGAGCCCGCGCGCCGCCGCAGAAATCTTCCGCCAGCGCAGCGTGGGCTACTTCGGCGCGACCATCATCCGCGAGCTGGGCCTGTACCCCCCGGGGTGCCTGGTGGAGCTGGCATCCGGCGAGCACGCCATCGTGGTGCGGCGCATGCCTGACCAGCACTCGCCTGACGTGGTGCTGCTGCGCCTGGGCGACGGCACGCCGCTGCCTGCCCCCGTGCGCAGCCACACCCGGCGGGATTCGGGCAGGCACATCGTCGCCGCCACGCCAGATCAGCGCTGGGCCACCGCCTCTCACTTGCCGCATGTCCTGTCTCTGATGTGAGGCTGGCGCGGGCGCTGAAGGCGGGGCTGCCACAGCCTTGTCACAAAGCCATGGCAGCTTCGGCTCATCCCTGTACGTGATGAGCCCCTTGATGTCTGCGCCCAATTTCTCTGATTCCGAGCCGCTGTCCGCCGAACTGCTGCAGCGACTGCACGAAGACACCCTCGACAGCTTCGACGAAGAGCTGGAGATGGAGCTCGACGACCGCATCCTCGATGGCGATGCGGCCCACACCACCGAAGGCCAGGCCCTGCGGCGCATGTACTTCCGCGAGCTCTTCCGCCTGCAGGGCGAACTGGTCAAGCTGCAGGACTGGGTGGTGCACACCGGCGAGCGCGTGGTGGTGCTCTTTGAGGGCCGCGACGCCGCCGGCAAGGGTGGCGCCATCAAGCGCATCACGCAGCGCCTGAACCCGCGCGTGTGCCGCGTGGCCGCCCTGCCCGCCCCCAACGACCGCGAAAAGACGCAGTGGTACTTCCAGCGCTTCGTGGCCCACCTGCCCGCAGCCGGCGAGATCGTGCTCTTTGACCGCAGCTGGTACAACCGCGCCGGCGTGGAGCGTGTGATGGGCTTTTGCAGCGACGTAGACCTCGAAGAGTTCTTCCGCTCCGTGCCCGAGTTCGAGAAGATGCTGGTACGCAGCGGCATCCGCGTCCTCAAGTACTGGTTCTCCATCTCGGATGAAGAGCAGGAGGCGCGCTTCCTGGGCCGCATCCATGACCCGCTCAAGCAGTGGAAGCTCAGCCCCATGGACCTCGAGAGCCGCCGCCGCTGGGAGGACTACACCCGCGCCAAAGAGGTGATGCTCGAGCGCACCCACATCGCTGAGGCGCCCTGGTGGGTGGTGCAGGCCGTGGACAAGAAGCGCGCCCGCCTCAACATGATCCACCACCTGCTGTCGCACTTCGATTACGTCGACGTCGAACACAAGTCGGTGCAACTGCCCCCGCGCGTGCGCCGCGAGGACTACATCCGCCAGCCTGTGCCTGCCAGCATGCACGTGCCCGAACGCTATTGAGGCCACGCTGGCGCCCCACCCGGCACAACGCCACATCTGCCGGCATCCAACCTCACACTTTCCCTGACCACCCACCCAGGCCACGGGCATAGACTGGCCTTGTCTGGCTTGCATGTGAGGTGTGGGCATGTTGGTGGCACGCAATGGCCTGATGGCCATGTTCATCCGTCTGATGGCGGTGGCGAGGTATCGCTTCATCGTCGAGCTCACCGGGCTCTTCATGGCGGTGTGGCTGGGTTGTGCCCTGATGGTCTACATCTTCGAGCACGGCAACAGCCCCCGCATACACGACCTGTCCGACGCCACCTATGGCCTGCTGGTCACCATGACCACCTCGGGTGACTCGGCCGTGCAACCGGCCACTGCAGGTGGCCGCTGGGTCGTGGGCTTTGCCCTGATCCTCTCCAAGCTGCTGACGGCCTTGCTGTGCGCGCTGGCCGCCGCCGTGCTCATCGAGCGCAAGGTCAAGGACGAAATGGGGTTGAAGATGCACAAGCTCAGCCATCACCTGGTCATCCTGGGTTGGAACCTCAAGGGCCCGGCCATCATCCAGTCGCTGCGGCGCGAGCCCCTCTACGAGCATGCGCCCATCCTGGTCGTGGCCGACCTGGAGCACAAGCCCAGCGACGACCCGCTGCTCGAATTCACCCGCTCGCCTTACCCCATACGCGGAGAAGCCGTGGACAAGTCCTGCCTGGGCAGCGCGGCCACCGTGCTGGTGCTGGCCAACTACGCCGAGAAGCACAACGCCGATGCGCTCACCGCGGTCAGCGTGCTGTTGGCCCGCCGCGTGAACCCCCATGCCCGCATCGTGGCGGAGCTGCTGGACCCGGGCCAGCGCGCCTTCATCGAAGCGGCCGGGGCAGACATGGTGGTGGGCATCGGCGAGGTGGGAGGCTACCTGCTGGCCGAGGCCGCCATGGGCCACGAGGTGGTGAGGCAACTGCTCAACGCGGTGTCCGACACCGGCGCGCACAAAGCCCTGCCAGAAGCCAGCGCCACCAGCTGATCCGCACGGGCAAACCGGCACTGCGGTAACCTTGCGGCCCACCCTGATGCGGAGCCCCATGTGCTGAGCTGGTTCGAACGCCGACTGAACCCTTTCCCCGATGCCGCCGCCGATGGCACCGCAGACGACCACACCGACGTGCCGCCCGAAGGCTTCATGGCCTTCGTGTGGGCCGCCACCGAAGGCGCACGCCCCCTGTTGCTGGGCATGACGCTGCTCACCGCACTGATTGGCGCCTTCGAGGCCATCCTGTTTTCCATCCTCGGCCAGATCGTGGACTGGCTGAGCAAGACCCCGCCCGAGCAGCTGTTTGCCCAGTCCAGCGACAAGCTGCTGGGCCTGGGCCTCATCGTGCTGGCCAGCCCGGCGGCCGTGCTGCTGCAAACGCTGATCAAGCACCAGGCGCTGGCGGGCAACTTCCCCATGCGCCTGCGCTGGCGCTTCCACCGCCTGATGCTCAACCAGAGCATGGGCTTCTACCAGGATGAGTTTGCCGGGCGCGTGGCCACCAAGGTCATGCAGACGGCGCTGGCGGTGCGCGACACCTGCTTCATCGTCATGGACATCCTGGTCTTCGTGGTCATCTACTTCACCACCATGACCGCCGTGGTCGGGCACTTCGACCTGTGGATGCTGGCACCCTTCCTGGGCTGGCTGGCGCTGTATTGCGGCTCGGTGTGGTTCTTCGTGCCCCGCCTGTCGCGCACCGCCAAGGCCCAGGCCGACGCGCGCTCGCTGATGACCGGCCGCATCACCGATGCCTACACCAACATCGCGACGGTCAAGCTGTTCTCGCACGGGCAACGTGAAGCCGGCTACGCACGATCGGCCATGCGCGACTTCCTGGGCACGGTGCACGGCCAGATGCGCCTGGTCAGTGGCTTCGAGTTCGTCAACCACACCCTGAGCATGCTGCTGATCCTGGCGGCCACCGGCCTGTCGCTGTGGCTGTGGACGCAGGGGCATGTGGGCATCGGCGCGGTGGCCGCGTCCACGGCCATGGCGCTGCGGCTCAACGGCATCTCGCACTGGATGATGTGGGAAATGGCCATGCTGTTCGAACACGTGGGCACCGTGCAGGACGGCATCGGCACCTTGAGCAAACCCCAGCATGTGCTGGACGCGCCCCAGGCCCAGCCCCTGGTGGTGCAGCGCGGCGAGATCGAGTTCGACCACGTCACCTTCGCCTATGGCGACGCGGCCCAAGCGGTCGTCCACGACCTGAACCTGCGCATCCGTGCCGGCGAAAAGATCGGGCTGGTGGGCCGCTCGGGCGCGGGCAAGTCCACCATCGTCAACCTGCTGCTGCGCTTCCATGATGTGCGCCAGGGCCAGGTGCGCATCGACGGGCAGGACATCGCCCTGTGCACGCAAGACAGCCTGCGCGCACAGGTGGGCATGGTCACGCAAGACACGTCTTTGCTGCACCGCTCGGTGCGCGACAACATCCTCTACGGCCGGCCTGACGCGAGCGACGCCGAGATGATCGAGGCCGCCCGCAAGGCTGAAGCACAAGGCTTCATCGCGGCCTTGAGCGACCCCAAAGGCCGCACCGGCTACGACGCCCACGTGGGCGAGCGCGGCGTGAAGCTCTCGGGCGGGCAGCGCCAGCGCATCGCCATCGCCCGCGTGATGCTCAAGGACGCGCCCATCCTCTTGCTGGACGAGGCCACCAGCGCGCTGGACTCGGAAGTCGAAGTCGCCATCCAGTCCAGCCTGTACCGGCTGATGGCCGGCAAGACGGTGGTGGCCATTGCGCACCGCTTGTCCACGATTGCCGCCATGGACCGCCTCATCGTGCTGGACCAGGGCCGCATCGTGGAGACGGGCGACCACGCCAGCCTGCTGGCCCAGGGCGGCCTGTACGCGCGCCTGTGGGCCCACCAGAGCGGCGGCTTCCTGGGTGAAGAGGCCTGAGCTGCCCGCCCCGTTGATGACCGCTCAGACCTAGGCTGCCTGCATGGGCAGGATCCCTTCGGCGCGGGCCAGGGTGAGCAGCGCCTCTTCCATCATGGCGCGGGCATGGCCGGCCACGCGGTAGAGGTAGGCGTGCAGGGCCACATCGGCGGGCTGGCGGGTTTCGCAATCGGCGCTGTAGGCCTCGAACTGGCCCAGCATGGTCACCAGATCGGCCAGGTGGCGCGGGCACTCACAGGCCACGCGCGGCATCGCCGAGATGAGCTGGTCCAGGCGGGCTGGGTCGAACCTGGGCGCTGGCGCCGGGTCGGGCAGCTGGCGCAAAGCCAGAGACACGCTGTGCCAGCCGCGCACCGTCTCGCGCAGGCCCAGCAACAGGTCCTCCGGGCTCAGGGGCGCCCGCTTGAGCAAGGCGCCGCGCACGCGCAGGGCGTCCAGCACCTGGGTGTTGGCAAAGCCGTACACCACCACCATCTGCCGTGCGCCCACCATCTGCTGCACGCGCACCAGCCAGTCCACGGTTTCCATGTGGATGGCGCCCAGGTCGGCCAACAGCACGTCGGCGTTCACCTGCCGCAGCCCCAGTTCGGCCGCGGGACTGGCGTCCACCTGCGCCACGAGATCGAACTCTTGCAGGCCTTGCAAGGCGGCCGACCAGCGCAGGCCGGTTGACTGGCCCACCAGCACCACCCTGGTGGCCTGGGCCGAAGCCGGCGTGTGCCCATTGCGCGCGCTGGTCGTGCTGTTCACCACCGAGGCCGAAGCCGCATTCAACGCCGCGCGAGGGCTGGGGCCCGTGACCTGCAGGCTGATGTCCACATCGCGGGCCTCGTCCAGCAGGTCCTGCAACCTGGGCGTTTCCATGCGGGCCAGCATGCCGATGGCGTGGCCGCGATTCACCAGTTGCTTGATGAGCACCAAACGCCGCACGTCCTGGCTGGAGTACAAACGCTGACCAGAGGCCGACTGCAAAGGCCCCACGACCTGATAGCGCCGCTCCCACACCCTGAGGGTGGCCACCGGGATGTTCACCATCCGCGCCGCCGCGCTGCTGCGGTAGCGGGGTGCTTTCACATCGTCTTGAAGCAGATTTGTGTCGTTCATGAAGCCCTCAAAGCGAATTTGACCCGCAGACGAATCTGCACGGCCCCAGTTTGAATCACATGACGCAGCCAAGTGGCTCGATTTCGGCGTCAGTCCGGCGCCACACCTGCTTTGACTCCAATTCCTGAGCCATTCCGGTTCATTTTTCGCGTCACACTGGCGCACCCCCACTGACCTACGGAGAACACATGACCTCTCGCCGCCAATTCATGATGACCCTGGTGCCTGCCGCCGCCGTGCTGTCGGTTGCCACCGCTGCCCACGCTGCAGACGCAGCCCATGTGGACGAGAAAGACCCCACCGCCACGGCGCTGGGCTACAAGCAGGACGCCACCAAGGTCGATGCCAAGAAGTACGCCACCTACAAGGCCGGCAACGTCTGCGGCAACTGCCAGTTCTTCCAGGGCAAGGCTGGCGACGCCTGGGGCGCCTGCCCGCTGCTGGGTGGCAAGCAGGCCAACGCCAAGGGCTGGTGCTCGGGCTGGGCCAAAAAGGCCTGATCGAAGCCTGAACACCGAGGCCACCCGCAGGTGGCCTTAGCATGGCGGCACCCATTCAAACAGGAGCCGACCATGCCGACCTCACTTGAAGACCAGGCTGACTTCAACCTGGCCGACGCCACGCGGATCCACCACCGCTGGCAGGTCGGTGCCCGGCTGCAAGAAGATGGCGGCGTGCTCCTGCACCAGGGCAGCCTGCCCATCCCTGCACCGTTCATGAACATGGTGATGCGCTTGGACCCGGTGGTGCCCGCCGAGCAGGTGCTGGCCAGGGCTCGTGCCTTCTTCGGGGGCAGCGCCAACCCATTCGCGCCTGTGCTCTTCATGCGGCGCGATGCCGACATCGCCAAGCTGCTGACCTCCGAAGGCTTCACCCGCCAGGCCGATCTGGCCGTGATGCTGACCGAAAGCCCCGCCACGGCGGCCCCGCTGGCTTCGACATGGCGACTGCAGCTGCTGGAAGGCCGCAACCTGCCCTCGGGCCAGGCACACCCCGACCTGGCCAGCTTCATCGACTGCTGCGCCCAGGCTTACGCCAGCCTGGGTCTGCCCGCCTTCATGACGCCCTTCTTTTTCACCCAGGCTCAGGCCGTGCTCAGCCCGGATGTGAGCATCGTGCTGGCTCGCCAGGGCGATGAAGCGCCCGCTGCAGGCGCCATGGTGCTGCACACCGGCGAAATGGCCGGTTTGTACTGGGTGGCCACACGGCCCGAAGCCCGGGGCCAGGGGCTGGCCGCTGCCTGCACGGCGGCCGCCAGCAACCTGGCGCTGGAGCGTGGCGCCAAGGCCGTGGCCTTGCAGGCCTCACCCATGGGCGACCTCATCTACCGTCGCCTGGGCTGGCGCGAATACGACCGGCTGCAGCGCTGGAGCAGCTGAAGCGCCACCCGCCTGGCGTGTTCAGGCCACAACCTGCGGGGTGATCCCCGCGATCGCCCAGTCGGCGTTGCCGGTCAGCGGGCGCACCAGGTGCCACAGCTCATCAAAGGGTTGGGCACCTTGAGACGCCTCTTCGCGGATCAAACCACTGAAGCGCACGGTGGCCACCCATTGGCCGTCCTCGCGAGCGGTGTCCACCAGGTGGGCATCCAGCTGCATGACGTCGGTCTGCTGCGCCACGCCGCCACGCTCCTGCAGGTCCAGGCGCAGCGAGGCAAACAGCTCGGGCGTCGTGAATTTGCGCAGGTCTTCGATGTTGCAAGCGTCGTTGGCGGCCTGCAGGCGGATGAAGATCATCTTGGCCACGCGGGTGAAGCCTTCGGCATCGAAGCCCTCTGGCTGCACTGCAGTGGCCACCGTGGACGCGGCCGCAGGCACCAGCGCAGGCTGAGCCCCGAAGGCCTCACGCGCCATGGGTGCAGCCGGGGCGTTGGGCACTGCGCCCACTGAAGCCGGGCCCATCCCATAGGGCGCGCCTGCACCGGCCAGTTGGGGCCCGGTGCCACGCAGGCGGCGCATCACCCAGCCCACCGCCACCATGACCACCACGGCCAGCAAGGCCATCATCATGAAATTGCCAAGCTGTTCACCAAAGCCAAAGTGGCTGGCCAGCGCGGCCAACCCCAGCCCCGCCGCCAGACCTGCAATCGGCCCCATCCAGGAACGCCGGGCCGGCTGTGCAGCCGCCTGCGCCGCCCCCATGGCCGGCGCCGGGCTGGCCTGCTGCGCGGGTGCCGCGTTGGGCGTCGCTTGCTGGGCAGGTGGCGCGCCATTGGCCGGCCTGGCCGGCATTTGACGTTGCATGCCAGCTGGCCGGCCACCGCCCAGGCGCTTGGCCATGGCATCGGTGCTCACGACCGACAAGGTCGCGCCCGACAAGGCCACGGCGAGAGAAGCCAGGATGCTGGTGAATTGCTGACGGTTCATCTGGAAAGGCCCCTTCAAGGGCAAAGCGGAGACAGGCGCATTGTGACCGGCACGGCTGAAGCCAGGGTGAACCCTTTACAAAGTGCAACCAGACCCCGCCGCAAGACCCCGCCAACGATGGGGGATGTGCACGCCCGCGCGTCGGCCACTGAAGCGACAATAGAGGGTTGTCCACCGTCCGGTGGGCCCTCCTGCCCTGCCCCACCCGACTGATGTCCAGCACGCCCCCCGAGACCACCACGCCCGATGCCGCGACGGCCGAGACCGCCGCGACAGGCCATGCCCACGAGCATGAAGCCGATGAGGTGGAGGTGCGCGACCCGCGCCTGGTGGTGCTGGCCCCTCCCCCGAAAGACATCACGTCCTACAAGCCCTTCTGGGCCAAGCGCTTCGGGCCGGCGAAGTTCCTGCCCGTGAACCGCGACGAGATGCTGGCGCTGGGCTGGGACTGCTGCGACATCATCATCGTCACCGGCGACGCCTACGTGGACCACCCCAGCTTCGGCATGGCGGTGATCGGTCGCGTGCTCGAAGCCCAGGGCTTCCGCGTGGGCATCATCGCCCAGCCCGACTGGCAAAGCGCCGACCCCTTCAAGGCACTGGGCGCCCCCAAGCTTTTCTTTGGCGTGGCGGCTGGCAACATGGACTCGATGATCAACCGCTACACGGCCGATCGCAAGATCCGCAGTGACGACGCCTATACCCCAGGGGGCATTGGCGGCAAGCGGCCGGACCGGGCCTCCGTGGTCTATGCACAGCGATGCCGAGAGGCCTACCCCGACGTGCCCATCGTCATGGGTGGCATCGAGGCCTCGCTGCGGCGCATCGCCCACTACGACTACTGGCAGGACAAGGTGCGCCGCTCCATCGTGATGGACGCCAAGGCCGACCTCCTGCTCTACGGCAACGCCGAGCGGGCCATCATCGAGGTGGCCCACCGCCTGGCCGCGCGCGAGCCCATCGCCCAGATCACGGACGTGCGCGGCACCGCCTTCATCCGTCGCAAGGACGACCCCACGGCCCAAGGCTGGTTCCAGCTCGACAGCACCGACGTCGACCGCCCTGGCCGCATCGACCAGCACATCAACCCCTACCTGATGGCCAGCGCCGCGGCGGCCGAACAGGGCGTGGACTGCGCCATAGAGCAAAGCGGCCAACTGGACCCCCTGCGTGGCGCCAGTGGTTCCGCACTGCCTGGTGCCCGGCAGACCGACCTGGCTGGCGGCGCCAAGCCCATCCGCATCGTGCCCAACCCGGCGGTGCGCAAGGCTGCACCTGCCACCACCACGGCCACAGCCCCCACCGGCAAGATCGCCCTGCCCCCGCGCGAGCGCACCGTCATCCGCCTGCCTTCTTACGAGCAGATCAAGGACGACCCGGTGCTCTACGCCCACGCCAACCGCGTGCTGCACCTGGAGACCAACCCCGGCAACGCCCGCGCCCTGGTGCAGGCCCACGCCGGCCGAGACGTGTGGATCAACCCGCCCCCCATCCCGCTGAGCACGCCGGAGATGGACCACGTCTTCGACCTGCCCTATGCCCGCGCGCCCCACCCCTCGTATGGCGACGCCGTCATCCCGGCGTGGGACATGATCCGCTTCAGCGTGAACATCATGCGCGGCTGCTTCGGGGGCTGCACCTTCTGCTCCATCACCGAGCACGAAGGCCGCATCATCCAGAGCCGCTCCGAAGGCTCGGTCATCAAGGAAATCGAGGCCATCCGCGACCAGGTCAAGGGCTTCACCGGAGTCATCTCCGACCTGGGCGGCCCCACGGCCAACATGTACCGCATCGGCTGCAAGTCGAAGGTGATCGAGTCGGCCTGCCGCAAGCCCTCCTGCGTCTACCCCGACATCTGCCCCAACCTCAACACCGACCACAGCCTGCTGATCCGCATGTACCGCCGTGCGCGCGCGCTGCCGGGCATCAAGAAGATCCTGATCGGCTCCGGCCTGCGCTACGACCTGGCAGTGCGCTCACCCGAGTACATCAAGGAACTGGTGACCCACCATGTGGGCGGCTACCTGAAGATCGCGCCCGAGCACACCGAAGGCGGCCCCTTGAGCAAGATGATGAAGCCGGGCATGGGCGCCTACGACCGCTTCAAGCAGCTCTTCGACCAGTACAGCGAAGAGGCGGGCAAGAAGCAGTACCTCATCCCCTACTTCATCGCGGCCCACCCCGGCACCACCGATGAAGACATGATGCACCTGGCGATCTGGCTCAAGCGCAACGGCTTCAAGGCCGACCAGGTGCAGACCTTCTACCCCAGCCCCATGGCCACGGCCACGGCCATGTACCACTCGGGGCTGAACCCCTTGAAGGGCATCAGCCGAGATGAACGCAAGGGCGAGCGTGTGGACATCGTCAAGGGCGACAAGCGCCGTCGCCTGCACAAGGCCTTCCTGCGCTACCACGACCCCAACAACTGGCCCTTGCTGCGCGATGCCTTGAAGGCCATGGGGCGCGCCGACCTGATCGGCAATGGGCAGCATCACCTGATCCCCAGCTACCAGCCGCAGACGGATGGTTCGTACCAGAGCGCCCGCCGCAAGAACTCGACGGTGTCAGGCAAGACATCGGTGGTGACGACGGGGCGGGTGAAGCGTGCGGACGAGTCTCAGCACGATCCGCGCAACCTGCCTGAGGCCCAGCCGCGCGTACAGCCGCGCAAGGGCGTGATCCTGACGCAGCACACCGGCCTGCCACCACGCGCAACAGGCGCACGCGCTGGCTCGGGCAAGCCGGGTGGCCGGCCTTCCGGCGGCCCCGTGACACCCGCACGCGGCAGCAAGAAGCCGCGCTGAACCACGACACGGCCTGGCATGCACGTCATGCCTGCGCTGAATGGGGTTCCCACATGGCCCGGCCGGCCTCTGAAGCGGGGGCCGGCACGGCCATGCGGCCACGCCGCTTCACCAGATTTTGCAAATGGCGGCACAGCACGCGGTTCATGTCGCGCTGCACGAAAGGCTTGCTGATGAAGTCGTTCATGCCCACCTCCAGGCAGTGCCGATGGTCGTCGATCTGGTCGCCGGCGCTCATGGCCACGATCGGCATCGGCGCCCAACCTTGCCGCGCTTCCAGCTCGCGGATTCGCCGCGTGGCTTCGATGCCGCCCATCTCCGGCATGTGGAAGTCCATCAACACCAGATCGGGTTCATTCGCCTTCAGCCATTCGAGCGCACGCCGCCCGTTTTCCGCCACCGCCACCTGCAGCCCCAGGTGTTCAAGCGTGGCCTGAGCGACCAATGCGTTGACGGGGTTGTCCTCAACCACCAGCACCAGGCCTGCCAGGTGCGAGGCGCCTTCGTCGTCACTGAATGCGTCCTGTGTCAAGCCCGCGTCGGCCAGCTCATCCGATGGGCGGCGCGTTCGAGGCAAGGCCAGGGAGAACGAGAACGTGGTGCCGATGCCCACTCGGCTGTCGCAGCGCAGCTGGCCGCCCATGGCCATGCAGATCTGCTGAGAGATGCTCAGCCCCAGCCCCGTGCCGCCCACCTGGCAATCGTCGCGGGCCTCGACCTGATGGAAGGCATCGAAAATCTTGTCGATGTGCGATTCGGGGATGCCTCTGCCCGTGTCCTGCACCTCGAAGAGGACGCGGCAAGGGCCATCGTGGCTCACCGGGCCGCCCGGGTCCGCCAGACCGATTCGGACGATGACATGTCCCTGCCCCGTGAATTTGACGGCGTTGCCCACCAGGTTCGTGAGGATCTGGCGCAAGCGATCCGGGTCGGCCTGGAGCCACAGCTCATCGGGCAGGCTGGAGCGCAGCAAAACCACCAGCCCCTTGTCATGCGCTGTGACCTGGGACAGCTCGCACACATGGCGCGCCAGTTCGTTGAGCAGCACAGGGCTGGGGTTCAGGCGCAGCCCATGGTCCTTGAGCCGCGAGAAGTCCAACACATCGTTGATGACCCCAAGCAGGTGCTCGCCGGCGTTGTGAAGCAGGCCAATCTGGGACAAGTCTTCGGGCTGCCGCAGTCGGCTCCGCAGCATGCGTGACAGGCCGAGGATGCCGTGCAAAGGCGTTCGCATCTCGTGGCTCATGGTGGCCAGGAATCTGCCCTTGGCGGCACTGAGCGACTCGGCCTCATGCAGGGCCTGGGCGCGGGCTTGCGCCAGCTCTTCGCTCTCGAAACGCAGCCGCAGCATCTCGCTGATGCGGCGGTGCGCGCGGTCCGCCTCCAGCCACAGGATCACCTGGAAGCCCATGATGCTGATGAAGCCGAACCATCCCAGCGGCCCGCCGACGTTCGCGCTGTACAAGGCAGACGACAGCAGGATGGGCACAGTCCAGGCACGCACATTGGCACGGTCGCTGCTGATCTGCGCAGCGCCCGTCGCGGCCATGCCGATCATCACGCCAATGATGGCGATCGCCAGTTGCCGATCGTGGCCGATGGGCAGTGCCCACGGCAAGGCACCCCAGCACACGCTGAAGACCAAGGTCAGCCAGCAATAGCTGTGCTGCCAGAACGGCGCCTGACGGTCAGCCGACCTGAAGTACGACTGCGCGTGCAAGGCGCGGGTGACCGCCAGCAACAGGGCCGCCGTCAACCAGACCTGTGTCGGCAGGGCAAGCGGCCCAGGCTGCGTGAAGTGGATCAAGCCACCGATCACAACGGTGAAGCCACCCAGTGTCCAGGCGGTGACCGGCATGTGGCCGTAGAGCATCCGGATGCGCGCATGCGTGATGCGTGCTTCCAGGACGCCGGCAAGCGACGCATCGGGTGGGGCCGCGATGGCCGGGGCGGTGCTGGGGCGAAGGGCGTCCATGGGTTGGCTGGTTCAAAGCTGCGGGCGCGCGCCACCCCGCTGCTGCCAGTGTGAGGCCAGCGGCATCCACCGGCATGGCCGCAAGCATGGCCAAAGCGGCTTGTTCCGTGAACTCTGCACCCATAACCGCTCCTCCTGGCCCCGGCGACGCGGATGTCACGTGATGCGTGTGGAGGCCGGCATCCAGCCGTTCAGCTGGCGAACCCGGCCTTTGGCGACACCGCCCCACCCGATTGCCCGGCTGAGCGGGCGCCCCTTGCCCGGCTTCAGTGCTGCACGCCGCTGTGCACGCGCTTGAGCACACGGCCTTCCGACCAGGCAAATGGGGCCGCCGCCTCGGTGGCATCGGCGCCTTGCTCGACACGGAGCTGGTCCACCAGCTTGACCAGCACGGTCTCCAGGGGGGCTTCCGGGTCATTGCCTGCATCTTCGAAGCGGTCCAGCGAGATCTCGGAGCCCTCCTCGTCGTCCTCCAGCACCTGAACGATGAAGATCTCTTCCTTGCCCGGACGGCCGTGCACGGTGGCGCGGAATCGGTCACCACCATAGAAAAACTCGCGAACCATGTGTGTGCTCCTCGTGTGTTGAACGCCTGACCGCGCCAGGTCAACCCATGGCCCATGGCGCGCAGGCCGCACATGCTACAAAACCATGACACAAGCATGGTTAAATCCGCAGCAAGCGCCTCGGATTGCAGCCTCCGGTGATTTCCAAGCTTTCTGCACAGGTTTGCACCCTGCGAAAGACGCTTCTGGGCTTGCCTTAAACTCTGGGCTTTCTCACATCCTGCATTCATGTCCGCCGCCACGCCTGCGAACACCGCCAACCTGTTCGACATCAAGAGTGCCTCGCTGACGCTGGAAGCCTTCTTGCTCAAGACGGGCAACCTTCAGACCCTGGCCCAGGCCATGGCCGAGCGCTTCGGCGCCACCCCCGACCTGTTCGACGGCGAGCCCGTGGTGATCGACCTCACCCACCTGGCCAGCCTGGACATGTCCGTCGACTTTCCCGGGCTGATTGCGCTGCTGCAGGGCTACAAACTCAAGCCCGTGGCCGTGCGGGGCGCCTCGATCAAGCAGACCGAGGCCGCCAAGAACGCCGGCCTGGTCGAAGCCTCCGATGCCGGCGCCGGCCCGGCCCGCGTCGAAACCGTGGTCAAGGAAGTCATCCGCGAGGTGGTTCGTGAAGTGCCCGTCGAGGTGCAGGTTGAAGTGCCCACGGCCATCGCCACGCTCATCATCGACAAGCCGCTGCGCTCCGGCCAGCAGGTCTATGCCAAGGGCGGCGACGTCATCATCACCGCCATCGTGAACCACGGCGCCGAAATCATCGCCGACGGCAGCATCCATGTGTACGCCCCGCTGCGCGGCAAGGCCATCGCCGGCGCCAAGGGCAACAAGCAGGCGCGCATCTTCGCCACCTGCATGGAGCCCGAGCTGCTGTCCATTGCCGGCACCTACCGCACCACCGACAACCCCTTGCCCGCCAACGTGCGTGGCAAGCCGGCGCAGATCCGCCTCGAAGGCGAGCGCCTGGTGTTCGACCCGATTCAACTCTGACTTCTACGACATCTGAAAGGACCGCCATCCATGGCCAAGATCATCGTGGTGACCTCCGGCAAAGGGGGCGTTGGCAAGACGACCACCAGCGCCAGCTTCGCCTCCGGCCTGGCCCTGCGCGGCCACAAGACGGCCGTGATCGACTTCGACGTCGGTCTGCGCAACCTCGACCTCATCATGGGCTGCGAGCGCCGCGTGGTGTA